>CAMKJS010000057.1 GCA_946413245.1 uncultured Clostridia bacterium
TCTGGGTGTGGCGCAGTTTGGTAGCGTGCTTGAATGGGGTTCAAGAGGCCGGAAGTTCGAATCTTCTCACCCAGACCAAAAGGAACGCGTGTGCGTTCCTTTTTTCGTCGCCTTTTTTCGGTGGGAGCGTATGATTCTGACTCAGTTCCCGCGGGTTACGGGGACGGACACGACCGCTCCGGTTTCCTCATCGAAGGAGCCGGGATCCCGGCCGGTGGAGTCCCGCATTTTTTTCAGAACCCTTTCCGCGTCCTTTCCGGTTAAGAAGGAAGGCGAGTAATTGTTGTACCGTTCGTCGCTGGTGATGGAAATCGGATAAAAACGCAGGGTGATGTTCCGCAGCTCCGAATCGGAGAAGGAAAGAACCGCCTGCACCGCCAGCGCGTCGGAATCCTTCGCGTGGGTGGTTCCCCCGAAGGAACAGTTCCCGAGGCTGTACACAACCGGAACCCCGTCCACGATATCGTACCCCTGAACGACATGGGGGTGGTGCCCGATCACCAGATCCGCGCCGCAGGAGATCGCGCGCTTTGCCGTATCCTTCTGCCGGGTATCCGGAGTATACTCATATTCGGTGCCGGTATGCATGACCGCGACGACAGCGGAACAGCCGAGCTGCCGGAGCGTTTCGACCTGCTGCTGAAAAGCTTTGTACCGGTTTCCGGACAGAGAATAGGAAATGCCGGCGAAGCCGATCATCAGACCGTCCTCATTCCGCCAGACAGCCGGCGCGTCCGTTCCGAACCAGCAGACGCCGGCATCGCCCAGGGCGGCTTTCGTGTCCGCGTATCCGCTGTCCCCGTAATCATGCGAATGATTATTGGCAAGCGTTACGCACTCCACGCCCGCCTTCGTCAGAATCTCCGTATAGAAAGCCGGCCCCCTGAAATTGTATTCCTTCGGAACCTTTTGCAGATCCCGGTCTGTAAGAACGCCTTCGAGATTCGCGACGCTCAGGTCGTCCGTCAGCGTCAGCCTGCTCAGGTACCGGAGAGGGAAGCCGGTTCCGTTGTCCCGGATCCTCCGGACGAACCCCAGCGCGGAGCGCTCGGATTTTTCCTCTCCGCCCAGGGTGCAGTCGCCGAGAAAGGTTATCGTGATATCTCCGGAGTATTCGCAGACCAGATAACCGAGCCCGTCAGGCGGATCGCCCTGCAGGGTATACCAGGTTCCGTCCGCCTTCGCCCCCGCCGTCAAAAGAAAGAACAGGGGCAGCAGAAGAAGCAGCCATGCTTTCCGGCATATGTCTTTATTCATGCTGACCCTCTTCCAGCGCTTTGATCTCGGATTCAAGTCCCTGAATTTCCTCCTTCAGTTCTTCCTTCCGCGTTTCGGATTCGGAGAGAGAAAGGCGAGCCTCCTTCAGATCGTTGGTGACCTGCTTCAGCTCCGCCTGCAGGGTTTCCTTTTCTTCAGCGATTTTCTCCCATACGGCACGGCTTTCCGCCAGTTCGGCCCGCCTGGAACGCACGTTGCTGTTCAGGGAAATCATGTCCGCAAACTGAAGGGCCGTGAACAGGAACGCTACCGCAAGCACGAGAAGCAGGATAGCGCGAAGTGAACGATTCATGGCTTTTCCTCCTCCGGCGCCGCGTTTTCCGATTCTTCCTGCAGCGCCTTCAGTTTCGCCCGCAGCTCCTTCCGCTGCGCTTTCAGCTCCGTGACTTCCTGCTGCGCGGCCTCAGCCTGCGGCTGAAGCTCCGCCAGCTCTTCCCGGGCCACAGGCAGATCCGCGGTGACCTGATCGTATTCATGCTGCTGTTTACGCTCCCGGCCATAGCTGGTTTCCAGGCTCAGGGCAAGATCCTCCTGCTGAAAGGACAGCACCGACCGGAGCGGGATGAGGATCATCCAGCAAAGAATCAGCGCCAGCATCAGGCAGGAAAAAATGAGCGGAAACCGCGGAAATTCTTTTTTCATGCTTCGGTTCCTTCCTCGAAGAACTGCAGGATTTCATGCCACCACGGAAACAGAACCTCGTCCGTCGAGCGGTAGATCTCATGCCTGGAGCCGGAGACGAAAATATGCTTTCCCTTCGGCACTCTGGAAATAAACTCTTTCTGGGGATCCGGCATCACGCTGAAATCCTGATCCGCGGTAAAGAGAAGGACCGGGCACGCGATGCCCTCCGGCGCGCCGGCTGCGAGAACTTCCTTCGTGACATGAATGGATTCCAGCGTCCAGCGATAGGAGGGGCAAAAGTTATGATATTCCGTATGCGCAACTTTCACCGCGTCGTACCAGGCGAAGCGCTCCCGGGAGGTGGCGCAGGAGGTTTCAAAATCCTCCGGGCCGGAATAGGGCTTGGCAACGAAAGGCCGCTGTTTTCCGCAGCCGAAGAAACAGGCTGTGCGGCAGAGAGCCGACACCAGCACGGATGGGAGCCCGGACAGGTTCGGAGCGATCATCGGCGCGCAGAGGACGGCTCCGGAAAAAACATCCGGATATTGTTCCAGGAACAGGGAAGTGACGCCTCCGCCCATGGAGTGGGCGAAAACCATCCAGGGCTTCGGAAGCCCGGGAAGAAAATGATCGCAGATCATTTTCAGGTCGTTTACGTAATCGGAGAAATGATCCACATGCGTCACGGAAGCATCCGCCAGCCCTTCCTTTCGCCAGGAATACCCGTGGCCCCGCTGATCGTAGGCGACCACGGAAAAATGATTCCGGAGCAGGGAAAAGATCAGCTCGGAATACTTGACGGCGCTTTCGGTGAAGCCGTGCACAATTACCACAGTCCCGCGGGGAGAATCCGCCTCATACAGACGGCAGGAGATCGGCTTATCCTCAAAGCCGCTGACCTGAAGCACCTGTTCTTTTGATTCCAGCCAGGGCTGGACTTCCTGCTCCATCGTTTCCTGATACCCGGCCTGCAACACCAGTGAATCCTGATTCAGCCTGTCTGACATATGAAAACCCTCCCTGTGTGATCGTTGACCCGGCTTTTTCCGCCTTTTCAGGCAGGCGGCGGACAGAACGTGCGTCAGTACGGCCGGGTGCGGAAATGCCTGTGAATCCGGTACGGATTATAGAACGTCTGGGGCGTATTGGCCGTGATGGAGATGGAGCGGTTTCGGGTCACATTCAGCACCAGGCCGACGCCGCCCATATTGGTAACCATGTTGGAACCGCCGTAGGAAAGAAAGGGGAGCGGTATTCCGGTGATCGGCATCAGACCGAGAGTCATGGCGATATTTTCCATCACATGGAACAGAAGCATGCCCATGACGCCGACGATAATCAGCCGGCCGAATTTGTCCCGGGTGAACCAGGCAAGATACAGCATGCGGAGCAGAATGGCCAGATAGCCCGCCAACACCAGAACACACCCGACAAATCCCCAGGTTTCGCCGATCGTGGCGTAAACGAAATCCGTCCAGTCCGCCGGCACATAATTCAGCTGCGACATGGCGCCATCCACAAACATGCCGTTTCCTGTCAGGCCGCCGGATCCGATCACCATTTTGGACATGGTCTGCTGATACGCGTCGGAGGAGGCGTACATCTCCGGATTCAGGAATCCGAAGATTCTGGCCAGGCGGTAGTCCGAGGATCCGGTCCAGACCATGATTCCGAACAGCGCCAGGATTCCGAGAATACCGACAGCGCCCAGAACGCCGAGAATTTTCAGGGAAACGTTGGCAAAATACATCATCACCGCGAAGAGAAAAATGATCACCAGCAAAGAACCGGTTTCGCCCTCCATCAGGATGACGGCGCCCGGCAGGATCACCAGCAGAAAGATCCTGACAAAGGAGCGCATATCCCCCATGGGACGGTCCTGTTTCGCGAAATTTTTGGCCAGAATCAGAATCATCGACAGCTTGGCGAACTCCGAAGGCTGAATGGTGTATCCCCAGATTACGTCCAGCCAGGCTTTCACGCCCTTAGCCCTGTTGAAAACGGTCACCACGACCAGAAGCAGGAAAGAAGTCCAGTAAATCAGTTCGGCGCGCTGGCGGAGCTGGTCATAGGGAAAAGCCATGATCACGCCGACCACGAGCGGCGCAAGCAGCAGGAAGAAGCATTGCTTCATCGCGGAGGAGGATTCCACAATATGATTCAGAAAGGAAGTATCCGACGTCGAATCCGGAGAATAGGTAGCCACGCAGACCGCGACGATACCGAAGAGGGACATCGCGAAAACCATGGCGATCAGAATGATGTCCACACGGGCGTGCGAGTGGCGGCTTTCAGTGACTGTCAAGGGACGAAACCTCCTTTAATCTGCGCGGGGAAACCCGTCTGAACCAGGAAGCCCGTTTTTTTCCGTAAGCAGGCAGCGGGACGGATTCTCCCCGCAGCCTTCTGGCGATCCGGACGAGGGCGTCTCTGGCCTCACAGTCGTAATCGGCGGCTGTACGGTGACGCAGCTGCGCACGGTAAACGGTTTCATCTTCCGGAATTTCACCGAGAAGCGGAAGATCCAGGGCGTCCGCGATTCCCCGCGCGGCGGGCATTTCTCCGGAGCAGACAAGATCGTTCCGCAGGCGGTTTACAATCAGCCAGGGATGGGAGATTCCTTTCTCCTCCAGTATTCCGGCGGTCCGCTCCACGTCCCGGACGGAAAGATCATCCGGCGTGGTAATCAGAATCGCTTCACAGAGCTCCGTTCTGACCACGTTCCGGAATCCGCGTTCGATGCCGGCCGGGCAGTCGATCAGAATATAATCGTAGGAACGGGCCACGGACTGAATCAGTCCGCGGAACTTTTTCACATCCAGGGACTTCGCGCGGGCAAACTGCGCTGCCGGAAGAAGCTTCAGGGAGGGGAGAGACGGATCGGACAGCATCGCGTCCGCCGCCGCGCAATCTCCGCTCAGGACGTCAAGAAGGTCGAAAACGACCTGATTCTCCAGGGCGAGCAGGCTGTCCAGGCTTCTGAGACCGAAATCGGCGTCGATCAGCAGCACGGACGAGCCGGCTCCGGCCAGCAGAATCCCCAGGGAAGCAGCGACCGTGGATTTGCCGACGCCGCCTTTTCCGGACGCGATCAGGAACGTTTGCGACATGAATCAACCCTCCCCGGTAAGGTCAAGGCGCCAGGCTGTTCCCGGCGGGAAGCACAACATCCACGCTGCGCAGCGTTTTCTGCTCCATGTACCATTCAATGAAATCCCGCGGAGCCTGGGAAGCCTCCGAGCCGGAATACCCGTTCGGAATAAAGCAGGCGACGGCGATTTCCGGATTTTCATACGGCGCGAAACAGACGAACCAGGAATTGTTTTCCAGGTCGATGGCGGTAACCTGCGCGGTTCCTGTTTTCGCGGCGATCTGCTCACGGTAAGGCCAGTTCCGGAAAAACTTTTTCGCGGTACCGGTCTCGTCAACCACGCCTTTCATCCCTTCCCGGATGAGAGGAAGGTACTCATCCGAATAATCGAGGCGGTGTATCAGGGTGGGCTCCCGCTGCGACTGGATTTCACCGTCAGGGGAGGAAATGGAATCGATCAGCGAGACGTTGTACAGATATCCGTTGTTCGCGACCGTACAGACGTACCGGGCAACGGCGATGGGCGTCAGCACGGTTACGGACTGACCGATTCCCGTCAGGATGGTCTGGCCGCCGCCCCACTTGATATCGTTCATGTAATTGTAGGTATCGCCGATAACCGCCTGGAGATACACCATTTCCTTGGTCATGTTCAGTTCTTCCATCAGGATGGTGCGCATGTTGTCCAGCCAGTCGGTTTCGTTGCTGTTTACAGCCATATCCATCAGCCGCTTGGCGCAAACTGACAGGCGGTCGTCGTCATATTCGATGTTTCTGGACTGTCCGCACTTCTTCAGATGCGTTTTGATCTGGTTGAAAACGATGATGGGCATGGAGGTATCCTGGTTGGCCTCGTTCACGGCCTTCATCGGATCATACAGGGAGTTCTGGCATCCCACCACACTGCGGACCTCGCCGGGAAGGTCGATGCCGGTGATGCTCGTGAGGCCGAAAAGGCCCGCGTAGCGGTACAGCCTTTCCTCGCCGAGGCGGGAAGAAAGCTCATAGAAGAAATAGTTGCAGGAGTTGGTCAGCCCGTCCACAATCGTCTGATTGGCGTGCAGATAGCGGGAATTTTTATTGATCCAGCACTTCGGCGCAGTCGATTCGTCCGAGTTGTACTTCGTGTAATACCCGTTGTCGGAAATCCGCTCCGTAGGCTTCAGAACCCCGGTGGAAAGGGCGGCCATACCGGTGACCATCTTAAAGATGGAACCGGGCGTTCCCCGGGCATGAATTCCGTAATTCAGCAGAAGATTCCGGGAGTCCTGCAGGATGGCCCGGGCTTCCTTGCCGCCCATGACCAGCGCGTTCAGGTCGTAGGTGGGATAGTTGGCGAAGGCCAGCACGCGGCACTGCATATCCAGCACGATCAGGCAGCCGTGCTCCGCCAGTTCAAGAGGAAACTTGGTCCAGTTCCTGCGGTTGATATCCGCCTTGTTCGCTTCCTTCCAGCTGTCCGAAGCCAGGAGCTGTTCCTGATGGTCGCGGGTGCTGTTTACGTTTTTCGCGATGCAGCGTTCCGCCACCTGCTGATAGGCGGCGTTCAGCGTCAGCTTGACGTTGTACCCGTCCTTCGGATCGGATCCGCCGGGCAGCGTGCGAACCACACGGGACATCTGGTCCCGCTCCACAATCTTCGTTCCTTTGCGAAGGGAGGAATTCTGGGTCAGCCATTCTTCCATGGAATATTCGATACCATCCCGGCCGATCGTATCATTATAATTATATCCCTTTGCTTCCAGCGTCAGCCAGGTCGCCCGGGAAGGAATGGCGCCCGTATATCCGATAATCTGCGCCGCCAGATTGGAGCGGGGATAGACCCGCTTCGTTCCGATTTCGATGCTCATGCCCGGAAGCATCATGGAACGCGTCTCGATTTCGATTACGGTTTCGTAACGGACGTCCTTCGCGATGACAATCGGCTGGGAGTTGAAGATATTCATCTGCATTTCCGCGTAGATGGCCATGATTTTGAGCATCAGCTCCTCCGAGACGTCCTCGGTAATCTGATAGCGTTTTTTCAGCGCGGCAACGCATTCCGCCGCCGTCGGATACTTGGTATCCTTCAGATAATTGTTGGAACGCCATTGCTTCTCACGGATATCGAGGACGGATTTGGAAACGCCGGAACCGAAGTTGAAGATCCAGTCGTCAGTCTCCTCGTCCCGCTCGATATTGAATTTTACGGCCATGGTTCCGCCGTTTTTTTCGATGATATCGATCGTCTCGATAATGGATGCCGTATACTGCTTATACAGGGCGGCTGAGTTCGCGGAAGCGTCCTTCTGAAACGTAACGTTGTAGATCAGTTCGTCTTCCGCCAGAATGACGGAGTCCGAAGAACTGATATTTCCGCGTTTTCCCCGAAGGGTAATCGTCTTGGTTCTTTTGCCTTCGGCTTCTTCGGCATAGACTTCCGGCTCCCGGAGCTGAAGATTGATCAGGCCGGAAACCAGCCAGATAAAAATGCCGAAAAGGATCACGATAAAAAAGGTAAAGCGCCAAAACTCAGGCGATCGTTTCTTTTTCTCTTCCACAATTCATCCACTCCTTTCGGAAAGACTGAACGGTCAGCAGGGAACACCGGGTAACGCGCGCGTCAGCGCTGACTGAACACCACCGGGGCGATCGTCACACGCGGCGCGTCCGCACGGCGCCCGAGAATCATTCTGCGGACAGGGAACATCAGCAGGGCGGTCAGCAGGCCGGTAAGAAGAACGTCCGCCAGAGCGCGCATAATATGCCCGAACGTCAGGGCGGAACCTCCCAGATAGATATAGGTAACCTGCACGACCTCAAAAACGAAAATATTCACAAGAGCGCACAGCAGCGTGCGCAGCCACGCGGGCAGCTCCTTTCTTTTCCGGTCCACGGCACGTTCGTATTCCAGGGTTTTCAGGGGTTTGTCCGCGAAGGCGAAGGAACAGAACAGCGTGGTCAGCGGATACAGGGCCAGGTTCAGATAGGAAACGGAAGGACACAGGATCTGCATCAGCAGGCCGAAGGACACGCCTGCCCAGAAAGCCCGGAGCTTTCCGTACGCAACCGTGACGATGCCGATGACCGCGTACAGAAGATTTGGCGTAACGCCGAAAATCCGGACATACGGCATGACGCACACCTGTCCCAGATATCCGAAGACAATCAGGACAAGAAACATGACGGTCTTGCGCAGGAATACTTTCATCCGGATTAATCCTCCTCAAAAGTCATTTCATCCGGATCCGGCGTGTAGTAGGGGGTGGCGGTGGGCTCCATGGTGGGAGTCACCGTCGGCGTGGGTTCGTCTTTGGGCAGAACCACCTGATATTCCAGCGGCGGTTCATACGGCGTGGGAACGGGCGTGATCGTCGGCTCCGGAGAAGGCGTGGGCGTGACCGTCGGCTCCGGCGTCGGAGGTACGGTCGGGGTAGGCGACGCGGTCGCGTCCGGATCCGGGGTTTCCTTGTCGCCGAAGAGGGAAGAGGCATACATCGGAACTTCCGGAGAAGGTCTGGCGCTGACCACCGGAACCAGATCGACGACGGTTCTGTTGTTTTCGCGGCCTTCCACCGCCAGTGCGGGCGGCTGATACCGGAGTACGATGACGTATTCCAGATGCTGGAAATCCACCTTCGGTTCCAGCACGATATACTGCTTGTTGGCTTCCATCCCGCGGGTGCTTTCCCGGACGACGCCGATCGGGATTCCCTTGGGGAAGGACATGCCGACGCCGGAGGTGACCACTACGTCCCCCGGCCTCGGGAGGTTTTCATCCGGCAGATAATACATCCGGCACATGGGCGTACCGTCCACCCCCAGCGTCCCGCTGACGATGCCCTGATCCCTGGAAGACTGGATCAGCGCGGCGATGGAGGCTTCCGAGTCAATAATCGTCCGCACGGTGGCGGAACGCTCCTGCACGTTTTCGGTATACCCGACCAGCGCGCCGGATATGGTCACGGCCATATAGTTCTTGATTCCGTCATTCAGGCCCTTGCCGATGGTGAAGGTGGAGAAGTAATTCGAATCCGATTTCCCGATGATCGTGCAGACAATCGGCTCCATTTCCTGGTTCGCCTTGATTTCGTCCAGAAGGCCTTCATACTGGGAAAGGGTCTGCTGAAGCTCCTCCGCCAGCATGGCTTTATATACCAGCTGCTCGTTTTCCGCCCGCAGATCGTTGTAGGCTTCCTCCAGATTGGCCCTGAGCTTCATGGACCGGAAATAGCCGAAGATGGTTTCCGTCAGGCCGGAAAACATGGACTGTACGGGGGTGACGATATTGCTGATGGTGTTTTCGGGGATATCGAGGCCCGGCGTCTCATCGTAAATCCGGTGAAAAATGTACGCCGCGACACAGATCAAAAGAACCAGCGTGACACTGGTGAGAATGAAGCCGCGAAGGACCGGATGCCGCTTCATGTTCCGCGGAGCCTTGTCCGTAATCGGCTGGAGATCGTCATCCAGCATGATGCCCGGGCCGTAAACCTTGCGGGGCTTTTCTTCGGGAGCGGGCTCTGAATCGGGTTCGGAACCGGCGGATTCCGGTTTGTCTGCCGGGGCTTCCTTCTTTTTCAGCTTCCGGACCGCTTCGTCCGGCGTATCGGAAGCCGTGTTCTCCGGATCGGAAGGAGATTCCGGATCCGGATCGTCATAAATAAAATCGTCGGTCACAACAGGTCGTTCCTGCGCCGCTTTTTCTTTTCTGAATCTTGCCAAACCGGAAACTCACCTCCTTACGAACATATTCACGTCGTTTCCGTTTTACCTGTGCCGAGGGTATCAGACTGCAGGCCGTCAGAACGCGGGCTTCGGAGTATGCCTGGAATTCTGGGGAGAAATCAGCTGAATATTCTCTGTCAGATACCCGATGCCGAGAATGCAGCAGTCTCCCGGATCCTTGGCCAGCAGTACGGGAATACCGAGGTTTTCGGAAATATACCGGTCCAGGGCGAAAAGGCGGGAACCGTCGCCGGTCAGATGGATTCCGCCGCGCATGATATCTGCGGAAAGCTCCGGGGGCGTGCGCTCCAGCACCCAGCGAATGGCTTTGATAATCGCGGTACAGGGATTCTTGATGGCGTCATAGGCCTGGGAGGACGAGAAGCGGATGGTTCCGGCGGACGTATTGAGCTGATTGACTCCCCGGACCAGAATCGTTCTGGATTCCTCCAGCGGGAGCGCCGTCGCCAGATCTTTCTTGATGCTTTCGGCGGTCTGCTTACCGATCAGGATATTGCTTTCCCTGCGCAGGTATTCGATCAGCGCCTCGTCCAGCTTGTTCCCGCCGATGGGAATACTCTGGGAAACGACCAGGCCGCCGAGGGAGATCACCGATACGTCCGTCGTACCGGCCCCGATATCCACCACCAGATTCCCGACGGGATCGTAAACCGGCAGGCCGGAACCGATGGCGGAGGCAAAGGGTTTTTCAATCAGAAAAACGTGCTTCGCGCCGGCCAGGCGGACCGCCTCCGTCAGCGCCTTCCGGTTCACGTCGTCCAGCCCGCAGGGGACGGAGACGATGATGCGGGGACGACTCAGATAGGATACGCCGACCGCTTTCCGGATAAAATAGCGCAGCATCAGTTCCGTCATATCAAAATCGGAAACCTGGCCGTTTTTGAGCGGAGAAACCGCGACCAGCCGGTCCGGAGAGCGGCCCAGCAGAAAGCGCGCTTCGTCGCCGACTGCCTGAACAGAGCGGCTGTTTTCCCGGTCCAGCACGACGAGCGTCGGCTCGGAAATGACGATTCCGCGTCCACGCACGTACAGGCTGGTGGTTTCCGTGCCCAGGTCTATCCCGATATCAGGAGCCCAAAATGGCATAAGCTTACTCCATCCTCAACAAAAAAATCTTACAGCGCGTCGTTCAGCGGAAATTCCGCTTCCAGGAGCAGCTCCCGGACCAGATAAAGCGGAAGCCCGATGACAGAGGAAATGCAGCCTTCAACCCGCGGAATCCAGAGGGCGGCACGCCCCTGAATCGCGTAGGCGCCAGCCTTGTCCATCGGCTCGCCGCCGCGGATATAATCAATCAGTTCCGCGTCCGGCACGTCACAGAACGTAACGTCCGACCGGTCGCAGGCGGTGCGGCTCCAGCCGCCTGGAGAAAAAACCGTTACACCGGTATATACCTGGTGCGTTTTTCCGCACAGGGATTTCAGCATTCGGAACGCGTCCGCTTCGTCCGTGGGCTTGCCGAGCGTACGCCCGTCAACGGATACCAGCGTATCCGCCGCAAGGATCCAGCGGTCTCCATGGGTTTCCCGAACCTTAAGTGCTTTTCGGCGAGACAGCTCCTCCACGGCCTGCCCGGCGGGAAAATCACAGGTCTCGTCCACCTCCGGCGTGTCGATCTCAAAGGGAATTCCAACCTGCCGCAAAAGCTCCTGCCTTCGCGGAGACCGGGAAGCCAGAATCAGGATTTCCACCAAAGCAGCCCTCCTTCACAGCACCACGAACTGAATAATTATAACACAAATACGGTTTCAGTTCAAATCGCGCAGCTGCCGGCCGGAAAAAAAACTGAAAACCGCCGGAAACCGGGCATCCTGAAGCGGCGCGAATCCGCTTCCGAGATTGACAAGGAACGGTGTGTCATCCTATAATATAATGATTTTTTATGACGACGGAGGGCGTAAGGACGTGACGAAAGCCTTGATTTCCGTGACCGGGCTCGATACGACCGGCATCATCGCCAGAATCTCCACGAAGCTCTATGAGCTGAACATCAACATCCTGGATATTACCCAGACCATTCTGGGCGGATATTTCACAATGATGATGGTGGTGGATCTGGACGGAGCGCATATGGAATTCGACAAGATCAACCAGCATCTGCAGACGGTGAGCGAGCAGATCGGCATGACGGTTCATATGCAGAGAATGGATATCTTTGACGCGATGCACCGAATCTGACGGAGGAACGTATGATCGAAACCGGTGAAATCCTCCAGACGATGAGGATGATTCAGGAAGAAAACTTCGATATCCGCACGATTACGCTGGGAATCAATCTGCTGGACTGCTCCCATCCCGATCCGGCGGAATGCGCGGCGCGCGTATACGACAGAATCTGCCGGAAGGCGGAAAACCTCGTGGCGGTCGGAAACGCCATCGAATCCGAATTCGGAATTCCGATCGTGAACAAGCGCATCAGCGTGACCCCGGTCAGCTGGATCGCGCAGAATGACCCCCGGCCGGTGGCGTTTGCCCTGGACCGCGCCGCGAAAGAGGTGGGCGTGAATTTCCTCGGCGGATATTCCGCCCTGATGCACAAGGGAGCCACGAACGCGGACGAAAGACTGATCGCCTCTGTTCCCGAAGTGCTTTCGCAGACCGAGAGGCTGTGTTCCAGCATCAACGTGGCTTCGACCCGGGCCGGCATCAATATGAACGCCGTGCGGGAAATGGGCACAATCATCAAGGAAACCGCGGCGCTTACCGCGGACAGCGACGGGCTCGGCTGCGCCAAACTGGTGGTGTTCGCCAACGCAGTGGAGGACAATCCGTTTATGGCGGGCGCCTTCTGCGGACCCGGCGAGCCCGAGTGCGCGATCAACGTGGGCGTATCCGGCCCCGGCGTCGTCAAGGCGGCGCTGGAAAGCGTGCGGGGAGAGCCCTTCGATATCGTCGCCGAAACCATCAAGCGGACCGCGTTCAAGATTACAAGGGTAGGGCAGCTGGTAGCCCGGGAAGCGAGCCAGCGTCTGCATATTCCGTTCGGAATCGTCGATCTGAGCCTGGCCCCGACCCCCGCCCGCGGCGATTCCGTGGCGCACATTCTGCAGGAGATGGGTCTGGAAATGACCGGCGCCGCCGGAACGACGGCAGCCCTCGCCCTGCTGAACGACGCGGTGAAAAAAGGCGGAATCATGGCCAGCAATCATGTAGGCGGGCTGAGCGGCGCCTTTATCCCCGTGAGCGAGGATATCGGCATGATCGAGGCGGTGTCGGCCGGAGCCCTGACCCTGGAGAAGCTGGAAGCGATGACCTGCGTATGCTCCGTCGGGTTGGATATGATCGCGGTTCCCGGAGACACGCCCGCGGAAGTCATCAGCGGAATCATCGCCGACGAAGCGGCGATCGGTATGATTAACAATAAAACCACCGCTGTCCGGATCATTCCGGCGCCCGGGAAAAAAGCCGGAGACCGCGTCGAGTTCGGCGGGCTGCTGGGATTCGCGCCGGTGATGCCGGTCAACACCTTCGGGAACGGCGATTTTATTGCCCGCGGCGGCAGAATCCCGGCCCCGCTGCAGGCCCTGAGAAACTGATCTGCAGTCATTTTCCCATTGTTTTGCCGCAGGCGAATCAGACCATTTCGACGATCCGGCGCGGGTGACAGACGGATCCGGGAATACGGATCCGTTACGCAGAAGATTTTGAAGAGGAACGTATGAGCAATTTTGTGGATCATGTTCAGATTACCGCCAAGGCCGGAAACGGCGGAAACGGTTCGGCCTCCTTTCACCGGGAAAAGTTCGTGCTGAACGGCGGCCCGGACGGCGGCGACGGCGGAAACGGAGGAGACATCCTTCTGTACGCGGACGTCAATATGCATACGCTGCTTGATTTCCGCTTCCGCAGCAAGTACACCGCGAAAAACGGAGAGGACGGAGCCGCGAACCGCTGCACCGGCAAGCGCGGGGAGGATCTGATCATCAAGGTTCCCGTCGGCACTGTGGTCCGGGACGCGGAAACAGACCGGATTCTGGCCGATATGGATCAGCCCGGCGAAACGAGAATTTTGCTGAAGGGCGGTAAAGGCGGCTGGGGGAACCAGCATTTCGCCACGCCGACACGGCAGGCGCCGAACTTCGCCAAGCCCGGCGTCAAAACGGAAATCCGCACGCTGAAGCTGGAGCTGAAAACCATCGCCGACGTCGGCCTGGTGGGGTATCCGAACGTGGGAAAGAGCTCCATCCTGCGCGCGGTGACCAGCGCGAAACCGAAGGTCGGAAATTATCACTTCACCACCCTGACGCCGAATCTCGGCATCGTGCGCCGGTTCGGAAAGGATATCGTTCTGGCGGACATTCCCGGGCTCATTGAAGGCGCGGCGGACGGGGCCGGGCTGGGCCACGATTTCCTCCGCCATGTGGAAAGAACCCGGCTGCTTCTTCATGTGGTGGACATTTCCGGCAGCGAAGGCCGCGACCCGGTCGACGACCTGGACAATATCAACTCGGAGCTGGACCGGTACGGGAATCTGTCGGAGATTCCGCAGATCATCGTCTGCAATAAAATGGATCTGCCGGGTGCGGAAGAGAACTGGAACCGGATGAAGATGCTCGCGGAAAGCATGGACTGTCCCGCTTTTCCCGTCAGCGCGGTGACCGGCGCGGGGTTTGACGAGCTGCTGGACGAAACAGCCCGCATTCTGGAGACGCTTCCTCCGCCCCTTCATTACCAGGAAGAGGAAGAACCGGAGCCCGCGAAGGATCCGGACGAATTCCGGATCATCTTTGACGGCGCGGTCTATGAGGTGGCCGGCCCGGGAATGGAACGGCTCATCGGCAGTGTGAATTTTGACGATCCGGAAAGCCTGAACTGGTTCCACAAAACGCTTCGCCGGCTCGGCGTCATCGATTCCCTGCGGGAGGCCGGCGCGAAGGAAGGATCGACGGTCCGGATCGCCGATATGGAATTCGATTTTGTTGAGTAATACGGAGGAATGACACGATGACCGGAAAACAGAGAGCCGGCCTGCGGGCAATGGCGAACTCCCTGCCGACGATCCTGTATATCGGGAAAGAGGGCGTTACGGATTCGACCGTGCGGGAAGCGTACGACGCGCTGGAAGCCAGGGAACTGATCAAAGGCTGCGTTCAGCAGGGCGCGCCGGTGACCGCGCGGGAAGCCCTGGAGGAACTGTGCGAAAAAACCGGCGCGGAACCGATCCAGCAGATCGGCAGGCGCTTCGTTATGTACCGTCCCAGCCGGGAAAACCCGAGGATCACGATACCCGAATAACGATTATGAATGAAAGAAGCGATGCATGTATGACGGCAGCCAACATCCGTGATTTTCCCGGAAAGCGAATCCATCTGATCGGAATCGGAGGCAGCAGCATGAGCGGCCTGGCGGAAATGCTGCTGGACCAGGGATATCAGGTATCGGGAAGCGACCGGGACGAGGGATATCTGATTCAGAACGTCCGGGACCGGGGAATACAGGTCAGCATCGGTCACCGGGCTGAAAACGTTCACGGCGCGGATCTGGTGGTTTATTCCGCCGCCATTCATCCGGACAACCCCGAGCGCGCGGAAGCCGCCCGGCTCGGCATTCCCGCCATCGAAAGAGCCTACCTGCTCGGGCAGCTGATGGAAAACTATCCGAATGCCGTGGGGATATGCGGTGCCCACGGAAAAACGACCGTGACGGCCATGCTCAGCCAGATCCTGATGGAAGCGGGCAAAGACCCGAGCATCCATATCGGCGGAAGGCTGGACGCCATCGGAGGAAGCACCCGCGTCGGGCACGGCGGCATCTTTGTGGCGGAAGCCTGTGAATACAACCGGAGCTTTCTCCATATGTACCCCACGATGGCTGTGGTGCTGAACATCGACGCGGATCATCTGGACTGTTACAGGGATCTGGACGAGATCGAGGAAACCTTCGGCGCCTTCCTTCGGCTGCTGCCTCCGGACGGAACGGTGGTCGGAAACGGAGACGACCCGAGGGTCCGCAGACAGATGGGTCTGTGCGGCCGCAGGGCGGTATCCTTCGGACTGAAGCCCGGAAACGACTGGCGGCCTGCCGATCTTCAGGAGGACGAGCAGGGCATCTTCACGTTCGGCCTCTGTAACGGCGGGAAGACCGAAGCCCGGGTTCAGATGTCCGTTCCCGGCATTTTCAACGTCATGAACGCGCTGGCCGCGGCGGCCGCTGCCGCGCAGCTGGGGGTGGAGCCCGGGCAGGCCGCGGCGACGCTGGCGCGTTTCAGCGGCGCGCATCGCCGCTTCGAGCTTACGGATACGATCGACGGCGTGGAAATCTTCCACGACTACGGTCACAATCCGGCGGAGATGCGGAACGCGCTGTCCATTGCCCGCAAGCGCTGCAAAGGCACGCTGTGGGCTGTGATGCAGCCTCATACCTTCAGCCGTGTGAGAACGCTGTTCGACCAGTATCTGGACTGCACCGAAGAGGCGGACGTCACGCTGGTGACGGATATCTGCGCGGCGCGGGAAGCGGATCCGGGGGACCTGAACAGCGGAATGCTGGTGGAGGGCATGAAAAAGCACGGAATCGACGCGTACTGGACTCCGTCCTTCGACGATACGGAAAAATATCTGCGTGAGCATTGGAAGCCCGGTGACCTGGTGCTGACGATGGGCTGCGGAGACATCAATCTGCTGAATGATCAGATTCACAGACACGAGACGGAGAAAAGGGGCTGAAGGTAAATGGCGCCTCGGAACATCAGGCTGATCGATCTGAACGCGGTGCGTGAAAACATGAAAGCCATCCGCGCGTCGGTCCCGGATGGCGTAAAGGTTCTGGCCGTCGTAAAGGCGGACGCCTACGGGCACGGCGCTGCGGAAGTAAGCCGCGCCGCAGCGGAAGGCGGTGCGGAGTATCTCGCGGTTGCCTCCGTGGCGGAAGGCGTTCAGCTGCGGAAGAGCGGCATCGATCTTCCAATACTGGTGCTGGGTGCGGTAACCCGGGAAGACGCGGAGGCAGGAGTAGACTTCGGTCTGATTCAGACGGTGTGTGGCCCGGAAATGGTCCGGATCTGCCGGGAACACGCGGCAGCCCTGCATAAAACCGCGGAAGTGCATCTGAAGATCGATACCGGCATGGGACGGATCGGTGTCCGAACCATGCAGGAAAGGGACGCGGTTCTTCAAGCCGTCGGAGAGGACGGCCCGGTGCGTCTGAGCGGCGCCTTCACGCATTTTGCCGACGCGGACGGGGATGAAAGCGGAGAAGAATATACCCGTTTTCAGTACCGCCGTTTTCTGGAACTCACGGAAGGCATGCCTGAGCATCTGCTGTATCACTGCTGCAATTCCGCGGCAATTCACCGCTTTCCGGAAATGGCGATGGGCATGGTCCGGGCGGGGATCAGCCTATACGGATATCCCCCCGTGGAAACGCCGACGCGGCTGAAACCGTGTATGCGGTGGGCCGCGAAAGTCAGCTATGTCAAGGAACTGCCTCCGGACTCCTATGTCAGTTACGGCAGAACATGGAAAGCCGGTGAGACGCGGCGGATCGCAACCGTCACCTGCGGATACGCGGACGGGTATCACCGGTGCGCGGGCGGGAAAGCGGAAGTCCTGATCCGCGGAACCAGATTCCCGGTTGTCGGCCGGATCTGTATGGATCAGATGATGGCAGACGTAACCGGCCATCCGGAAATCCAGCCGGAAGACGAGGTCATACTGATAGGAGAAGACGGCCGGGAAAGCATTACAGCGGAAGACCTGGCCCGCTGGAGCGGAACGATTTCCTATGAAATCCTGCTCAGCGTCGGAAGCAGGGTGGAAAGATCCTTTATTTCCGATCAACAGGAGGTGCGTACATAATGGCTCAGAAGAAAAAACCGGTAACGCCCGTCAAAAAACCTTTTTACAGAGGGAAGCCGACAGACGGGAACACGTTGAAAAACGCCGCGATATTTTTCGGGATGATTCTGGTCATTTCATTTATGAGTTTCCTCGTCTGCTCCATGACAAGCGCGGGAAGCCAGCTTCTGCGCACTGCGCTCAATCTCGTCATCTTTGCTCTGATCCAGATGATATATTATCAGCGGGGCCTCAATATCGGAACGGATACGGTGGCGAAGAGCGAAACCATTTATCAGCGGCTGGAAAAAGGGCTGGCCGTATCGGAGACTGAAAAAGCGGTATGCTATCACCCGCTGAAAGGATTCATCACCGCTGTGCTGGGGACGGTTCCCATGCTGATTCCGGCCGTTATTCTCGCGCTGACCGCTGAAAAAACCATCACCGGATACGGAACGCTGCCGGGATGGATGGAAGGCTATCTCCGCCGCTCCGAGGTCGGAGACGCTCTGGTTGCCTATACGGTATCGGGAACGGTCGGGGCCGTCGATATCATCCGGATCCTGATGCGGGTGGTCATGATGCCGCTGGTGAGCATGATCGGATCCGACGCGTCGGATCTGACGCTTCTCCTGGAACGCCTCAGCCCGCTGGTGATGCTGATTCCCGCCGTTTCATACGGTTTCGGGTATACCCGCGGGGAAAGCGTCCGCACCAGAATCCATACGGAAATCGCAGAAAACGCCGCGCTGCGGAAACGCAGAGAGATGAAGAAACGCAGGAAGCGCATGGAAAACAAGCCGAAAGGACCCGCGCAGCTGAACTGACCGGGGGACAGACAAGATGCGGATTATTGCCGGAATCGCCGGCGGAAGAACGATTTCAGCCCCACGGGGGACGGATACGCGCCCGACGCTGGACCGCGTGAGGGAAAGCCTGTTCAACATGCTGCAGGGCACGGTCGGGGGGAGCCGGGTGCTCGATCTTTTCGCCGGCAGCGGCGCGCTGAGCCTGGAGGCCGTCAGCAGGGGAGCGCTGTCTGCGACGCTGGTGGATCACGACAGAAAAGCTCACGCCGTACAGCGGCAGAATATCGCTGCCCTGCGCTGGGAAGACCGCACGGAGACGCTGCTGGCGGACTGGCGGGAAGCGCTGCGGATTCTGGCGCAGCGGGGGGAACGGTACGATCTCGTGTTCCTGGATCCGCCCTACGCGTTTACCGGGCTGCCGGAGGTTTTTTCGGGACTCAGGACCGTTCTGGAAAAGGACGCGCTGATCGTCGTCGAGCACGAAGGAAGCCGTCCGCCCGCCGTACCGGAGGGATATGAACTGATCCGGAGCAGAAAATGGGGATACTGCGGAGTTTCTTTTTTTCAGACGGCAGAAAGGACTGAAATGGAAGGATGACAAGCTGTGTTTTCCCCGGGTCTTTTGATCCGGTAACCAGGGGGCATATGGATCTGATCGAGAGGGCCGCCGCGCAGTTCGATCTCGTTACGGTTACGGTGATGGTCAACATCCGGAAGAAATACGCGCTTCCGGCGGAAGAACGGGTCCGCCTGCTGGAGAAAGCATGTGCAAAGATCCCCAATGTCCGGATCGACAGCTGGGACGGATTGCTGGTGGAATATATGAGAAACCATCAGGAATCCCTGATCCTGCGCGGCGTCCGCACAGCGGCGGAATTTGAGGCGGAGAGGGAAGCGGCGGCCGCGAACCGCCTGCTGGCGCCGGAGATCGATACGTGGCTGGTTTTCTCCAGGGAGAGCTATTCCTGCATTTCCTCCTCCGCGGTCCGGGAGCTCGCCGCCTTTTCGGGCGATATCCGGGAATTTGTTCCTCCGGGGCTCGCGGAGGAAATTACGGATGCCCTGTCGAACAATTATCAGGAGTAATCATCAGAATCTGATTTCAGGAAAGGATGTGTTTTTATGGCCGGAGATATCAACAGTGCCGAACAGTGCCTCAAGGCAATCCGGGTTCTTCAGCAGGAGCTGAGTAACGCAAGAAAAACGCTGATCAACAGTGAAACCTGCATCGTCAACCGAAATCTGATGCAGGCCCAGCTGGAATATCTCCAGGATCATCTGCCGGATACCGTGGCGAAAGCCGCGGAAATTGTACGGCAGGAGGAAACCATCCGGCAGGAAACGGAACAGAAAAAGACGGAAATCCTGCAGAACGCGCAGGCGCAGGCGCAGGCTTCCGTCACCGAAGCGAGCCAGAACGCGCACAAGATGATGGAGCAGGCCCAGTACGAGGCGAACGCGATGATGGAGCGCGCCAATCAGGACGCCAACGCGTGCGTGGACGCAGCCAAAAAGGAAGCGGCACGTATACTGGACGACGCTGAGAAGAAAGCAGCCCAGCTGGTCGAAGAGGAAAACATCGTCCGCAGGGCGAGAGTGGAAAGCGAAGAGCTTCGCGAAAACGCCCAGCGTGAAGCGGCGGAGCTGCATACCAACACGCTGAACTATATGGATTCCCTTCTCGCGGAGACGGACCGGAAGCTGAGCGAACTGATCAACAATATCCGGCTGGAGCGGAACGAGATCAGAAATCACCGGTGATTTCCCGGCCGGGATCCATTTTTGGGCAATCTGCCCAAATGAGGCGGAAAACCTTGTTCAATCGGACGGTTTTCTTTTGGGAACGGATGTGTATAATAATTTCCTGAGGAGGATTGTTCCTCAATCAAGACTTTAAGGAGGATTCAGCGGTATGGCAAGTGTATCCCTTCAGCACATCTACAAGGTTTACTCCGGAAACGTGACTGCGGTCAGCGACTTCACCCTGGACATCGAAGACAAGGAGTTTATCGTTCTGGTCGGCCCCTCCGGCTGCGGTAAGTCCACCACCCTGCGCATGGTCGCCGGTCTGGAAGAAATTTCCGACGGCGAGCTGTACATCGGCGACAAGCTGGTCAACGACGTCGCTCCCAAGGATCGCGACATCGCCATGGTGTTCCAGAACTACGCGCTGTATCCCCATATGACGGTTTATGACAACATGGCTTTCGGTCTGAAGCTGCGCAAGACCCCGAAGGATGAGATCAAGCGCCGCGTGGAAGAAGCCGCCAAGATCCTGGACATCGCTCACCTGCTGAACCGGAAGCCGAAGGCTCTGTCCGGCGGTCAGCGTCAGCGTGTTGCTCTGGGCCGTGCTATCGTCCGTGAGCCGAAGGTCTTCCTGTTCGACGAGCCTCTGTCCAACCTGGACGCCAAGCTGCGTGTCGCGATGCGTACCGAAATCACCAAGCTGCATCAGCGCCTGCAGACCACCTTCATCTA
>CAMKJS010000058.1 GCA_946413245.1 uncultured Clostridia bacterium
CGCCGACGGATTCACTTAAGGAGGTTGTCACACGCATGAGCGAACTGGAAAACAAAACCCCGGCCCCTCACGTTGAGGAAGAAAATCACAATGACTTCATGGCTGAAGTCGATGCGACCCTGGTGCGGATCCGCCCCGGTCAGACCCTGACCGGCAAGGTGGTTCAGATCACGGACGACGAAGTCTGCGTCAGCATCGGCTACAAGGCGGACGGGCTGATCAAGCGCGCCGACCTGGTTGACCAGGATGTCAAACTGGACGACGAGATTGAAGTCGAAGTGGTGAAGGTCAACGACGGAGAGGGCAATGTGCTGCTGAGCCAGCGCAACATCGTCAACCGCAAGGCGTGGGACGCCCTGATGGAAAAGAACGACGCCGGCGAATATGTGGAAGCAGTCGGTAAGGAAGCCGTCAAGGGCGGCCTGATTGCCGACGTGGGCGGCGTTCGTGCCTTCGTGCCGGCCAGCCAGCTGAGTCAGCGCTATGTGGAAAAGATCGCTGATTTCGTCGGCAAGGCCATGAAGCTGAAGATCATCGAAGTCGACAAGGCGAAGAAGCGCATCGTCGCCAGCCGCAAGGCCGTGGTGGCCGAGGAAGCCGCCGCGAAGAAGAAGGAAGTCTGGGACAAGCTGGAAGAAGGTATCGTCATTCACGGTATCGTTCGCCGGCTGACGGATTTCGGTGCTTTCGTGGACATCGGCGGAGTGGACGGCCTGGTGCACATCACCGATCTGAGCTGGGGCCGCATCAAGCATCCGAACGAAGTCGTGAAGCCCAACCAGGAAGTGGACGTGAAGGTTCTGTCCCTGGATCGGGAACGCGAGCGCATTCAGCTGGGCTATAAGCAGCTGCAGCCCCATCCGTGGGAGAACGCCGCCGAGAAGTATCCGGAAGGCGAAATCGTCGAAGGCAAAGTGGTCCGGATTACCGACTTCGGCGCCTTTGTGGAACTGGAGCCCGGCCTGGACGGACTGGTTCATATCAGCCAGTGCGCGCAGACCCGCGTGGCCAAGGTGGAAGACGCGGTGAAGGTCGGCGATGTCGTCCGCGTGAAGGTGCTGGGTGTGGATCCCGAGAAGAAGCGGATCAGCCTGAGCATCCGGCAGGCGCTGGAGCCCGAAGCTCCCGCCCCCGTGGAAGAAGCTGCCCCCGAAGCCGAGTATGAGCTGGTAGCGACCGACGAGACCCCCGCCGAGAAGCTGGCGGAGATCGCCGAAGCCGCGGAGCCCGCTGCGGAAGCTGTCGAAGCGGCCGCGGAAAAGGCTGAAGAAGCCGTCGAAGCGGTGGCGGAAGAATCTGCCGAAGCTGCCAAGGAAGAATAATTCCGGTATTCAATCAGCCCTGCCTGCCCGGCAGGGCTTTCTCTGTATCTGAATATACAAATCAGAACGGAAAGAGAAAGAGGAAGCCTGCGATGATGAAAAAATGTCTGATGCTGCTGGCGGCTGTCGTTCTGGCGCTGTCCTTCACGGTTTGCGGACTGGCGGAAACGCCGGCGCAGGAAGCGGAAACAGGGGAAGCCGCGGCCGTGGAGGAAAGAGCCCTCCTGTACAACAAACTGCTGGACGACATGCAGGCGGCTGCCGAGAACCCTTCCGCGGAAGCGGCGGCGCGGATTGACGCGGACGCGGAGGCACTGGGGGAGGAGATCGCGTATGCAGTCGCGGAGCACTGGAAAAAGGTGTATCTGGATCCGGACTATACGCTGTATATGGACGGGAAGGACGACCCGGCAGTGATACCGGTTTCCGGGAAGCACGCCTTCGTCGTGCTCGGGTATGAGCTGGAAAACGGCGAAATGACGGAGGAACTCAAGGGCCGGTGCGACGCGGCGGCTCACGCGGCAGCCGCTTTTCCGGAATCGATCCTGGTCTGCTCCGGCGGGGCAACCGGCGGGAACAATCCGGAGAAGCATACGGAGGCCGGCCTGATGAAGGCATATCTGACAGACGTCCACGGGATCGCGGCGGAGCGGATCTTTACCGACGAAAAGGCGATGACCACCGCGGAAAACGCGATCAATACCTTCGCGATTCTGAAGGAGCAGCAGGTGGACACGATGACCATCGTCACCTCTTCCTATCACCAGCGGTGGGGCCAGGTGCTGTACAACGCGCTGGCGGCCCGGTACCGGGAGGAAGAGGGCTATTCCGCCGAAATCGTGGGGAACTACTGCTATGAGATTGAGCCTTCCAGCGCCTCCTTCAAAAGGGATTACCGCATCGCCGTGTCCCAGCTGCGGAAAATCCTGAATCTGCCCGGAGGTGGCGGAAAAAGGCCTGACGGACGCTGAAACGTTTTTTGCATAATGAGAGTGAATCGGGTATAATACCGCAGGGCGGTTTTCGGATGAACGACGACCTGAGTCCGGACAGACGGAAAGGAGAATGAGACGATGAAGAAAATGATGGGTATCCTGCTGGCGCTGGTTTTTGCGCTGTCCCTGATCTGCGCGGCGACCGCGGAGGACGTGGTACCGCAGCCGGAAGGCGGCAAAAAGTTTGAGAGCAACTGGGCTATGATGAACGGCCTGATTGAGATTTATTACGAAGAGGAAGGGTACCGCGTGATGGTCGACCTGTTCAACCAGGTGGACAATACCGGCACCATCTGGGAGTATTCCTGCTACTATGTGGAAGAACGGGACGACCTGGAATCCATTTCTTCCCGGAAAATCGGATATACGTTTGATCCGGATACATTGGAAAAGACCCTGGGCGAATACGAATACGAGGGGATCGACGAGCTGGAGAATACCAGCGTATTCACCCTGTCCGAGGACGGCGCCCTGAGCTGGAAGGACGGCCATGAGAACATAGGACAGGATCTCGAGTTCAGGGAGATCGGCCAGTTCGACGGCGTATGGCGGAACGACAGTGAGGATGTTTATACGGAGTTCCACTGGCAGGGCCTGTACGACGAGAACACGTACTTCTATTACGCTTTTGTCGCCCGCGGGGAGGACAATTATCAGATCGCCGGCATGTACGACGCCGAGACAGGCAGACTGGTCTGCTATGATTCCGAAGCGGCCGGAATCGAAGACACGGAAGGCTTCCTGACCGCTGAAGAGGCCGGAAGACCCTACGATATTGTCTTCACGGATCTGGGATCCGGAAAGATGCTGTTCGAAACCGCGGACGGAACGAAACTGGAACTGGAATACGATATCCTCGGACCGGAATCGTAAGCGGATTTTTACAAAAACAGATTCTTATTTCACGGCATCCATGAGCTGCTGCACGCAAGGCTTTGGCATCCCCTGTTCATCAAAGAGCAGGGGATGCTGCTTGATTGGAGGCATGCCGCGCCTCATCCCGAAGAAGTCCAGCCACGTATAATCGTCCGCGATTCCCCAGGTTGTGACGCAGTCGATGACGTCGGTATAGCTGCGGTAGATCTCAAAGAGCCTGACGTAGATCTCATCAATCTTCGAGAGCTTTTCGGGGGTCGCTTTCAGCGCTTCCCGAATATATTCATCGAAGCCAGGATCTCCCGGCTTCAGACGCCGGCTGCCCTGATTGAACGCGGCCATCATGGAAACGTCCAGCTCTGTCACGTGAATCCGCAGGCCCATGCTCGCGTAGATTTCTATCGAACGTTTGATCTCATCATAATCCGGCGCCGCGAAATGGTGCTGCTGCATACCGATCCCGTCGACACGGCAGCCCTTTTCCCGCAGGCCGCGAATGAGCGTGACGATGCGGTTCCGCTTTTCCGGTACACATTCACTGTAATCGTTGTAGAACAGCCGGGCATCGGGGGAATACTTCTCCATGGAGCGGAAGGCGGCTTCCATGAAGCCGGTGCCGCACAGCTTATAGTACTCACTGTTCCGATAGACGGGGCTTTCTCCGGGGTTCTTTTCCGGATCGGGTACGTCGTCCCGGGTCGCTTCGTTCACCACATCCCAGGCGTATACATCCCGGTTGTAGCGCTCACAGAGGGCTTTGGTGTGGGCGTCGATGCGTTCATAAATCAGCTCCGGCGGCGCGGGACGATTCCCGTCGAGATACATCCAGGCGGGTGTCTGATTATGCCAGACAGGCGCATGCGCGCGGATTTTAACGCCCATTTCCCGCGCCATGGCCACAACGGAATCTGCTTTATCGAAACAGAAATGTCCTTCCTCCGGCTCAGTGGAATCGTATTTCATTTCGTTTTCCGCAGTCAGGCTGTTGAAATGCCGAAGAAGCAGGTCATGATGCTTCCGAATCTGCCGGGGTGAAACGGCGGCGCCGATTTTGAAATACTTTTCATAGGACTTTGCCAGGGAGATTATTTCGCTCACACGGGATCCCTTCCTTCGCTGAATATGATGAAGAAGTATACACCTTAGAACGGACTCCAAGTCAACAGTCCTTCCTGTTTTCAAGCGGAAACGCGCATTTGTGAATGAGGGGATGCAATATATGAAAACAATGAAAACAAAAAGTGATATGCCGTCCGTGAAAACAGCCGCGTATCATCATGCGGCTGCCGGATCCACGGCGGTCACGTGACCCCCTTGCGGTATGCCGAAGACCCGGAACCACGGGCAAGGCACAGAGGAAAAAGCTTGCTTTATCCCGGAATCATGGCTATACTTATGTAAGGTTTACATCCTGCGCCTGATGGGAGGCCGGATCACCGCGAATGGAGCGGAGATCACATGCCGCACGCACCAGGAAATGATTTGATGAAAGGACCGAAAAACGATGGAATTTGGAGCATCTTTTGGAACCGGAGGCGGATTGAGCCCTCTCATGATGGTATTGATCGGAATCTTTGCCGTCCTTCTGATCGGAGCGATCGGAAGAGGCGTCTACGTCTGGATCAGGAACAACAATTCGCCGAGGGAGACCGTGAACGCCAGGGTCGTGACAAAAAGAATGAAAGTCTCAGGCCACGGCAATACGATGATGAGAGGCAACACCGCTATGAACGGGGTCGGCTCCTCCACTTATACCCGGTACTTTGTCACGTTTGAACTGGAAAACGGCAAACGGCTGGAGCTCGGCATGAAAGACTCGGAGTACGGCATGCTTGCCGAAGGCGACCAGGGCCAGCTTTCCTACCAGGGCACAAGATACCTCGGATTTGAACGGGGATAAGCCACTGCTTCCCGAACGCAAAGACCGGGCGCCGGTTCTGTTCCCCGGAGATGAGAAGGAACGGTATGAGAATGTCGCGAGTTATTCTTCTGCTTCTTTGCCTCTTCCAATTTTCCGTAGCCGTGTGCTGTGCGCAGACGGCGACAGAAGAAGCATCCATCAAAGCTGAAAACCCGTATATGGCTGAAGCAATTGAAGAAGCGCTTGCGGGGATAACGCATCAGGACGGCGTGCCTTTCGGCTGCGTCATCGTAAAAGACGGAGAAATCATCGGCCGCGGGCACAATATGGTGCTCGCAGACAACGATTCCACAGCGCACGGAGAGATCACAGCCATTCGCAACGCGGAGAAGGCGCTGGATACCTGTGACCTGTCCGGCTGCGTTTTATATACCACAGGCGAGCCGTGTCCCATGTGCCTGTATGCGATCCTCTGGGCGAACATTGACAGGGTTTATTACGGATGTACGATCCGGGACAACGCCGCCATCGGTTTTCGGGATGAACAGTTTGATCAGCTTGCGGGCGGCAGAGAGACCCTGGAGGATTATCTGGTTTGCATCGATCGCGAAGCCTGCCTCGAGCTTTACAGAATCTATCAGAATATGGAGCATCGTTTATACTGACAAATCCCCCAATATAAATCCTGCCGACTGTTGCCGGCAGTTTTTTTCGTTTTGGAGGTGAGGCTGAGGATGAGTTCGAATCCCACCCGCCAAACAGAAAAAGCACCTGCATCAGCAAGTGCTTTTTCTGTTTGGCGGAGCGGGTGGGATTCGATTCCGTTCGCTCAATCGTCACCTCTCGCGCTTGGGGCGCGCTCGATGCTCGTTTCGCGCTAACAAACTCACCTCATTTCCGGCTTGCGCCGGACAGCACACTGTGCTGACATTCGGTTCGTTTGCCACGTTTGTGGGTTCGAATCCCACCCGGCAGCAACAAAAACTCCCTCCCACAAGGGGAAGGAGTTTTTTGATGCTGGCGGAGCGGGTGGGATTCGAACCCACGTGCCGGCAAAACCGACAAACTGATTTCGAGTCAGCCCCGTTGTGACCACTTCGATACCGCTCCACGGAACGAGCGGATTATATCACAACCGGGGCGTCTTTGGCAAGCGCAGAGCGGCGCCAATTGCGCAAAAGAGAACAGTATCCTTGTATTTCCAAGTGCCCTTTGATATAATACACTGATCAGACACATACAGAAACGAGGTGGAAATCATGATTGCGCAGTTTCCCCCGATGGGCTGGAACAGCTGGGACTGCTACGGGGCGGCTGTGACCGAGGACATCGTCCTGCAGAACGCCCGGTATATGGCCGAACACCTGAAAGATTTCGGCTGGGAATACATCGTGGTGGATATCCAGTGGGCGCAGCCCACGGCGGTCAATCACGAATACGAGCCCTTTTCCGACCTGTGCATGGACGATTTCGGCCGGCTGCTTCCGGCGCCGAACCGCTTTCCCAGCGCGGCGGGCGGGGCGGGCTTCAAGCCGCTGGCGGACGCGGTCCACGCCCTGGGGCTGAAATTCGGGATCCATATCATGCGGGGCCTGCCGCGGATGGCGGCGCACCGGAAGCTGCCCATCCCCGGCAGCGAATATACCTGCGCCCAGGCGGCGAATCCCAATTCGATCTGCGCCTGGAATCCGGACATGTACGGGCTGCGCTGCGACCTGCCCGCCGCCCGGGCGTATTACGACAGCATTTTCCGACTCTATGCCGGATGGGGCGTGGATTTCGTCAAGTGTGACGACATAGCCCGGGAATATCCCCACTGCAGGCGGGAGATCGAGATCATTTCCGAGGCCTCCCGGAACTGCGGGCGGGAGATCGTGCTGAGCCTCTCTCCCGGCCCCGCGCCGCTGGAACAGGCGGAGCATCTGAAGACGTATGCGAACATGTGGCGGATCACCGATGACTTCTGGGACGACTGGACCCTGCTGCGGAATATGTTTGAACGGGCGGAAAAGTGGTGCATCCACGCCGGCCCCGGGCACTGGCCGGATGCGGACATGCTGCCCCTGGGCGCCATCCGGCAGTGCGAGAACCCGGAGGAGCGGACCCGGTTCACCCCGGCGGAACAGCGGACCATGATGACCCTGTGGTGCATCATGCGCTCCCCGCTGATGCTGGGCGGCGAGCTGACCAAGACGGATGACGCCACACTGGCGCTGATCACCAACGCCGGGGTGCTGGGCATGCTGCGGAACGGATACAGCGCCCATCCGCTTAAAACCACGGAGGAGGAAAGCGTGTGGATCGCCCCCGCGCTGGACGGAAGGGGTATGTACGTCGCCCTGTTCAACCTGAGCGGCAGAAAGCGCCGCGTATCCGTGCCGACGAAGGCACTGGAAATGCACGCCAAAGAAGGCTGGAACCTGTGGACGGGGCGCAGGGTAAGGATGGCCGATACCCTGGAGGCCGTGCTGCCGGCGCACGGCGCGGACGTATTCCGGCTGATCACACCGAAAGGATGAAAAAATATGGGAAGACGATCGACGAAAGAGAATAAGACCATCTGGCAGACCACACGGGAGAGCCTGGGGTTGACCCGGGAAAAGGCCGGGGAACTGATTCCGGGTTTCTCCCCGGAGCGGATCGAAAAAATCGAAAACGGCAGAACCCAGATTCAGCCGGAGGACGTGCTTCTCATGGCGGAGTACTATAAGACCCCCTCCCTCTGTAATTACTACTGTGCTGAGGAATGCCCCATCGGGCAGATTCACGCGCTGCGCACCGAGTCCAAGGAGCTGGGGCAGATCGCCGTGGAAACCCTGAACGCGCTGAACAAGATGAACCAGAGCAAAGACCGGCTGCTGGAAATCGTGGAGGACGGCCGGGTCCGGCCGGACGAGTACAGTGATTTTGTCGAGATCAAGGCGGTGCTGGATAAGATTGCGCTTTCTGTTTCCAACCTGCAGCTGTGGGTGAACGAGCAGATTGCCCTTGGGAAGATGGAAAAGCCGAAGCAGTAAGGCGACGGCCGGAAAACCGGAAGGGGACATCACGAAGGAAGGGGAGGCTCCATGCGCGAGATTACCGTAAACGCTTCCATGGATCAGGTCAGGCACGTGACGGATTTTATCAACGCCCAATTGGCGGAACTGGGCTGCTCGGAGAGAATCCGGATTCAGGTGGACGTGGCGGTTGACGAGCTCTTCGGCAACATCATCCGGTATGCCTACAAATCCAGGCCCGGTACGGCTACGGTGCGCGTCGACGTAGATGACGAGCCGCTGAGCGTCATTATCACCTTCATCGATAACGGCATCCCCTTCGATCCGCTGAAAAAAGAGTTTAAAGACACGACCCGGCTTCCTGCCCGGGAGCGGCCCATCGGGGGCCTGGGCCTGTTCATGGTCAAAAAGACGATGGACGACGTTTCCTACGACTACCGGGACGGGCAGAACGTTCTGATCATCCGCAAGAAAATCTGAAAAAGACCGAACAGGGGAGGAACGATCCGATGTCTTCTACCGTATTTAAGAAAAACGGCGCCACACTGACCGTCAGCCCCAGCGGCCGGCTGGATACCGCGACGTCGCCCGTGCTGGAAAACGAACTGCGGCAATACCTGGACAGCGTTCAGGACGTGATTATGGATTTCACGAACGTGGATTACATCTCCTCCGGCGGCCTGCGCGTGCTGCTGGCGACGGAACAGCTGCTGGAAAACCGCGGGGGAAGCATGAAGCTGATTCATGTGAACGAGCACATCCTCGAAATCTTCGAGCTGGTCGGGTTCATGGACGTGGTCACGGTGGAACGGGACTGAGCCGGGGAACCATTCCGCACAGGCTGAACAGCGCCGCGGGGCGGCGGGAAGCAGAGGAGTTGACATGATGACGACGCGCTTTGTCCGGGGAAACAGGGGCAGCATGATCCGAAAGCGGATCCTGCCCGTGTTTGCCGTGCTCGTTCTGATCCTGCTGGCCGGCACGGCGCGCTGCGAAACCGGGGCCGCGATCCTGAACGCTTCCGGCAACCTGAACGTGGAGCCTTCCGTCGATCCCATCGATCGGGGCGAGGGATACTCGGCGGTTCTGTATAACAGCAAAAACGGGCTGCCCTCCTCCGAGGCGAACGCCATTGCCCAGGACAGCATCGGCCTGATCTGGATCGGCGGGTACGCCGGACTGACCCGGTATGACGGAAACAAGTTCAAGCAGTTTGACCCGGGCGCGGGGATCAGCAGCGTGCGGTGCCTGTATACCGACAGTCAGGATCGCCTGTGGATCGGCTCCAACGACTCCGGCGTATTTCTGATGGAAAACGGAGAAATCCGGCACTGGAGCGAATCCGACGGCCTCGGTTCTCTCAGCATCCGCGACATCGCGGAGGCGGAGGATGGCCGGATTTATATTGCCAGCGCGATCGGCGCCGGGTTCATCGACGCTTCCTTCACCTATACTCCGGTGGAGGACGAGCGGGTTTCCGGGCAGACCATAAACCATGTTCGCCGCGGCAGCGACGGCCGGATCTACGGCGTCGCAAGCTCGGGCGATCTGTTCGCGATGCAGGACGGAAAGGTGGTCTCCTTCCTCTCTGTCAGCGACTTTCCTCAGGAAAAGCCGCGTGTATTGCTGCCGGATCCGGAGCGCCCCGGCTTCCTGTATGCGGGAACGGAGCATTATGTCTGTTACGGCAGCCTGGAGGAAGGATTTGTTTCCCGGGAAATTGCTCCGCTTTCGGACGCGCAGGCCCTCGAATATATCGGCGGCAGGGTCTGGGTCTGCGCCCGGAACGGAATCGGAAGGCTGGAGGACGACGGGGTGCACCTGCTGGGGAACACCCAGATGAACGAGTCCTTCAATCATATCATGACCGATATGGACGGGAATCTGTGGGCTACCTCGTCCCATCAGGGCGTGATGAAAATCGTTCCCAACCGCTTTACGGACGTTTTCGAGCAGTACGGGCTGCCCCCGGAGGTGGTCAATTCCACTTGCATATACGACGGGCTGCTGTTTACCGGCACGGAGACCGGGCTGATCGTGCTGAAGGACGGGGAGAAACTGGAAAGCCTGCCATTGACTGAGGCTGTCACCGCTTCCGGCACGCCGGTGGATACGGACGATCTGCTGGCTTTCCTGGACGGCATCCGGATCCGCAACATGCTGCGGGACAGCCGGAACCGGCTCTGGATCTGCACGGCCCGGGAAAAGGGCCTGCTCCGGTACGACCACGGAACAATCACCCAGTTTACGCGGGAGGACGGCATTCTCGACGAATCCGTCCGCGTGGTATGCGAATGTGAAGACGGCTCCGTGCTGGTGGGGACGAACGCCGGAATCAACGTGATCGAAGGGGAACGCGTGGTGAAGGGATACGGGCAGCAGGACGGACTGGACGTCGGGATGATTCTGACGGTGACCGAAGGGTTCCACCATGAGCTTATCGCAGGCTCGGACGGCGGCGGGGTCTACGTCATCACCCCGGAGGGAACGAAAAGAATCGGCCTCAGCGAAGGGCTGCCTTCGGAAATCGTGATGCGTGTCAAACGCAGCCGCGCCGGGGACTGCTACTGGATTATCACCGGCAACGCCCTGGTCCGCATGACGCCGGGTTATCAGGTGGAAACGATCCGTGAATTCCCCGGCGCCAACAATATCGACCTGTATGAAAACAGCAGCGGCGACATGTGGCTGCTGGGCACCACCGGCATCAACGTCATCCTTGCGGCGAACATCCGGGGAGACAGCGCCGCGGAGCCGGTTTGTTTCGGAACCGCCAACGGGCTTCCCTGCGTGGTCACGTCCAATTCCAGCAGTGAGCTGACCGAAGACGGGGATCTGTACATGGCGGGCAGCGAAGGCGTGGTGAAGGTCAACATTGACGAAGCCCTGGAATACTTCGAGGGGATCCGGATTTCCGTGCCGTATGTGGACGCGGACGACAAGCGGTACTATCCGGACGAAAACGGTGACTTTTTCGTGCCGGGATATACCCGGAAGCTGACGGTCTATCCCTACCTGCTGAACTATTCCCTGTATAATCCCCGGATTTCCTATCATCTGGAAGGGTTTGACGAGGAATACGTCACGGTCAGCCGGAACGAGCTGACGCAGGTTTATTACACGAATCTGGCCAAGGGGACCTACCGCTTTATGATCCGCGTGACGGACCCCGTCGAGCAGGCGATCGTGGAAATTGCCATTCCGATCATCAAGGGAAAAGCGTCGTCCTTCGGCAACGACGGCAGCATTATCATGGACCTGACCTCCCTGTTCTTCATGGGCGGCCTGCTTATTTACACCTCCCTGTACCGCAAGCGCGGCAAGCTGGACGACCGGCTGTTCTTCATCATGATTATCACCAATATGGTGCTGGCTGTGTTCGACGTGCAGAATTACCTGGCGGACGGCAGCGGGTTTGCCGACGCCCGTTTCGCGCTGATCATCGGAAACATCCTCTTCTATGCCGCGTTTGAAATCTTCCCGTATCTGTACATGCTTTACCTGGACTACCGGGTTTATCAGGACAAGGCGCGGCTCCGGAAAATCAAGATCTGGTTCGGAATCCCGTGCCTGGCGATACTGCTTCTCCTTCCGGCGAGCATCGTAACGGGCTGGATCTTTTCCGTGAACGCCGACGCCCTCTACCAGTCCGGCCCCCTGAACAACCTGGTTTTCGTGCCGGCCGCGTTCTACTTCGTCTGCTCCCTGTTCCTGGTGAGGAAGATCAACATCCGTCTGGTATTTCTGGGTATGCTGCTCATCGTCACCCGGGTCGTTCTGGGAATCTGGTTCCGGGATATTTCCTCCACAGCCCTGATCTATACGCTCTTCCTCGTATGTACCCATATCCACGTCATGAACAGCCCGCTGAATGAGGAGATGCTATGAACACGATTGTCGGAGAAGCTATCGTATCCTGTTATGTAAGCGCGGTGTCGTTTCTGGTGATGGTCCTGATGCTGCTCCTTTCGGAACGCCTCAAGAGCCGAAGGACCGGGCCGCTGCGCTATCTTTTCCGGCTTACGCTGTGCGTGGCGACTACCTGCGTTTTCCTTTTCATCTGCAACGCCATGTACAGGCAGAGAGCCCCCTGGTGCCATACTGCCGCCATCGTCACCCGGACGGCGCGGGAGATCCTGGTGGTGGTCATTGTATCCCTGTGGCTGGCCTTCGTGGACAGCAAGCTGTACGGCGAAAGGAACATCAGCTATTATTCCCGGTACAAGTGGCTGTTCGTGCCGCTGGGGCTGGCGCTGATTCTGCTGATCGTCAATCCGTTCACCGGGATCGTGTTCACCTATTCCAGGGACAACGTGCTGGAACACAAACCGCTGCTGCTGGTGATCTGGGGGATCGAATTCCTGTACTTCTGCTCCTCCGCGGCCGTCGTGCGGTACTACGACCAGAAAAAGACGAAGCTGCGCTTTATCCGCGTGACGCCCATGATCGTTTCCGTGGTGCTCGCTTCCGGCGTACAGTTTTTTCTGCCCTACGATATCGGGATTCTGGGCTATGTCGTCGGTATTTCGCTGCTGTATTTCTCCATGGTCACCGAAATCCGCTTCGTGGACGAGGAATCCGAACTCTACAACAAAGGATATCTGGCGTACCTGTTCGATCTGGCCCTGGTGGGGAAGAACAACGCGCAGAGCGCCCTGATCCTGGAAATGGACGGGAATCTGCCCGCCGCTTTCAGGCTCCTGCGGGACGTGCTGCACCAGAACGGCGACGTGATCCGGGCGGAAGAGAAGAAGTTTCTGATGTTCTCCGAATCGGCGGATCTCTCCACCCTGCAGTACCTGTCCTCCCTGATGGACGAGGCGGTGAACCGGTACAACACGGAGCATCCGCAGGAAAAAGTGCAGATGACGGCGCGCTGCCGGATCCGGACGGCGGAGGAGAGCGCCTTCGAGTTCCTCCGGTCCGTGATGACTGACAAGGAAGCCGGGGACGAGATGCGCGGGATCGTGTCCATGATCTCCGAACTGAACCAACTGGACAAGGATCTGGAGCTGGCGGCGGACATCCAGATTAGCGTGCTGCCGACGAATTTCCCGCCCTTTCCCGACAGGGCGGAATTCGACCTATACGCCTCCATGCGGCCGGCGAGAGAGGTGGGCGGCGATTTCTACGATTTCTTCCTGATCGACAGCGACCATCTGGCGCTGGTCATCGCGGACGTTTCCGGCAAGGGGATCCCCGCCGCGCTGTTCATGATGGTTTCCAAGACCCTGATCAAAAACCAGCTGATGAGCGGCTGCGATCCGGCGACAGCGCTGGAGCGCGTGAACCTGCAACTCTGCGAGCGCAATTCCTCCATGATGTTCGTCACGGTATGGGCGGCAGTGCTGGAACTGTCCACCGGGATCGGCACGGCCTGCAACGCGGGGCATGAAAACCCGGGCCTCCGCCGCGCGGGCGGGGATTTTGAACTGCTCAGATACAAGCACAACATCTTCCTGGGTGTGAACAAAAAGGCAAAGTACGACAACCGGGAGTTCGGTCTCAGCCCCGGAGACTGCGTGTTTGTGTATACGGACGGCGTGCCGGAGGCGACGAACGCCGCTTCGGACATGTTCCGGGAGGAGAAGCTGCTGGAGACCCTGAATCAGGACGCGGACGCGGGCCCGGAGGAGCTGATCCGCCGGATGCACGAGGCGGTGGACCGCTTCGCGGACGGCGCGCCGCAGTTTGACGATATTACCATGCTGTGCCTGAAATACTACGGGGCGCAGGAACGGAAGGGAGAATAACCGGATGCTTCAGGGGAAAGCGGAAAACGGGAAGCTGATCATCGCCTTAACAGGGAAAATCGACTCGTCCAACTCCGAAGACGTCAGGGCGGACATCCGGGCTCTCCTCCGGGCGCATCCCTGCCGGGCCGTGGAACTGGACTGCGATCAGCTGGAATACATCACCAGCGCCGGTCTGCGGGTGATCCTGGGCCTGAAGCAGGAAGTGGACGACACGGTGATCATCAACGTGCATACGGACCTGTACAGCATTTTCGACATGACTGGTTTTACCGACATGATGGAGGTCCGGAAAGCCTACCGGGTCCTCTCCGTGGAAGGCTGCGAAGCGATCGGCCAGGGAGCCAACGGCAAGGTATACCGCGTCGATCCGGATACCATCGTCAAGGTGTATCTGAATCCCGACGCGCTGCCCGAAATCCACCGGGAGCGGGAGCTGGCGCGCATGGCTTTCGTCGCCGGCGTGCCGACGGCGATCCCCTACGACGTCGTACGGATTCAGGGGGGCGGGTTCGGTTCGGTTTTCGAGATGCTGAACGCCGACAGCTTTGCCAGGCTGCTGGCCGGCGGCCAAAGATCAGTGGACGAAATCGCGGAGAGGAGTATCCGCCTGCTGAAGCTGATCCACTCCAAGCAAGTCTGCTCGGCGGTTCTGCCGGATATGAAGGCCGTGGCGCTGCACTGGGCGGAATTCCTGCGGGAGTACCTGCCGGCGGAACAGCATAAAAAGCTGTACGCCCTCATCCAGGCCGTGCCGGAGGACGATCATCTGCTCCACGGGGACTATCACGTGAAAAATATCATGCTGCAGAACGACGAGAGCCTGCTGATCGACATGGATACGCTCAGCCACGGTCACCCGGTGTTCGAACTGGCGGGCATGTACAACGCCTACGTGGGCTTCGGTCTCACCGATCCAGGCTATCCGGAAAGGTTCCTGGGCATCTCCCGCGAAACCTGCCGGGAGCTCTGGCGGAAGAGCCTGGAGCTGTATCTGGAAACGAAGGATCCCGGCAGAATCAGCGAGGCGGAAGCGAAGGCGAAAATCATCGGCCTTGCGCGGCTGATGCGGCGGGAAATCCGGCGGGACGGACTGAACCGGGAAAACGGGCGGAGGATGATCGGAGCCTGCCGTGCGGCCCTGGCGGAGCTGCTGCCGGCTGTGGACAGGCTGGAGTTTTGAGATGAACAGAATCACGAAAATCGACCTGCACATGCACTCGACGGTCTCCGACGGAACGGACACGCCGGAGGAACTGCTGGAACGCGTCGGGGAGGCGGGGATCGTTCTGTTCGCGCTGACGGATCACGACGACGTGAAAGGATATAACAGGATCCTGAAAGCGCGGAAAGCGGACGATCCGGCGGTGCTGTCCGGCGTGGAGTTTTCCTGCCGGGACGAAAAAGGGAAGTATCATATCCTCGGCTACGGGTTTGACCCGGACAGCCTGCCCCTGCGGCAGGTCGTGGAAAGGGGACACGCGTTCCGCATCCGTAAAATCACGATGCGGCTGGATTTCCTGCGCACCGAGTACGGCTTTACCTTTCTGAAGGAAGAAATCCGGAGTCTGTTTGCCATGGACAATCCGGGGAAACCGCATATCGGAAATCTGATGGTGAAGCACGGATACGCGCAGTCCCGGAAAGAGGCGATCGACCGGTATATCAACAACGCGCCTGTGCAGGACGAGTATATCACCCCGGAGGAGGCCATACAGGGAATTCTGGGGGCCGGCGGCATTCCGGTGCTGGCGCATCCCTCCTTCGGAAGCGGCGACGAGCTGATCGTCGGGGACGAGATGGACCGGCGCCTTCGCCGCCTGACCGGTTACGGCCTGCAGGGGGTCGAAGCGTTCTACTCCACCTTTACGCCGAAGATCCGGGAGGAGACACTGGCCTTCGCGGAGAAATACGGGCTCTATGTCACCGCAGGCAGCGACTATCACGGAACGAACAAGCTGATTGCCCTCGGGGACACGAAGCTGGATCGGGTTGAGACAATCCCGGAGCCGATGCAGCGCTTTCTGGAGCAGGTTTACCGGAAATACCTGCAGGCGGACGCCGGAGTATAAGGCTCTGTATCAGCCGCCGAGGCGGTACACCGACGCGTCCCGCGCATCGCACAGGGCTGTGAGAGTGTTGATCCCGTATCTGGCTGCCAGGGCCAGGTGCTCGTCGTAGACCGAGAAGTCAAAGGTGTCCGGCGCGACATGAATGTCGCACCAGTTGAACCAGTGCCGCATCAGGGTATGCCCGTCCGCCTTTGCCCGGGCATAGTCCCGCTCCCAGTCCTCCCGGGGAGGATTGGACCGGCGGAAATACACCGCGCCGATCTCTACCGGCGGGTTGCCGTGATCCTGCTGATTCAGGAACTCATAGCGGACGATTCTGCCTCGGTTCAGGATGATTTCCATCTTCTCGCTTCCCGGCTTTCAGTTCTTCGTTTGTAAAGTGACAGGACGCAGCCATTATTCCTGCTCCCGGTGGATCCAGGCGGTGCCCCGCATGCGCAGGCGCTGCACGACGGTGCGGAAGGCCCATTCGAAGGCCAGGGCGATCCAGATGCCCGGCACGCCGAGCCCAAGCGGCACCGTGAGCAGATAGCCCAGCGCGCAGCGGCCCAGGGCCAGGGCGATCACCGCGGAGAAACCGGTGAAAACCCCGTCTCCCGCCACGCGGAGAACCATGGCGGAGATGGTGGCGTCGCTCATGAACAGCGGCATCGCCACGCAGGCGATCCCCAGGCAGAGGTACAGAATCGGCGCGCTTTCCGCGCTGACCGAATAGAGCATCAGCAGCAGCGGCGTCATCGGGTACAGGATCACCACCGCGGCCAGCAGAATCAGCCGCCCGACACGGATCAGGCTTTTGCCGTAAAACCGCACCAGATCGTGCCTGCCGGCGCCGAAGCACTGGCCGCAGATCGTGCTGGTCAGCGCGCTCAGGGCACCGATGGGGGAGCTGAACAGCCCCAGCATCGAATTGGCACGGCCGTGGGCGGCGATCTCCATGGTCGTCAGCCGGGACAGATAGATGTTCACCAGCAGCATGCCGCCCTGCAGCAGCACGGATTCCACGGCCAGCGGCATGCCCAGGGAGAAGATATCCCGCGAGACCCGGGGGCTGAAGTGAAAGAAATACGCCGGCCGGACCGCGGCTTCGTTATGCACGATCAGCAGCCAGACCAACGCCAGCACCATGCCGATGAACCGGGCCGTGATATAGGAGAGGCCGGAGCCTTCAACGCCCATGCCCAGCCCGTTGATGAACAGCAGGCTCAGCAGCAGGTGCGATACGTTGATGACCACCGTCAGCAGCAAGCTGGAGCGGGTGTCTCCAAGACTGCGGAAAATATTGAAAATCGCGTTGAACACAGAGAAGGGAATAAAAGAAATCGCCATCATGCGCATATAGCGGACCGCGTATTCCACCACCAGCGGTTCCGCGCTGGCGTACAGCGCGCCGATGAGCCTGTCCGCCAGCAGATACAGCGCCGCGCTCAGCACCAGCGCGGTGGCCGCGCACAGGCCCGTGACCTCGCCGATGGAGCGGCGAAGCTCCTGCGCGTCCCCGCGTCCCTTGGCGCGGGAGACGACGATAGCGCCGCCGGTGGCCAGGGAGGAGAAGACCAGGGAGACCAGCCCGTTGACGGTGCTGACCAGCGACACGGCTGCCATCGCGGCTTCCCCGACGGAGGAGACCAGTGCGGTGGACAGCATTCCGATGAGAAAAATGAAAAACTGATCCAGAAGCAGCGTCAGATACATCTTCCGCAGCTGGTCATACCCGAAAAGATCCGAGGAAAGCTGGGATTCCAGCCAGGCGCATGGACGGCGCATTCCGTCGGCCTCCCTTCACATTCCATGAAGATACTGTCATTATAAATGTGTTATCCCTCGCTTTCAACTGTTTTCTTGGAGAGATTTTTGCTCCCGGTCTGTGCATGGTCTGAGCGAAAAACCGCACTGCTTTTCAGAAAGTCAGAATTCTGATATAATGAGCCAGACATACAGAAACAGGACGGTGACGGCAGGATGACAGAGCTGCGAAATCGGGAATCTCTGAGCCGGTGGGAACAGGCGGGGATTTTTCTGGCGTTCATGCTGGCCGTGTGCACGACGATTCTGTTGACCGGGCAGAGCTTCCTGGGGTTCGGCAACTCCTACAATTCCTATACCCTGCAGGCGATGGCCTGGCTGCAGGGACGGCTGGATCTGGGCTGCGACTATTCCTGGCTGGAGCTGGCCATCGTGGACGGCAAGTATTACGTATCCTTTCCGCCGTTTCCCTCGGTGATCATGCTTCCCCTGGCGATGATTTTCGGAACCCGGACGCCGGACACCCTGGTGGCGCTGGTGGCGGCCGCCCTTTCCTGCATACACGCGATCCGGCTTTGCGCGATCATGCTGCCGGACCGGCGGCGCATGGCGTACTGGACTCTGTTCCTGCTGCTGTGCAACGGATATCTGTTCCTCTGCCTGAACGGCTGGGTCTGGTTCATCGCGCAGAACCTGTGCTTCTGCCTTTCCCTGGCGTCCCTGCATCACGCGGTAAAGGGGCGGGGAGGGCTGTCCCTGGCCTGCTGGGCCATGGCGGTGGGCTGCCGCCCGATGACCGGCCTGGCGCTGCCGCTGCTGCTGTATCTGCTGTGGCAGCAGCTGCGGGACCAGCATCCGGAGGAACCGCTGCTGAAGCTGGCGGTGCAAAGGCTGCACTGGCTGATCGCCCCCGCGCTGATCGGCATCTTCTATATGGTTCTCAACTGGGCCCGGTTCGGAAACCCGCTGGAATTCGGGCATAACTATCTGCCGGAATTCAACAAGTACGGCGCGCAGTTTTCCTTCTCCTATATCCTGAAGAATCTGGGCACCCTGATGCGCCTGCCGGATCTGGAAAACGGGCATATCGAATTCCAGACCGTGGAGGGCGGAACGGCGTGGCTGCTGAACCCGATCCTCTGGGTGGGCCTCGTCGCCTGGATCAGCGCGCTGCGGGCCCGCCGGGGCGGCATGACCCGGTGGCTGATTCCGGTGACGGTGGTGCTGTACCTGCTGATTATCCTGATGCACCGGACGCTGGGCGGCTGGCAGTTCGGGAACCGGTACCTGGTGGACCTGGCTCCGTGGATTTTCTACGGAATCCTCTGCCATCAGCCGGAGAACGACTCTGTATACCGGTTCAGCCTGCCCCTGGCCGCGGTGGCGGGCGTATGCCAGATCACCTGGACTATCGCCGCGTACAACGGCTGGCAATAACCCGTTTTTTGCGGAACGCGCGGAATACCCCGCAAAGAAACGGGCTGCTCTCTTTAATAAAAGAATAACCATTTCATAATTTAAAAAACACTATTGACTTAGAGTTAACTCCAAGGATTAAGATGACCGCACGACGAAGTATTTTCTCAGCGGAGACGACACAGAAAGAGGAGGATCAAAAAATGAAGTACCGCACGATGGGCAAGCTGGGTATCAGCAGTTCCGCTTTCGGCCTGGGCTGCATGCGTTTCAACGGGCAGGCCTCCGGAGACAGCATTATTGACGAGCAGAAAGCCGTTTCCCTGATCCGCCGGGCGATCGACGGCGGCGTGACCTATATTGACACCGCCTACGTCTATCTGGACAAGACCTCCGAGATCGTGCTGGGCAAGGCCCTTCTGGACGGGTACCGGGACAGGGTGACCATCGCCACCAAGATGCCCGCGGAATACGTGCACAACCGGGCGGAAATGGAAGCCCTGCTGGAGAGCGAGCTGAAGAAGCTGCAGACAGACCATATCGATTTTTATCTGATGCACGGCATCAATAAAGAGAAATGGGAATACTTCAAATCCATCGGCGCGCGGGAGTTCTTCGACGATATGAAGAAAGCCGGGAAGATCCGCTTCAAGTGCTTCTCCTTCCACAGCTCCTACGAGGATTTCGAGTACATTATCAACGACTGGGACTGGGATATGGTCCAGATCCAGTACAACTTCATGGACGAGGACAACCAGGCCGGCACCAAAGGGCTGGAGCTGGCGGGAAGCAAGGGAATCCCGGTGGTCATCATGGAAGGTCTGCTGGGCGGCCGGCTGGCCAAGGCGCCGGCGAACGTCCAGGCTTTGTACGACGCCTTCCCGGTGAAGCGATCCCCGGTGGAGTGGGCTTTCCGCTGGCTGTGCAACCATCCTGAGGTGTCCGTGGTGCTTTCCGGCTGCAACGAGGCTGAGCAGATCGACGAAAACCTGCGGATTTTCGATACCGTGGAACCCGGCATCATGTCAGAGGACGAGCTGAAGCTCATGGAAGAGGTCCGCGCCGCCTATATCAGCCGGACCAAAATCGGATGTACCGGATGCAGGTACTGCATGCCCTGTCCGAACGG
>CAMKJS010000059.1 GCA_946413245.1 uncultured Clostridia bacterium
ACACCTTCCGGCTGTTCGACCGGCCGGCCCATCCGTATACCCGGGGTCTGCTGAACGCCGTCACATCCCTGCGGAACGGACGGGATCCCCTGGATACCATTCCCGGCACGGTGCCGAGTCTGCTGCGCCTGCCCGAAGGGTGCGCGTTCGCGCCGCGCTGCGGGCAGTGCGAAGCCCGGTGTAAACGTGAAATGCCGGACCTGCGGGAGATCGCGCCGGGCCATACGGCGCGCTGTTTCCGGGCGGAACAGGAGGCGGAACCATGAGCGACATCCTGCTGGAAGGGCGGAACCTGACAAAGGAATTTCCGGCCGGAAGAAAGCAGAAGGTGCATGCCGTGTCGGACGTATCCCTGCAGCTGTACGAGGGGGAAACCCTGGGCCTGGTGGGAGAATCCGGCTGCGGAAAATCCACCCTGGGGAGGCTGCTGATCCGAACGCTGGCGCCGGATGCCGGCGAGATCCTGCTGCGGGGCGAAAACGTGACCGGCCTGAGCGAAAAAGCGTTCCGGCCGTACCGGCGGCAGCTGCAGATGATTTTCCAGGATCCGTATGGATCGCTGGATCCCCGGATGAAGGTGCTGGATCTGATTGCGGAGCCGTTGCGAACCTGGCGGCTGTGCCCGGACCGGGAGGCTCTGGAGGCCCGGGTGCTGGAACTGATGGAAGCCGTGGGGGTGCCGGGCGAAACCCTGTACCGGTATCCGCACCAGTTTTCCGGCGGCCAGCGGCAACGGATCGGTATCGCCCGGGCTCTGGCGACGGATCCGTCCCTGATCGTCTGCGACGAGCCCGTGTCTGCGCTGGACGCTTCCGTGCAGAACCAGATTCTGAACCTGCTTCGGGAGCTGCAGCGGGCAAGGGGCCTGACCTATCTGTTTATCAGCCACGACCTGAACGCGGTTCGGTTCATTTCGGACCGGATTGCCGTGATGTTCCTGGGACGGATCTGTGAGACGGGCCCGGCGGAGGAAGTGCTGCGCCGGCCGCTGCATCCGTATACCTCGCTCCTGGCAGCCAGCGTGCCGGAGCCGGATCCCCGAAGAAGAGGAGAGCCTGCTGCGCAGCTGACCGGCGAGGTTCCCAGCCCTGTGAACCCGCCTTCCGGCTGCCGGTTCCGCACCAGGTGCCCTTACGCGGAGGAACGCTGTGCCCGGGAAACCCCGCAGCTCCGTGATTTCGGCGGACGGCAGGCGGCCTGCCACCTGGCAAAACAGTAAGACAAGGGAAAAACAAGATTAACATTGCAGAAAGGATCTGAACTCATGAAAAAGGAACTGACACAGTACACGGATTTCATCGTGAAGGAAACCGAAACACTGCTGAACATCGATTCACCCTCCGGCTATACGGAGGACGCCGCGGCCTGGGTAAAGGAGGAATTCACAAAGCTCGGCTTTGACGCGGAGATCACCAACAAGGGCGGCGTTCTGGTTTCCCTGGGCGGGACGGACCGGGAGAACGGGCTGCTGCTGGAGGCCCACGTGGATACGCTGGGCGGCATGGTTGCCGAAATCAAGGGGAGCGGGCGGCTTCGGCTGACCAATCTCGGCGGAATGAACCCCAACAACGCGGAAACGGAAAACGTACGCGTCGTGACGAAATTCAACGGAATCTATGAGGGCACGTTTCAGCTCTGTAACGCTTCCATCCATGTGAACGGCGAATACAGCAACGAGAAGCGCACCTGGGATACCTGCGAAGTGGTTCTGGACGAGGACGTCAGGACGAAGGAAGACACCGAAAAGCTCGGGATCGCGGTGGGGGACATCGTGTGCTTTGATCCCAACGTCCGGATTACGAAAACAGGGTATATCAAATCCCGGTTCCTGGATGACAAGCTGAGCGTCGGTATCGTGCTGGGGCTGGCCCGGTATATTCATGACGAACAGATTACGCCGAAGCGCGCGCTGTACGCGCATATCACGGTGTATGAAGAGGTGGGTCACGGCGGCTCCGGCAGTGTTCCGGCCGGCTGTACCGAGGCGCTCTCCGTGGACATGGGCTGTGTCGGAGAGGGACTCCAGTGTACGGAAAAGCAGGTTTCCATCTGCGCCAAGGACAGCGGCGGGCCCTACAGCTATCCGATTGTGAAAAAGCTGATCGAGGCCGCGAAAAAAAGCGGGGCGGACTACGCGGTCGATATTTACCCGCTTTACGGGAGCGACGTGGAAGCAACGCTCAGAGCCGGAAACGATCTGCGCCACGGCCTGATCGGCGCGGGCGTTTACGCATCCCACGGCTATGAACGCAGCCATCGGGACGGCGCGGAAAACACGCTGCGCCTGCTGATCGGTTATGCGCTGGAAGACTGAGAAAAGGCGGGAAACTCTCCGGACAGCAGGAGAAAGTTTGCGGCGGCTGCTTGACTTAAAGCTTACTTGAAGGTATATGCTGATTAGTGAAGAGTGAAGAGTGAAGAGTGAAGAGTGAAGAGTGAAGATCGGAGAGCGGAAAAGACAGGCGGGCGCGACAGGTGTGGCTGGCATCGCCCGGGCGTCGCAGTATGAGATGACGGGGGATTCATGAAGTTTCTTTGGAAGTATCTGCGGAAATATAAATGGATGATTCTGGGCGGTATGGGACTGAAGCTGGCCGGCACGATGGTGGAGCTTCTGATTCCGTATGTCATGGAGCATCTGCTGGACGACGTGGTACCCCGGCAGGAGCTGGCCCCGGTGCTGTTCTGGGGCGTGGTCATGATCCTGCTGGCCTGCATGGTGCGCCTGCTGAACGTGACCGCGAACCGCAGGGCAGTCCGCGTTGCCAAGGAAAACATCCTGTCCGTCCGCCGGGATCTGTTTCACGCGGCGCTGAACCTGTCCGGCGGACAGATGGACGAGGTGGGACTGCCATCCCTGATTTCCCGGATGACCTCAGACACCTATAACCTGCAGAACTTCATCAGGGCGGTGCAGACCCTGGGCATCCGGGCGCCGATTATGCTGCTGGGCGGCATCGGGATCACCCTGGCCATGGATACCGGGCTGGCGATGATTCTGTGCATTATGGCGCCGATCATGATCGCCCTGGTGGTGTTCATTTCCTTCAAGGGGATTCCGCTGTACGACCTGGTGCAGCGCGGCATGGACGATATCGTACGGATCATGCGGGAGAACATCACCGGGATCCGGGTGGTCAAGGCCCTGTCCAAGGAGCCTTTCGAGATGCGCCGTTTCGGCGAAGCCAACGACACCACATCCCGGCGGGATATTAAGGCAAGCATTATCATGGCCCTCCCCGGGCCCACGGTGACCCTGTTCCTGAACATCGGCCTGACGCTGGTCGTGCTGATCGGCGCCCGGCGGGTAAACGCCGGCGTGACGCAGCCGGGCGTGATACTGGCTTTTCTCACCTATTTCAATATGATCCTGATGGGCGTGATGGGCCTGAATCGCGTGTTCATGATGCTGTCCAAGGCCAACGCCTCCGCTGCCCGCGTCGCAGCGGTGGCGGAGCTGCCGGAGGATCTGCCGAGGCTGCCGGAATCTGAGGGAGCCCGGACAGACCGGGAAGGCTATATCGTATTCGATCACGTGTCGTTCAGCTATAATGCGGATTCCACCCGTTCCACCGCCTCAAGCGCGGCCTTCGCCGGGGCTTCCCGGCAGCAGTGCCTGAAGGAGATCGATTTCACGATCCGGAAGGGCGGATCCCTGGGGATCATCGGCGCAACGGGCAGCGGGAAAACGACTCTGATCAATCTGCTGATGCGCTTTTATGATCCGAGCGAGGGGCATGTGTTCGTCGACGGAAAGGATGTGCGCACCTGGGACCGGGACGAGCTGCACCGCCGCTTCGGCGTGGTGTTCCAGAACGACGCCATCTTTGCCACGACCATCCGGGAAAATGTGATTTTCGGCCGGGAGATGAATGAACAGGGCCTGCGGCAAGCGCTGGAGGACGCCATGGCCGCGGACTTCGTGGACCGCTATGAAGACGGCGCGGATCACGAGGCGGCGATCCACGGCGGCAATTTCTCCGGCGGGCAGAAGCAGCGCCTGCTGATTGCCCGGGCGCTGGCGGCCAAACCGGATATCCTGATTCTGGACGACGCCTCTTCCGCACTTGATTACCGTACGGACGCGGAACTGCGCAAGGCCATCCGGGAGCATCACGGAGACGCAACCCTGATCGTCATTGCCCAGAGGATCTCCTCCATCATGAATCTGGACGATATCATCGTGCTGGACGAGGGAGAGATGATCGGGCACGGAACTCACGAGGAGCTGCTGCGGGACTGCCCGGTGTACCGGGAAATTCAGCAGACGCAGATGGGGGAGGCGGAATAGATGGCAAGAAGAGATACCATCATGACCAAACCCAAGGACTCCCGGGGTGCACTCCGCCGGCTGCTTTCCTACCTGGGCACCTTCAGGCTGATGATCCTGCTGGTGGCGGTCATGTGCGTGTGCAGCAACATTCTGGCTCTGTTGGGGCCGAGCCTGGCCGGGTCCGCCATCAACGAGGCGGCCGCCGGGCCGGGACAGGTGAACTTTGAGCGCGTGGGTTACTTCGCTTCCCGCATGCTGATCGTATATATGGCTTCCTCGCTGCTGACCGTGCTGATCCATATCACGATGGTGAACGTGTCCAAACGGGTGGCGCGGAAAATGCGGCAGGACGTATTTGACAAGCTGATGCGCCTGCCGGTGGGCTATTTCGACCGGCACCAGGCGGGGGATATCATCAGCCGCGTCTCCTACGACGTGGATGTGATCAGCACCTGTATGTCCACCGACGTGACGGCCATCCTGACCAGCCTGGTCACAGTGTTCGGCGCGCTGATCATGATGATCCGGATTTCCCCGCCCCTGTCCCTGGTGGCGCTGGTGACAATCCCCGCGTCCGTCGCCTACACCGCCCACATGCGGAAACTGACCCAGCCGCGCTTTGCCAGGCGCTCCAAATCCTACGGAGCCATGAACGGCTTTGTGGAAGAACAGATATCCGGGCAGAAGACCATTCTGGCCTACGCCTATGAGGACCAGATCGACCGGCAGTTCGACACCGTGAACCATACTGCCGCGCAGGCATTCTACGACGCGGATTCGCTGGGTATGACCATCGGCCCCACCATGGGGTTCATCAACAATATCTGCCTGAGCCTGATCGCGCTGCTGGGTTCTGTGCTGTACATGAACGGCGCCATCGGGCTGGGCAGCATCTCCTCCTTTGTGCTGTATTCACGGAAGTTTTCGGGACCCATCAACGAGGTGGCCAACATCATCAACGAGCTGTTCTCCGCCCTGGCGGCGGCGGAACGGGTGTTCAGCCTGCTGGACGAGAAGGAGGAGCTGACCGACGCGGAAAACGCGGAGGTCCTGGACGATGTGCGGGGCGACGTGGCGCTGAACCATGTTTCTTTCGGCTACGATCCCGGAAACACGATCATCCACGATCTTTCCATGCGGGCGGACGCCGGAAAGCTGATTGCCATCGTCGGCCCCACCGGCGCGGGGAAAACCACGATGATCAACCTGCTGATGCGCTTTTATGACGTGGACGGCGGATCCGTTACCGTGGACGAAAAGGATATCCGCGGCCTGACCCGCCGAAGCCTCCGATCCGCCTATGCCATGGTGCTGCAGGACACCTGGGTGTTCCGCGGCACGATCTTCGAGAATATCGCCTACGGCCGGGAAGGCGCTTCCATGGAGGAAGTGGTGGCGGCGGCGAAGGCTGCCCATATCCACCCCTTTATCATGCGCCTGCCGGAAGGATATGAGACGGTGATCAGCGAAGACGGCGGCAATATCTCGAAGGGGCAGAAACAGCTGCTGACGATTGCCCGGGCGATGCTGTACGATTCCCATATGCTGATCCTGGACGAGGCCACCTCCAACGTGGATACCTCCACCGAACGGGAGATTCAGCATGCCATGCGCAGGCTGATGCAGGGCAGAACCTGTTTCGTCATCGCTCACCGGCTTTCCACCATTCAGAACGCCGACCATATTCTGGTGGTGAACCGGGGCGACGTGGTGGAGCAGGGAACCCACGAGGAACTGATGCGGGCCAAAGGCTTCTATTACCGCCTGTACCGGGCCCAGTTTGAGTAGTATCCCCTCCGGCCTTTCAGGCCACCTCCCCTTGCGACAAGGGGAGGCTTGGGGTGGTGTAACATTGACCGTCTCTCCGGTTCACAGGCTGAGTGGATTCAGAAGGAAAGGGAACTATGGGCATCACGAAAACGGATTTCATGCGCGGCATGCAGTGCCGCAAAATGCTCTGGCTGGACAGGCATCGGCCGGAGCTGCGCGTCGTTCCCCCGGAAACGCAGGCGCGGCTGGACGCCGGGAACGATTTCGGAGACCGGGCCATGGGCATGTTCGGCCCGTATGAGGAGATGACCGTATACCGTCCCGGCACCCGCATTCCGGACAAGAAAAAGATGGCGGAGAACACGGCCCGCCATCTGGCCCTGGGAACGCCGGTGCTTTGTGAGGCAGCTTTCCTGAACTATAATAACTACTGCGCGGCGGACATTCTCCGCAAAACCGAAACCGGCTATGATCTCTATGAGGTCAAGAACTGCCCGGAGGTACACGGGCAGTTTGTCCGGGACGCCGCGTTCCAGTACTATATCATTACCCGGTGCGGCGTGAAAATCGAAAGAATCTGTATCGTGACCCACGGCCCGGAGGAGGAACATCCCTTCGTTCCCGTGGAGATTACCGAACAGGCGAAGGCATACTACAGCTGGATCAACGATAACATCTGGGACCTGAACCGGATGCAGAAGCAGCGGGAAGAGGTTATAGCGGAGCCCGGAGAACAGTGTACGCATCCGTATGAGGGCTGGTATTACGGGTACTGCCACGGGCAGAACGCGGGCCCGGAGCAGCTGACCATGGAAGGACTGTAAACAAGGAAAGGAGCCGTCGAGATGAATCTGGCGCGGTACGACAATCAGATGGTACAGGTCACAGACCGCGGGGGAAAGGTTTTCACCGGGATCGCGGACAGTTTTCCTTCCGGCTACGGCCTGCATGAATATGACCGGGAAGAAGAGAGCTTCCGTTTCGGGATGTATTTCGTATTTGAAAATGACATTGCGAAAATCGAGCCCCTTCCGGAAATGAAAATTCTCCGGGCAACGGAAACCTGGCAGCAGGCCGGGGCGTATTATGTCCGGATTCAGGCCATGGCGAAAAAGCATCATATCACGCTGCGGCAGGAATTTGACGAACACGATACGCCGGACACGAAGTATATTGTCGTGACGGATCATGAATTTCCGATTGCCACAGCCCGGATGTATCCGCTGGATGAAAGGAACATGATGATCGGCCGGGTGGTCGTGCTGCCGGAATACCGGCGTCAGGGGATCGGGTCGATGACCGTGCTGGCCTGCGAGGAATGGGCGGAGGCGCTGGGATATGTGAACACGGTGGTGGAAAGCCGGGACAATAAAGTACCGTTCTATGAGCTGCTGGGATATGCAATCTGCGGAGAAGCGAAGGACGGGGATACCTTCCGGTGTATCCGGATGGAGAAAGAGATCATATAACTCGGATTTGAGAGGAATAGAGGCGGGTATCGGACAGAAACAGGCTTGTATTTGTCCGTGCTTTTATGCTATGCTCAGAGCGTGGACAGAAGAGCTGAACAGAAAAGGCTGAACAGAATCTGACCCTGCTGTGTGACATGAGAGACATAAGAAAGGAGTACGCATCCCATGGAAAACATTCTCGCTTTTCTTCAGACGAACTGGTACTGGCTGCTCATCGGCATTGCCGCTCTGATTATCCTGCTGAAGTTCGTTCCCCGGTATAAGATCGCCCCGCCGGACACGGCCCTGATCATTTCCGGCCTGATTCGCCGGAACTACAAGGTACGCAACGCCGACGGAACCGTTGCCTCCAAGAAATTCGGCTACCGGATCATCCGCGGCGGCGCGACCTTTTACATCCCTGCCATCGAGCGTATCGACCAGCTGGATATGTGTCTGAACCAGGTGGATATCCGTACGGCTCAGCCCGTTCCCACCAAGGAGTATATCTCCGTGCTGGTGGACGCGGTGGCCAATATCAAGATCGGCTCTGACGACCTGTCCATCGCCACCGCCGCCGAGCAGCTGCTTCATTACAACGGTGAGCAGATCAAGGCCCTGGCCAAGGACGTGCTGGAAGGCAACATGCGTGAGATCATCGGCCAGATGACCATCGCGGAGCTGGTGCAGAACCGGGATAAGTTTGCCCAGGAATCCATCAAGGCCGCAATGGCCGACATGGCCAACATGGGTCTGGAAATTATCAACCTGACGATCCAGAACTTCTCCGACAAGGACGGCAACGTGATCGACACCATGGCTGCCCGGAACGTGGCGGAGAAGGAGCAGGACAAGCGGATCGCGGAAGCGGCGGCCGAAAAGGAATCCAAGTTTGCCGAAATGCAGGCGGAAGCCGAAATTGCCCGCCAGAACCGTGATCTGGAGGTGCAGAAGGCCGCCTTCAAGCAGGAGACCGAAGAAGCCCGGGCCAAGGCGGAAATGGCGTACAAGATCGAGCAGGAACGCATCAACAAGACCTTTGCCACCGAGCATGCCGCGGCGGAAATGACCCGCCTGGAAAAGGAAACGGAACTGAAGCGGCAGCAGGTGGAGATCGAGCGCGAGAAGCTGAACGTGGAGATCCGTGAGAAGGCGAAGGCCGAAAAGGACCGTGCCATCGCCCAGGCTGAGGCGGAGAAATACCGCAGGCAAGCTGAGGCGGACGCTGCCCTGTACGCTGCCCAGAAGGAAGCGGAAGCCATCCGGATGAAGGGTGAGGCGGAAGCCGACGCTATGCGGATGAAGGCGGAAGCCATGCAGCTCTACGGCCAGGCTGCCATGATGGAAATGGTCACCGACAAGCTGCCTGACATCGCCCGCGCCGTATCCGAGCCCCTGAGCAAGACCGAGAAGATCATCCTCTTCGGCGAGGGCGGAGCGACCTCCATGGCCCGGGATACCGCCGGCACCATGCTGCAGACCTTCGAGGCGGTCAAGGACGCCGTGGGCCTGGATATCCCCCAGACGATCCGGAACGTGGCATCCGGCGGGCTCGTCGGCAAGGCCGCGAAGGAAGAGGGGGGAGCGCTGCCCGGGGCGGACGCGACTGAAGAATAGTATCCCCTCCGGCGCATTGCGCCACCTCCCCTTGCGACAAGGGGAGGCTATGAGTCAGTGGGAATTGCCTCCCGCTGGCTCTTTTTTGACGTGGCAAAATCCGGCTGAAGGTGCTATAATGGCAGGCAGAAGGAACGTGTCATTACGGGAGGAAGCCTATGCTGAACGAGCAGTACCGGAGCTATCTGCGCTGGGTGGTTTACCAGGTTTATCCCCGCAGCTTCATGGATTCCAACGGGGACGGCATCGGGGATCTGAACGGCATCACGCAAAAACTGGACTACCTGAAGGATCTGGGCGTCAACGCGCTGTGGATCTGCCCCTGTTATCAGAGCCCCAACGACGACAACGGCTACGATATTTCCGATTACGAGAATATCATGACTGAATTCGGCACCATGGCGGACATGGAGCGCCTGATTGCGGAGATGCACCGGCGTGACATGAAGCTGATCATGGATCTGGTGCCCAATCACACGTCCACCGCGCACCGCTGGTTTCAGGAATCCCGGAAGGGGAAGGACAATCCCTACAGCGACTACTATTACTGGTTCGACGAGAAGCCCAACGACTGGCAGTCGGTTTTCCGCGGCAGCGCCTGGGAATTCGATCCGGTTCGCGGGCAGTATTATCTGCATTCCTTCGCTGTGAGCCAGGCGGACCTGAACTGGGACAATCCCGCTGTCGTGAAGGAAATGCAGCACGTGGTGGATTTCTGGACCGGCAAGGGCGTGGACGGTTTCCGGATCGACGTGATCGACATGATCTCCAAGGATATCGCGAAGGGAAAAAACGCCTTCGGCCCGCGGCTGCATGAGTTCATCCGGGCACTGTTTGGCCGGGAGAATACCCGGTGCCTCTTCACCGTGGGCGAATGCTGGGTGGGCGAGATCGATGAGATGATCCGCCACTGCGCCGCGGAGCGGCATGAGCTCAGCACGCTTTTCCAGTTCGATCATATGGAGGTTGGCCGGACGGGAGGAAAGTTTATTCCAAAGAAAGACAGCCTGAAATCCCTGCGGGATATCCTGATCCGCTGGCAGCAGCTGACGGCGGAACACGATCTGCTGTATACGCTGTTCTCCGAGAACCATGACCAGCCGCCGATGATTTCCAGAATCGCGGACGATCGGGAGCTCCGGTATGAATCGGCGACCTGCCTCGCGGCCATGCTGTATCTGCTGAAGGGGATTCCCTTCATTTATCAGGGACAGGAGATCGGCGCCGCGTCCGCGCGTTACGGCAGCATCGATCAGTTTGACGACGTGGAAACGATCAACGCCTACCGGGATTTCCGCCGGACGATGCCCGAGGAGGAAGCGCTGGAAAGAATCAATTTCGGCAGCCGGGACAACGCCCGCCATCCCATGGCCTGGGACGGCGGAGAGAAGGGCGGCTTCACGACCGGGTCCCCCTGGCTTGCGCTGCATTCCAGGTACCGGGAGATCAACGTTCAGGACGACATGAACGCAGAAAAATCAGTAGGACGCTTTTACCGGGCGCTGCTTCGCCTCCGCGCTGCCCACGAGGCGTTCCTGGATGGTGCTTTCCGGGTGATATCCTCCCCGGAGGATCCGTTCTTTATCTATACCCGGGAAGGAAAGGACGAAACCTGGGCAGTCGTCTGCAACTTTGAAAGCGAGCAGGAAATCCGTCTGCCCTTTGCCTGCGAGGCGCCGGCGCTGGCCAGCCTGAACCGCGGCACGATGGAAGGGACGTATGCGCCATATGAGTGCGCGGCAGCAAGGGTGAGGTGAGAGAAGATGGGCGCGCAAAGCAGCATCGCCGCGATCCTGACGCTGCAGTTCACGATTTTCGCCCTGATTCTGGTGGGCTTCTTTCTGCGGCGCCGGGAAATGATCGGCGCGCAGGGACAGAAGAATCTGACGGACCTGGTGGTGAATGTGATTCTGCCCTGTAATATCCTGGTCGCCTTCCAGAACGGCGCGGACCGGGAGCGCATCGCGTCCTATTTCAGCATCTTTCTGGTGGCGGTGGCAGTTCAGGCGATCAGCTATTTCTACGGGAAGTGGGCGTTCCGCCGCGCGCCGAAGAATCAGCAGGACTGCCTGCGTTACGCCACCATCTGCCCGAACGCCGGCTTCATCGGCAATCCGGTGGCGGAGGGCATGTACGGGGCGGAAGGCCTGGCGCTGGCCAGCGTCTACCTGATCCCCCTGCGTATCATGATGTGGTCCTCCGGGCTTTCCATGTTCACCGGGGAGCACGACCGGAAGGCAGTGCTGCGCCGGGTGGTTACCCATCCCTGCATCCTGGCCTGCGCGGCCGGGATCGTGCTGATGCTGACCGGCGTCAGGCTGCTGGCGGTGCTGCTCTCTCCCGTCAGCGAGCTGGCCAGGTGCAACACCGCGGCCTCGATGCTGGTAATCGGCATGATTCTGGCCCGGATCGATTTCCGGCGCTTCATGGACCGCAGCGTGCTGATCTACTGCCTGCACCGGCTGGTGCTCCTGCCCGCGCTGTTCTATGTGCTGTTCCGGTTCCTGCCGGTGGATCCGCTGGTGTTCAAAATCAGCGTGCTGCTGACGGCGATGCCCGCGGGGGCCACCACCAGCATCCTGGCGGAGAAATACGGGCGGGACAGTGAGTATGCCACGAAGCTGGTGATCGTGTCCACGCTGCTGTCGATCCCGAGTATGTTTGTGTGGTCGCTGATTTTGGCGTGATGGGGAGGGTTGTTTGTATGACAAAGGAAGAACTGTTTCAGATCATGAAGGGAACGATTATCGTTTCCTGCCAGGCGACCCCCGGGGAACCGCTGTATGACCCGGAACGCTCGGTGATGCCCCTGATGGCCCGGGCGGCCAAGCAGGCCGGAGCGAAGATGATCCGAACGAGCTCGGTGAGGGATATTATCGGAATTAAGGAGGAAACAGGCCTGCCGGTGATCGGCCTGATCAAGCGGGAGTATCCGGGGTACACCGGCCGCATCACCATGACCATGCGGGAGGTGGACGAGTGCATGGAAGCCCTGGCGGACATCGTCTCCATCGACTGCACGGACACCACCCGGGGCGACGGCCTGACCGCGCCGGAGTTCCTGCGGGAAGTGAAGAAAAAGTATCCGAATATTATTATCATGGCGGACTGTGCCACATTGGAGGAAGCGAAGGACGCATACGCTGCCGGCGCGGATCTGGTGGGCTCCACCATGAACGGTTATACCGCGGCGACCGCGGACTGCAAGGGGGATCCGAACTATGAGCTGGTGAAGCAGATGGTGGCGGAGCTGCCCTGCCCGGTGATCGCGGAGGGCCGGGTGCACACGCCGGAGCAGGCAAAAAAGATGCTGGATCTCGGCGCATGGGCAGTGGTCGTCGGCGGCGCCATTACCCGGCCGCTGGAGATCGCGGCCCGGTTTATGGCGGTGGTTTCATGATTCTGGCGATCGATCTCGGCGGAACCGAAGTAAAGCTCGGCTGGGCGGACCGGCAGGGGAATCTTTATGAAAAAACGTCCGCCGGCGTAGCTTTTGACGGGTATCGGACGCCGATTCAGCAGACCGTGCTGCGGGAAGCGGAACGCTTCCTGGCCGAAACGGGGAAAACGCCGGAAGGGATCGCGGTGTCCGCCTGCGGGCAGGTGGATCCTGCTGCGGGTATTGTGATCGGCACGAACGGGAAAATCCCGGGATATGAAGGCGTAAATCTGAAAGCCCTCCTGGAGAAAGCCTTCGGTGTGCCGGCACATGTGCTGAACGATGCCGACGCGGCGGTGCTTGGGGAGTGCTTCACCGGGCGGGCCCGGGGCCTTCAGGACGTCCTGATGGTTACGCTCGGCACCGGCGTGGGCGGAGGCGTGATCACCGGCGGACGGCTTCTGTCCGGCCGGCGGGGCATTGCCGGCGAGTTGGGCCATTTTACCCTGCGGGCGGACGGTCCGGCCTGCCCCTGCGGGAAACGGGGCTGCTATGAGAGCTATGCCTCTACTACAGCGCTGGTGCGGAAGTGCGAAGAACGTTCCGGCCGGAGCGGGCTGAACGGAAAGATTATCTTCAGCGAAATCGAACAGGGAAACACGGTGTTCCGGGAAGCCCTGACGGAGTGGATCGGGGATATCGCCGCGGGTCTGAGCGGCCTGGTGCACCTGTTTAACCCGGAGATGGTGCTGATCGGCGGCGGCGTCAGCCGGCAGGAGGAGCTGTTGATCCGGCCCCTTCGGGAGGCGGTGCTGCGGGAATGCATGCCCCGGTTCGCGGAAGGCCTGCGGATCGAGAGCGCGGAGCTGGGAAACGACGCTGGCATGATCGGCGCGGTTCGCTTCTGGCTGGATCAGGAAAAAGCATAAAAAATCAGGGGGACCGGTTCGGAAACCGGCCCCCCTGAAAGTATCAGGAAGCTTTATTTCATATGCACGTCCATCTGGGGGAAGGGGATGGAGATTCCTGCCCGATCCAGTGCCAGCTTGCCGTTTTCCAGCAGGCTGAAATTGACGGGCCAGTAATCCTCGTTTTTGACCCATACGCGGACAGCGATATCCAGGCTGCTGTCACCCATCTTCGTCAGTGTGACGACCGGCGCCGGATCCGGCAGAACGGCGGTCTGCTTCGCGACCTCGCCCTTCAGAACGTCGTACACCTGATGCAGATCGCTTTCATAGCTGACGGAGAATGTCAGGTCCAGCCGCCGGGTTCCCTCCCGGGTGAAATTCATGATCGCCGTGTTCGTCAGGGATCCGTTGGGCAGGCAGACGCGCTTGTTGTCAAAGGTGGTCATTTCGGTATAGAACGCGCCGATGGTTTTAATGGTTCCCTCGTTGCTGTCGATTTTGACGTACTCACCGACTTTGATGGGTTTCAGCAGCAGCAGGATAAAACCGCCGATCAGGTTGGTCAGAACCCCCTGCATGGCCAGGCTGACAGCCACGCCGGCGGAAGCCACCAGAGTGACGACGGAGGTCATGGGAACGCCCATGGCGTTCGCGGCGGTCAGGATCACCAGCACGTACAGCAGAATCCGGATCAGGTTTTTGATAAATCCCTTCGCGGTCGGCTCGATGCGCATGTACTTGTCGTTCTTTTCCAGTCCCTTGATAATCCAGTGGACGACAAACAGCCCCACCGCGAGAACCAGCAGGCCGCGCAGAAGATCCACGCCCCCGGTGGTGATAAAGGAAGTCAGTTTTTCCCAGTCCATGATGTTTTCCTCCAGTCGAAAACAAATATTTATGCTGTCAAGAGTATAATCGATTTACCGGAACAGGGCAAGCGGATATCAATAACCACCCCTGCGTTTCGCTGGCATTTTCCACGTAAATGTGATAAGATTCCCACACGAAGAGAAGACACGGTCAGGAGGGAAAAGAGATGCAGAATGAGATGAAGAATAACCTGTTCACCGCTGAGATGATCGCTCCCTGCGGGCTGGACTGCAGTCTCTGCAAGCGGGCGCAGGAGAAGATCAACCCCTGTCCGGGATGCCATGGGCCGGATGAAAACAAGCCCGCTTTCTGCAGGGAAAAATGCGGGATCATTCTGTGCCAAAAGCGCCGGGAAAACGGATACGTCTTCTGCGATGAATGCCCGGACTTTCCCTGCGAAGACGTCATGGAAAAGGAAAACCGCTATACTTCGAAATATCCCCTGTACGAATCTCCGCTGAAAAACCTGCGGGAGATCCGGGCGCTTGGCATGGAGATCTTCCTGGAAAACGAACGGGAACAGTGGACCTGCGCCGAATGCGGTGAGGCTGTCTCCGTGCATACCGGAATCTGCAGCGGATGCGGAAAGCAGTACGGCGTGCACGTGATTCAGGTCAATGAGGATACCTGGCGGCTGGAGGACGGCATGGTCCGCTTCTTCCTGCTGAAAGGGACGGAAAAAGCGCTGCTGATCGATACCGGGATGACGGTCCGCCATGCCCGGGAGATCGCCTCCGCGCTTACCGGCCTGCCGGTTCTTCTGCTGAACACCCATGCCGACGGAGACCATATCGGGGGCAATGGGCAATTTGATTCCTTCTATATGCATCCGGCGGACGAGGCGCAGTACCGCAAATCCGGGAAGGGCGGCAGGTTGATTCCCGTGCGGGACGGCGAAGAAATCGATCTTGGCGGCAGAAAGCTGAAGATCATCCATCTCCCCGGGCATACCCCCGGGAGCATCGCTGTGCTGGATGTCAGCCGTCGGGTATTGATCAGCGGAGACCCCATTCAGGAACACGGCCGGATCTTCATGTTCGGCGAACACCGGAACCTGCGGGACTATGCTGCCAGCCTGGAAAAGCTGGAAACGATGACGGACGCCTTCGACGAGATCTGGCCTTCCCATGCGGATCTTCCGATCTTCCCCGACTGCATCCGGAAGCTCCGGGACGGCGCGATGCAGATCCTGAACAAAGAAATCACAGGTGCAGAGGCGGAATTCTTCGGCCGGAAGATCATGGTGTACAATCTTGGTTTCACCACGTTCCTCTGCAACGAGTAGGCTGGGGCGGCGAACAAAAAGGGAGGAAGCTCTCCGGCCTGCCCAGAAAGGACAATGAACGATGACTTACGATCTCACTCAGCCCCTGGTGATCGGAATCTCTTCCCGGGCGCTGTTCAATCTTGAAAAAGAGAATGAAATCTTTGAAAAGGAAGGCCTGGACGCATATATCCGGTATCAGATCGACCATGAGCAGGAAGCGCTGCAGCCCGGAGCCGGCTTCGAACTGATCAGGGCTTTCCTGCGGCTGAACGAACTCAAGCCGGAAAACCGGCTTGTGGAAGTGATCATCATGTCCCGGAACAGCCCGGATACCAGCCTGCGCATTTTCAACTCCATCGAGAAACACGGTCTGGATATCACGCGCGCGGCCCTGACCGGAGGGGCTTCCGCCGCGCCGTACCTGCAGTCGTTCCATACGGATCTGTTTCTGTCAGCCAAGGCGGAGGACGTGCAGGACGCCATCAATAACGGAATCGCGGCTGGTTTACTGATTACGAACCCGGTTCATTCGGAGAAGAAAAGCAAAGTGGACCAGATTCGGATTGCGTTCGACGGAGACGCTGTCCTGTTCGGCGCCGAAGCGGAAAGGATTTTCAAGCATTCGGGCCTGGAGGCTTTCCAGGCGCACGAACGCAGCCACGCCAACGATCCGCTCTCGCGGGGGCCGTTTGCCAATTTCCTGACGACGCTGTCCAATATCCAGGGCATGTTCCCAGACCGGGAAAAGGCGCCGATCCGAACGGCACTGGTGACGTCCCGGAATGCACCGGCCCATGAGCGGGCTGTAAAGACGCTACGGGCCTGGAACGTGCGGATTGACGAGGCTTTCTTCCTGGGCGGAGTATCCAAGAAAGAAATCCTGGAGAAATTCGGCGCCCATATCTTCTTCGACGACCAGCACACCCACGCCGACCCGGCAGCCGAGGTGGTACCCGCCGCGGTGGTCCCGTACCGCGATGGCGATGACCCGTCGAAATGACATGTACGCTGCCGCACTGCTTCCCCGCAAGCAAGGGATACATTCCTGGACGGGCGGGGTGCCGCCCCGGAATCCCGCCGGCAGTTTGGGTTTGAAAACAGCAGAATATTCCGCTATAATATCTTCATACGGCTCAGCCGTTTATTATCAACCGGAGAAAGTAAGCTGATATGAAATCATCCACACTTACCGCTCTGATAGAACGATGGAGAAAAGGCACCTTCGGGGAAATCATTACCGACTGGAAATGGATTTTCTCTTATTCCAGGCGGTTCAAGGGCCCCATCGTGGCTTATACGCTGCTGGGCCTGCTCAGCAGTACCCTGGGGCTGGTGTCCTCCATCGCCGGGAAATTCCTGGTGGATGTGGTCATCGGCCACAAAGTGGATCAGCTTTGGCTGGCGGCCCTGGTGATGGCCGGCAGCGCCCTGATCTCTCTGGCCATCAGCAACCTGACAGGCCGCATCCGGCAGAAGCTGGACGTGGATATGACCAACGCTATCCGGTCGGACGTGTTCGACAGCGTGATGGATGCGGGCTGGCAGTCCCTGAACCAGTTTTCAAACGGTGATATGCTGAACCGCTTCCACGGGGACATCGGGACGGTGGCCGGTAACGCCATCAGCTGGCTGCCCAGCGTCATTATCTCCGTTTACAGCTTTGTGACCACCTTCATCGTCATCTGGCATTACAGCCCTGTGATGAGCCTGATTGCTCTGTCCAGCGCGCCGGTGATCCTGCTGATGAGCCGGTATCTGGTGACGAAGCAGAAGGCGCACCGTCAGGAGATGATGGAAACTACCAGCAAGATGTATTCCTTTGAGACAGAAGCGCTGTATAACCTGGACACGGTGAAAAGCTTCGGCATCATGGATTCCTTCAGCATGCAGCTGAAGGAGCTGCAGATGCAGTACCGCCGTATTACCCTGGCCTGGAACATGTTCCAGATCCGCACCAACGTGTTCATGGCGATCCTGAGCCTGCTGGTCGAATACGTAGCTTACGGCTATGCCCTGTTCCTGCTGTGGGGCGGGCATATCACTTATGGTACCATGACGCTGTTCCTGCAGCAGCGCGGCGCGCTGAGCGGTGCCTTTCAGAGCCTGGTGGGTATCGTGCCGGGATTCATCAGCAGCAGCGTATCGGCCCACCGCATTCAGGAGCTGATGAACCTGCCCCGGGAAAAGCACGACGAAAACGAAATTCCTCCGGAATACTTCAAGGGCGGGCTGACACTGAAGCTGGATCAGGTGGATTTCGCTTACGAGGATGGGGAAATGGTGGTGGAATCCTCGGACTTTGAGGCCTTCCCCGGGCAGATCACCGCCCTGGTAGGGCCCAGCGGGGAAGGGAAGACTACCGTACTTCGGCTGTTGCTGGGCATGGTGGAACCGAAGGACGGCTCCTGCGCATTCATACCTGAAGTTGGTACCCCACTGGCCGTGACCGCGGAAAGCCGGGCCTTGATTTCCTACGTGCCCCAGGGCAACACGCTGCTGAGCGGAACCATCGCTGAAAACATGCGCCTGGCAAAGGAGAATGCAACGGACGAAGAAATTATCGCCGCGCTGAAGCTGGCCTGCGCCTGGGAATTCGTCGAGAATCTGCCGGAGGGCATCAATAACAATATTTACGAACGGGGCAAGGGCCTTTCCGAAGGTCAGGCTCAGCGGATTTCCATTGCCCGCGCATTACTGCGGGACGCGCCTGTCCTGCTGATGGACGAGGCTACCAGCGCCTTGGACGTGGAGACGGAACGGAACGTGCTGCGCAACATCCTGCAGAAATCCCCCGGCAGAACGTTCATCATCACCACGCACCGGCCGACCGTGCTCTCCATGTGCGACCGGGTATACCGGGTGGTGGATCGGCGAATTACCCGCCTGGACCAGCAGGAGATTGACAGCATCGTACGGAATTTCTGAGGCATTTTCACCAAAAACACGATATAGAGGCCAGACTTCGGTCTGGCCTCCACTATATATGGGAGTGTAATCGAAATACCCCCCTGAACAGGAGAACAATCCATGTAACCAAATCAGGTGCCCGGAAAGCAAAAAATGATGATTATACAGCGCTTCTCTAATTTACCACGTTAAAGAATCTGATACATTTTCAGAAAACACATCAGTAAAAATGTCTCAGAACCGCTGATTTTTCAACAAAAAGCAAAATTGTTAAAAATTTGTAATATTTTTTGGGCTTCTGGGCAAAAAATAACTGACATGTAACTATTTGTATGGTATACTGTTTATCAGCCTGGAAAAGGTGGTTCTTTCGCCATGCCATCATAGCGGGAAGGACCCCCCTCTGAAAGGCGATACCGAAGCAGCCGGATTGCTCTGAATAAGAGCAAGAAAGGCAGCCGGGTGAAGGTACCTGTACGTATAACATACGGGGAGATCTGTCCGGCCGAACCGAAGCGCGATTTCCCGAGACCGAAATAAGCATCGGTCCAATCGACTACAAAGGCTCCGGTACGGGGCGAAGGGGTGTAAGACATGAAAGAAAGAATGAAGAAATGGCTCGCAATCCTCTGCGCGATAACCCTGGTTCTGGGAACCCTGGGTGTGTTTGCGATGGCGGAAGAACCGGTGGATCCTGAGCTGGAAACCGTGGAAGAAGCTCCCGAGGTTTCCGAGGATGCCGAAGAGGAATCTGCGGAGGAACCGGAGGAGAAGGAAGAGGAAGTTCCGGCGGAAGAGGAACAGGAAGAATCCTCTGGCAAGAAAGACAAAAAGAAGAAAGAGAAGCCTGCCGAGGAATCCGAAGAGGAGCTGAAGGAAGAGCCCATCGAAGAGCCTGCCGAGGGATCCGAAGAGGAGCCGAAGGAAGAGCCTATCGAAGAGCCTGCTCCGGAACCCGAAGAGGAGCCGAAGGAAGAGCCTATCGAAGAGCCTGCTGAGGAACCCGAAGAGGAGCCGAAGGAAGAGCCTATCGAAGAGCCCGCTCCGGAACCCGAAGAGGAGCCGAAGGAAGAGCATATCGAAGAGCCCGCTCCGGAACCCGAAGAGGAACCGAAAGAAGAGCCTGTAGAAGAGCCCGCTCCGGAACCCAAAGAGGAACCGAAGGAAGAGCCCGCTCCGGAACCCAAAGAGGAACCGAAGGAAGAGCCCGTAGAAGAGCCTGCTCCGGAACCCAAAGAGGAACCGAAGGAGGAGCCCGTTGAAGAGCCTGCGCCGGAACCCAAAGAGGAGCCGAAGGAGGAGCCCGTAGAAGAGCCCGCTCCGGAACCTAAAGAGGAACCGAAAGAAGAGCCTGTAGAAGAGCCCGCTCCGGAACCCAAAGAGGAACCGAAGGAAGAGCCCGCTCCGGAACCCAAAGAGGAACCGAAGGAAGAGCCCGTAGAAGAGCCTGTCGAAGAGCCCGCTCCGGAACCTGTAGAAGAACCGGCCCCTGAACCTGTGGAGGAGCCGGAAGAAGAACCTGCGCCTGAACCCGTTGAGGAACCCGTAGAAGAACCGACTGAGGAGCCCACGGAAGAACCCACTGAGGAAGAACCGACCGAGGAACCCACGGAAGAGCCCACGGCGGAAGAACCGACCGAGGAGCCCACGGAAGAACCCACTG
>CAMKJS010000060.1 GCA_946413245.1 uncultured Clostridia bacterium
CGGAACCCGAACCGGAGCCGGAACCCGAACCGGAGCCGGAACCCGAACCGGAGCCTGAACCGGAACCGGAACCTGAGCCTGAACCGGAACCTGAATCGGAACCGGAACCCGAACCTGAACCCCAACCTGAACCCGAACCGGAACCCGAACCTGAGCCTGAACCCGAACCCGAACCGGAACCCGAACCTGCGACGGAAGCTGTGGTTCCCCCTGTTCCCGCCCGCACCGGATTATATCAGGTTGAGTGCACCAACTGCTACTTCATGTGTCCAGAGTATCATTACATTTACGCCACAAAAGGGGAAGTGCCGGACGGGACCACCATCACCATCGTCAGCGGTCCCTTCAGTTCCCTCTCTGCCCTCACGAATTCCGTCAACAAGGGCTTCATCATCAACGATTTCGAAGGCGTGATGTATCAGAACCAGAAGACCTTCACCCTGCTGATTGAAGAGGATACTTCCATCGAAATGATCCCGTAAACCTCGAAACAATGGGAGCTGCTTCCAAAAGCAGCTCCTATTGTTTATCCCTCAACTCTTAACTCTCAACTCTTAACTCTTAACTCTCATTTGTTTCCGCCCAGAAGCCCGCCGATCAGGTTACTGATGGTGTCCGACAGATCCAGCCCGCCGGATGAGGAACCGGAGGAAGAACCGCCTCCCACGATGTTCAGCAGGTTCGTCACCTTGTCGCCGTATTCGCCCTTGAGCACTTTCAGAGCGACCTTTTTTTCGTCGCCGGAGGCGCCGCGGTACGCTTCCACCAGTTTCTTTTCGGTAGCGGTCACCTTCATGGAGGTATTCGCAGTAGCCGGCACAGCCGGAGTCTTCGCGGCTGCCGGCTTCTTCGCCGTGGTTCCGGTCTTCTTGGCCGTCGTCTCCGTCTTCTTGGCCGCCGTGGTCTTCGCCGCGGTTCCCGTCTTCTTGGCTGTCGTCTCCGTCTTCTTGGCTGCCGTGGTCTTCGCCGCGGTTCCGGTCTTCTTGGCCGTCGTTTCCGTCTTCTTGGCCGCCGTGGTCTTCGCCGCGGTTCCCGTCTTCTTGGCTGTCGATTCCGTCTTCTTGGCCGCTGTGGTCTTCGCCGCGGTTCCCGTCTTACCGGCAGGCAGATTCTTCGGCGCGTTAATCAGGGAGGACTGCGTCACGCCGCAGGCCACCGCGATCTTCTTCAGCTGCGCCTGGGTCAGATCAGCCTGCCCCCGTTCACATTTTCCGATATCGCTCGCCGTCAGTCCTTCCCCTGCCTTCTGGGCCAGCTTCTCCTGCGTCAGCCCCGCAGCCGTCCGGGCTTCCTTCACCAGTTCACCGACTTTCTTCGCTGCCATGCCTCTGTCCTCCCGTTATTTTATTTTTCGGTCTCCCCTGTCCGTTATTTTACCCCGTACGTCGATCCAAAATCAAGTGTAAATATACGGTTCGCCTTTTATCCCCTCTGCCGGCAAAGCCGCCAGCTCCCCTTGCAACAAGGGGAGCCTTTGAGCAAAATCACGCGTAAAGAAAAGCCTCCCCTTGTTGCAAGGGGAGGTGGCCCTTCAGGGTCGGAGGGGATATTACGCTTCCCCGGTCTTCTTCAGGTGCCAGATGTTCTCGTTGTATTCCCGGATCGTCCGGTCGGAGGAGAAAATGCCGCTCATGGCCGTGTTGACGATGGCCATCTTCAGCCACTTCTCCCGGTTCTGATAATCGTTGTTCAGCCGCTTCTGCGCCATGGTGTAGGATCCGAAATCCTTCAGCACGAAGTACGGATCTCCGTTCGATCCCCATCCTCCCAGCAGCAGGCTGTGATACAGATCCTGCAGCGCCGCGGGATTCTCCGGCATCAGCGTCCCGTCGATCATCTGGGTCATAGCCAGGCGCACTTCCTGGTTGGTTTCGTAGATGCTCATGGGATTGTAATTGTTCTCGCGGTACATATCCCGGACCGTATCCGCCCGCATGCCGAAGATGTAAATGTTGTCCATCCCGACCTGCTCGCTGATTTCCACGTTGGCGCCGTCCATGGTACCGATGGTGACCGCGCCGTTCATCATGAACTTCATGTTTCCGGTGCCGCTGGCTTCCTTGCTGGCGGTGGACAGCTGCTCCGACACTTCCGCGGCGGGAATCAGCACTTCCGCGTTGCTCACGTCGTAATTCTCCAGGAACACCACCTGCAGCATCTTCCTGGCCCGGGGATGCTTCTCGATCAGCCGGCTCAGCGCACAGATCATACGGATGATCTGCTTCGCCCGGTAATATCCGGGGCTGGCCTTGGCGCCGAAGATGAACACCCGCGGCTCCATGGTGAAGCTCTCGTCCCGCACGATCCGGTTGTACAGCACCAGTATATGCAGCGCGTTCAGCAGCTGCCGCTTGTACTCATGCAGCCGCTTGGCCTGCACGTCGTAGATGAAGGAAGGATCCACGGTCACGTCCTGCTTTTCCTTCAGCAGGGCAGACAGGCGTTCCTTGTTGTGCCGCTTGATTTTTTCGAAGGTTTCCCGGAACGCGGCGTCCTCCGCGAAGGGTCTCAGCGCGCTGAGTTTCTCCGGCTCCTTGATCCAGTCCGTTCCGATGGATTCGTTGATCAGCGCGGTCAGCTCGGGGTTGCAGTTGATCAGCCAGCGGCGGTGCGTGATGCCGTTGGTGATCGCCGAGAACTTCTCGGGCATGATCATCGCGTAATCGTGGAAGGTTTCCTGCTTCAGGATCTCGCCGTGCAGCTTGCTGACGCCGTTCACGGAATAGCTCATCGCCACGAGCATGTTCGCCATGTGTACGTTGTCGTAGCTGATAACCGCCATCCGGGCGATCCGGTCCCAGTCCCCGGGGAAGCTGTTCCACAGCCGCTCACAGAGCCTGCGGTTGATCTCGTTGATAATCTGGTAAACCCGCGGCAGCAGCTGTTCCACCATGCCGACCGGCCACTTCTCCAGGGCTTCGGCCATGATCGTATGGTTCGTATAGGCGATCGTTTTCTGCGTAATCTGGCTGGCTTCGTCCCAGCCGAGGCCTTCCTCGTCGATCAGCAGCCGCATCAGTTCCGGAATCGCCATGCCGGGATGGGTATCGTTGATATGGATAACCACCTTCTCCGGCAACTTGCTGAAGTCCCTGCCGTACATCTTCTTGAAATCCTTCAGGATGTACTGCAGCGTCGCGCTGGTGAAGAAGTAGTGCTGCTTCAGCCGGAGCATTTTTCCTTCGTAGTGCTTGTCTTCCGGATAGAGGACCTTGCTGATCGCTTCCGCCAGCTCGATCTCTTCGGAAGCCTGCACGTAGCGGCCTTCGCCGAAGCTGTTCAGGTCGATCTTCTTGGGACTCCGGGCGGACCACATCCGCAGGGGGTTCACCGTGGTGGTGTCGTAGCCGACTATGGGCATGTCGTACGGAACCGCCTCGACGGTGTAGTAATCGCGCGTGACGTATTTCTTTTCGCCGTTGATTTCGACTTCTTCCACGTGGCCGCCAAAATGCACCTCGCAGGTGTCGTCCATCGCGGCGGATTCCCACGCGTTTCCGTTGTCAAGCCAGCTGTCCGGCAGCTCAACCTGCTGCCCGTCGACGATCTTCTGCCGGAAAAGCCCGTACTCATACCGGATCGTGCACCCCATGGCTGGCAGATCCAGGCTGCTCAGGCTGTCCAGGAAGCACGCGGCCAGACGGCCGAGACCGCCGTTGCCCAGGCCGGGTTCCGGTTCTTCCTTCAGCACGTCCCGGATATCGATGCCCAGCTCCTTCAGCGCTTCCGTGTATTCTTTGGTGGAAACCAGGTTCAGCATGTTGCAGTACATGCTGCGCCCCATCAGGTATTCCACGCTCAGGTAATACAGCCTGCGCTGCTTGCTGCGCTTTCTTTCCTCCCGGGAAACGATATATTTCTGCATGATCTGGTCCCGCACGGTGGACGCCACCGCCCGGTAGATCTGCTGCTTCGTCGCTTCTTCAATCGTGCGGCCGTTATACCGCTGCACTTTCCCTACAATCGAGTTTTTGATGGATTCCTTGTCGAATTTCGTCGTCGGCATACCGTTCCTCCTCAGTCCAGCGTAAAAAGCCTTCCATGGTAAGCACCAATATATATTATATCATTCGGTTCCCTCGTCTGACAAGACAGACGATTGACGATTTTCCAACCATCTACGCCATTTTGTATACAGCCGGAGCGCTCATCTACGCCATTTTAAACGCCCGCAGCGCCGCATCCCGGTCCCTTGCGATCTGCGCCTGCAGCTCCTCCGGGGACGGGAATCGCCGTTCCTCCCGCATGTATTCCATCAGCGTCACCCGGGCCCGTTCCCCGTACAGATCCGGCGCGCCGTCCAGGAGATGAACCTCCGTGGAGGCTTCCCCGGAGGGAATCGTCGGCTGCATCCCGATGTTGGCGATGCCCCGATAAGCCTTCTCCCGGGTTTCAAGCAGGCAGAGATAGACCCCGAACGCCGGCAGCTGCTTCTCCGGAGAGGCCTTCACGTTGGCCGTCGGAAAGCCGAGGGTCCTGCCCACGTGCTTCCCGTTCACGATCAGTCCGTTCAGGCGGTAGGGTGCTCCCAGCAGCCGCTCCGCGGTCTTGAGTTTTCCGGCCAGCAGTTGTTTCCGGACCTCGCTGGAGGAAACGATGATCCCTCCGGCGGTTTTCACCGGCTCCAGAATCCGGACCCGGTATCCGTTCCGCTTCCCGTCCTCCCGCAGCAGGTCGGCGTTCCCGTGTCCTCCGCGGCCGAAGGTGTAATTCCATCCCGCAATGACGCCGCGCACCTCCGTCATCCCGCGCAGCTTTTCCAGAAACGCTTCCGGAGAAATATCCGCCATGTCCCGGTCAAAATGCAGCAGCCTGACCTCGTCCACGCCGCACGCCAGGATTTTCCGCAGCTTCTCCGGCACTGTCGTCAGCAGCCCCGGCGCCGCCTCCGGCCGGATCACGCGCAGCGGGTGCCGGTCGAAGGTGCACACCTGCAGCGGCACGCCCAGCTCCCGGGCCATCGCCCTCCCGGTTCTGAAGAGCTTCTGATGGCCCAGATGGACCCCGTCAAACGTGCCGAGCGCCACGACCCGTTCGCCTGTCGTCCGTTCTCCCTGCAGTACTCTCACGTCTGAACTCCTTCCGGTGCCAGCACCGCCCGCCAGATCAGCCTGTCATCTTCCCTGCGGGCGATCCCCCAAAACACATCGTGCAGATAAACCCTTGTGATTCCGCCGTCCTCCGGAGCCTCTCCTGCAATTTTTTCCAGAGGGATCTTTCCCCCGTTTTCCGCCAGTTTCCGCCCGGAGGGCAGCACATCCGTCCGCGGCAGATGCTGCAGGGGCCAGTCAAGCGGCAGCAGTTTTTCCGCCAGGCTCCCCTCCTGCGCCAGCCGGGACGCTTCCTCCAGCGGCACCGCCGTGTCCAGAGTAAATGCGCCGCTCTGCGTACGCAGCAGGCTCCGCATATGGGCCGGACATCCGCAGAGCCGGCCGAGATCGTGGCAGAGGGTCCGGATATAGGTTCCCTTGCCGCACCGGACCCGGATCTCCCATCCGTGGTCCGGCATTTCCCGCAGCAGGGTGATGGAATCCACCTGCACGGTGCGCTCAGGCACCTCCACGGTTTCCCCGTTCCGTGCCCGGGCGTACAGCGGTTTCCCGCCGACCTTGATCGCGCTGTACATGCTGGGCCGCTGCCGGATGCTGCCGGTCAGCAGCTGCGCCTTCTCCCGGATCGTTTCAGCGTCCGGATAGCGGTCTCCGGTCTCCGTCACGGTTCCCGTGGCGTCCTGCGTGTCCGTCGCGGTTCCGAAGGCGATCACGGCCACGTATTCCTTCTGTTTGTCCACCAGATAGTCAAAAAGCCGCGTGGCTTTTCCTGCCATAACAGGCAGCACGCCCGCGGCTTCCGGGTCCAGCGTTCCGGCGTGGCCGATCCGCTTTTCACCCGTCAGGCGCCTGAGCACCGCGACCACTGCCGCGCTGCTCATGCCTGCCGGCTTCCGGATATTGAAAAAACCGTTCATGGTTCATCCCTGTCTGTCCAGTTTTTCTTTCATGGCGGCCAGCACTGTCGCGACCGCGTCTTCCAGCGGTCCCGGCAGCTGGGCGCCCGCAGCTTGCGGATGGCCGCCGCCCCCGAGAGCCTTCGCCACGTCGTCCACCGTGGCGGGGGATTTTGCCCGCAGGCTGAATTTGATGGTGCCGTCCTGATCCTCGCGGCCGAGAATGGCCATCTTCGTTCCGATGGTTTCCAGGCCGAAATTGATCAGCGTATCAGCGTGTTCGTTCAGCGCGCCGCAGTCTTCGAAATCCTTCCGGCGCAGGGTCATCACGGCAATCTTTCCGTCCGCCTCGAACCGGAGGCGGCTGATGACCTTGCCCAGCAGAAGCAGCTGCTGCCGGCTGCGTTCCCGGAACAGCGCCCTGCTCATCTCGCTCAGCGGAAGACCCGTCCTCATCAGATGGCTCATGATCTCGAAGGTCTCCGCGTTGGTGGAGGAAAAGGAGAAGTTCCCCGTATCCGTGCTGATGCCTGTGTACAGGCACATGGCGATCTCCCGGGTCAGCGGAACGCCGAGGGCCTTCAGCTGCTCGTAGATCAGGATGCACGCCGCAGGAGCCTGCCCGTCGACGCTGTTCACTTCCATGTACATCGGATTGGTGGGGTGATGGTCGATCTGCGCGGTATGCGCGGAACGCGCGATCAGATGCTGCACGTTTCCCAGCCGCTGGGGATCGCTCACGTCCACCGCCAGGAACAGATCAAACGAATCCGTGCAGGTCTCCGGCTTCCGGAATTCGCTGATTCCCGGCAGAAAGGAAAGGTTGTCAGGCGTCTTGTCCTGGCAGAAGATCGAAACCTTCTTTCCCAGGGCCAGCAGGCCAAGGCGCATGGCCAAGGCACACCCGATGGTGTCCCCGTCCGGATTGATATGGCTGCAGACCGCGACGGTCTCAGCCCGGCTGATCGCATGGGCAATTCCCTCAGGATTTCTGCTCATCCTCCGCTTTCTCCTCTTCCGGCCGGGGCGCCGCGTCCGCCAGCACTTTTGCGATATGCACGCCGTATTCGATGTTCTTGTCGGATATGAAGGTCAGCTCCGGGCTGTAGCGGATAATCATGCGCTTTCCCAGCGCGCGGCGGATATACCCTCGCGCGTTTTTCAGCGCCTGCATCAGATCCTCGCGCTTGTCGTCCTCCAGCACGCTGATATGAATCTTGGCGTAGCGCAGATCTCCCGTCACGTCCGCCCGGGTCACGGAAAACGTCCCGTCGATCCGGGGATCGTTCAGCTCCTCCCGGATAATGGCGTCAATTTCCCGGCGAACCTCTTCCGAGATCCTGTCAATTCTCTGATAGCTCATCTTATCGCGGAATCTCCTCCATGATATAGCATTCCACGATATCTCCCTCTTTGATATCGTTGTGCCCTTCCAGGCTCATGCCGCATTCGTATCCGGCGGCCATTTCCTTCACGTCGTCCTTCAGATGGCGCAGGCTGCTCAGCTTGCCCTCGAACACCACCACGTTATCCCGCAGCAGCCGTACGTTGGCGTTCCGCTGCACCTTGCCGTCCTGCACGTAGCAGCCGGCGATGATGCCCGCGCCGGTGATCTTGAAGACGTTGCGCACTTCCGCGTGGCCCAGCAGAACCTCGCGGTATTCGGGCTCCAGCAGGCCCTTCATGGCCAGCTCCATGTCCTCGATGGCTTTATAGATGACCGTATACAGGCGGATGTCCACCTTGGCCTTCTCCGCGGCCTCCCGGGCGGAAGCGTCCGGACGGATGTTGAAGCCGATGATAATCGCGTTGAAGGCGGAAGCCAGGTTCACGTCGTCCTTGGTCACGGCGCCGGCGGCGCTGTGCAGCACGCGGATCTTGACCTCGTCGCTGCTGAGCTTTTCCATCGCCTGCTTCACGGCTTCCACCGATCCCTGCACGTCCGCCTTGATGATCAGGTTCAGGGTGGTGACCTTGCCGGCTTCGATGCTGGAGAACAGGTTCTCCATGCTCATCTTCGCCATGGTGGCTTCGCGGCTGGCCTTCAGCTTCTCCCTGCGTTCGTCGGCGACCTGCCGGCTCAGCCGGTCGTCGCCCACAGCGATCATTTCGTCGCCGGCGCTGGGAACGTCGTCAAAGCCCATAATTTCCACAGGCATGGATGGGCCGGCCGATTCCACGCGTTCTCCCCGGTCGTTGATCAGGGCCCGCACGCGTCCGGAAGCCATGCCCGCGATGATGCTGTCGCCCACGTGCAGCGTACCGTTCTGCAGCAGCACGGTCGCCAGCGGTCCTCTCGCCTTGTCCAGCTTCGCCTCTATGATGACGCCGCGGCCCAGGCGGTTCGGGTTCGCCTGCAGCTGCAGCATGTCCGCCTGCAGCAGGATCATTTCCAGCAGCTCGTCCACGCCTTCGCCGGTGAGGGCGGAAACGGGCACGCAGATGGTTTCGCCGCCCCAGTCTTCGCAGACCAGGCCGTACTGCGTCAGGTCCTGCTTGACCCGCTCCGGATTGGCGTCCGGCTTGTCCATCTTGTTGATCGCCACGATGACCGGCACTTCCGCGGCCTTCGCGTGGTTGATGGATTCCACGGTCTGGGGCATGACGGAGTCGTCAGCCGCCACCACCAGCACCGCGATATCCGTCGCCTGCGTTCCTCTGGCCCGCATGGCCGTGAAGGCTTCGTGGCCGGGGGTGTCCAGGAAGGTGATCTGCCGGTCGCCGTCCACCTGCACCGTATAGGCGCCGATGTGCTGCGTGATGCCTCCCGCTTCGCCGGCGGTGACGCGGCTCTTCCGGATATAGTCCAGCAGACTGGTCTTGCCGTGGTCGACGTGGCCCATGATCGTCACCACCGGAGGCCTGGGCTCCAGGTTCTCCTCGGCGTCGTCGAAGTCTTCCGCCACCAGGGCGGCTTCGGCCGTCTGCTCCTGCTTGCGCTCCAGCGTGATATCGAAGTCGGAACACACCAGCTGGGCGGTGTCGAAATCGATCTCGTCGTTGATCGTCGCCATGTTCCCCAGCATGAACAGCTTCTTGATGATTTCGCCGGCGGGCTTGCCGATCTTTTCGGTCAGGTCGCGCACGGTGATGGTGTCGCCGGCCATAGTGGCGGATTCGATCTTGATCGGCGCCATCATCTGCTGGGCGCTGGGCTTCTTCGCCCGGGCCCGCTTGCCGCCGCGGATCACCTCGTCGTCATAGCCGTTGAAGGTGCTGTTCTTGCTGGCCTGTTTCCTGTTCCTGGAAACATGCTCCGGATCATGCTGCCGGATATAGTTCTTCTTGTTCGGGTCGTAGTTCGATACGCGCTCCTTCTCCATCGGAACGCTGATTTCCGGAGTCCTGGAGCGGCTGCTGCCTCCCTGGCTGCGTCCGCCGTATCCGGCGGCGGCGCCGCGGTTCCCCTGCTGTCCGCCCTGAGGCCGGCCGGCTCCCTGCTGGCCGCCTCCGGCAGGCCTGCCGAAGGAACCCTGTTGCCCGGCTGCCGGACGGCCGAAGCCGCCCTGCTGTCCGCCCGCGGGACGCCCGTAAGGCCCGCCCTGCTGTCCGCCTGCCGGACGGCCGTAGCCGCCCTGCTGGCCGCCTGCGGGACGCCCATAGGGGCCCTGCTGCCCGCCTGCCGGACGGCCGAAACCGCCCTGCTGTCCGCCTGCCGGACGGCCGTAAGGTCCGCTCTGCTGTCCGCCTGCGGGACGCCCGTAGGGGCCCTGCTGCCCGCCTGCGGCGCGGCCCGCGGGGGCGGGCTTCGGCGCGGCGGCCGGCTGCTTCGGCGCGTCGCCGGGACGGCTCATAATCTGTCCGATAGCCGGCTTCTTCGGCTCCGTATGCTTCGCGGCTTCCGGCGCCTTGGGCTTTTCGGCAGGCTGCGCCGCGGGCGCTTTTTCCTGTTGGGCTGCCGCTTTCTCGGCTTTCTCCGGTTTCTTTTCCGGCTCCGGCTTCTTTTCCGGTTCCGGTTTCACCGCTTCGGCGGCGGGAGCCTGTTCGGGAGCCTGCTGCTCAGGCGCGGGGGTCTCTTCCTTCTCAGGCTGCTCCTGCTTCTTCGGCTGCTTTTCTTCTTCAGGCACGGATGCTGCGGCGGAAACGGATTTCTTTTCCGTCTCCTCCTTCATGGCCGCTTCCATCAGCTGCTTTTCGTCGTCGTCCAGCATCGTGAACGCTTTCGTGTGCGCGGACTGCGCCTTCAGCTGCTCCTGCTGCTTTCTGCGAGCGTTTTCCTCTTCCTTCCGGCGGTTCATGTCCGCGTCCATGCGTTTGAGCATGTCGTAGAGCGAATCCGCTTCCTTGCGGATCCGTGTCGCCCGTTCCAGAATTTCGGAAGCTCCTTCCGCCAGTTCTTTGGTAGCATCCTTCAAGTTTACTTTCGCCATTCGACGTTTGTCCCCCCGCCGTTCGCCGGCTTCAATTTCGTTCGTTATCGTTTGTTGTCCGTATCCAGACAACCGATGACCTGGGTTGAGAAGGAACCTTCCTTCACGTACATGGCCGCGCCGGGCCTTCCTGTCGCGGTCTCCAGGAACCCTGCCGGCAGCAGCGCCATCCGGTGCCCGGTCCTGCCGCAAAGCTCCTCATATCTTTTCCGGGTGTTCGCGGAAGCCTCCGCGTCCAGCAGCAGCACGCCGCCGGCATTGTTCTGCAGTGCCTTCCGGCAGCCTTCCTCTCCGAAAACCGCCTGTCCGGCCCGCACGGAAAGCCCCAGGATTCCCTTCAGGCGCCTTTCATCCATGCGCTTCCTCCGCGGACAGCCTGTCCATTTCCGCGCTGAGCGCCGCCGCCACGGCTTCGCTCAGGGATACGTCCAGCTGCCGTTCCAGCTGTTTCTGCCTGATCGCCCGCTTCAGGCATGCCGCGTCACGGCATACGTAGGCGCCGCGCCCCGGCTTTTTTCCGATCGGATCCAGAGAAACTTCCCCCTCCGGGCTGCGAACCACCCGGATCAGTTCCCGCTTCTCCTTCATCTCCCGGCATCCCACGCACATGCGCAGGGGAATCTTTCTGGGTTTCATCGGCGCCTCCGGGATTACATGGTATCGTCGTCGTCCTGCATGCTGGTGTCGAAGTCCATCGTGAAGCTGTCGTAGGTCGGCGTCTCCAGGCGGACGTACTCGGTCATTTCGCCGTTCTCGTCCACCATGTCGTTCATCTCGGCCGCCTGACTCTGGCTCTTGATGTCGATCTTCCATCCGGTCAGCTTCGCGGCCAGCCGGGCGTTCTGCCCTTCCTTGCCGATGGCCAGGCTCAGCTGGTTGTCCGGCACGATCACGCGGAAGGCCTTCTCGTCCTTCGCCTGGAAAACGCTCAGCACGTGCGCGGGATTCAGCGCGTTGGCCACGAACTCAGCGGGATTGCTGGACCATTTGATAATGTCGATCTTCTCGCCCTTAAGCTCCTGCACCACGCGGTCCACGCGGCCGCCCCGCTGACCGACGCAGGCGCCCACGGGATCGATCATCACGTCGGAGCTGTGCACGGCGATCTTCGTTCTGCTGCCGGCTTCCCGCGCGATGTTCTTGATCGTCACGATGCCGCCCGCGATTTCCGGTACTTCCATTTCGAACAGGCGCTTGACCAGGTTCGGATGGATCCGGCTCACATACACCTGCGGGGTGTATCCGGGGCCCTGGGTGGTCTTGTGCACCTCGAGGATGTACACCTTGATGTGGTCGTCGTCGTGCAGCACTTCGCCGGGGATCATTTCCTCCCGCTCCAGCACGCCTTCCGTCCGGCCCAGATCCACGTATGCGGCCTTGCTCTCGATCCGCTGCACGATGCCGGTCAGAATCTCGCTTTCCTTCTCGGCGTATTCGTCATAGATCTTTCCGCGCTCCGCCTCCCGGATATGCTGGATGATCACCTGCTTCGCCGTCTGGGCCGCCACCCGCAGGAAGCCGCTGGGCGTCACGTTCACTTCCGCGATGTCGCCCATCTGGTAGGTGGGGTTGATCCGCTGCGCTTCCTCCAGGGAAATCTGGTTCGTCGGATCCTCCACGTTCTCCAGAATCAGCTTCCGCGCGTACACGGAAATGGCTCCGTTCTCCCGGTTCACGGTCACGTCCAGGTTGTTCGGAGCGATCTCGCCCTTCGGCAGGTTCTTCTTGTACGCGGCCTTCAGGGCTTCCTCGATTGTATTGAACAGCGATTCCTCGCTGATTTCCTTCTCTTTGGCCAGCATCTTAATGGCTTCCACAACTTCTGATTTCATGTTCTCTTCCCCGCTTTCGTGTTATTCTTCCGTGATCGTTTCTTCGATGATTGTTTCTTCCGGGTTTGTTTTTTCCGTCTCTCCGTCTCCGGAAAGATCCACGTCCTCGATCCCTTCCAGGTGGACCACCGGACGGACCAGCGCGGCTTCCTTCCGGCTGACCCGGGCTTCCTCTCCCTCCGGCAGCTCCAGCAGGATGGTGTCCCGGTCCCAGTCCGCGAGAACGCCGGTCAGCAGCTTGCTTCCGTTCCGCGGTTTGTAGAGGTGAATCTCCACCTCGTCCCCCAGATGCCGCTCGAAATCCCGGTCCTTCTTCAGAGGTCGGTCGATCCCCGGGGAGGAAACCTCCATGAAATCGAAGTCCACCGGCTCTGCCAGCGGCCTCACCGCTTTGTGGAAGGCCTCGCAGTCGTCCAGGGTGATCCCTTCCGGCCTGTCGATATAGAACCGCAGATATTTCCCCGTGTTTTCCTTCTCGAGGCATACCTCTGTCAGTTCGTATCCCATCCGTTCGGCGATCCCGGCGCACTTCCGCTCCAGCTCCGCCACGCTTCCCTTTCCGGCCATCCTGATCTCACGCTTTCCGGGCAATCAAAAAGAGCGGAAAACAGCGACCCCTCCGGCCGACGTCAGCCCGGCAGTCGTCCACCCTTCCGGATGAACCCGATCCCGGCTTCCGAAGGCTTTCAGGCCGTTTCCACTCTTTACGTTAAACCCTTCTTTCAAGGCATAATGCCGCACTTAATCGTGTGTGACGATCACACGCACGGGATTGTATCATATTTTTGAAGGATTGACAATCGTTTTTTCCCCCGGAAACCTGAAATTTCACCACTTTTTCCGCATTTTGCCGGTTTTGCCTGCCCAAAGGCGGCAAAACCGGCCCGCGGAGCGGCCGAAGCCGCCGTTTTACTGCTTCTTTTCCAGCACGATCGCCGTTCTGCACGGGCTGTAAATATGGAATCCGAGCCCCCGGCCCTCTTCGTAATCCGTGGAATAGGTCACGTCGTGGCTCACGATGCCCTGGCCGCCGAAGCGCGGCTCGTCCGAACTCAGGATCACCCGGTATTCTCCCTCGCCAACAGTGTGCGCGTGCAGGAAGAAGTCCGTCTCGCTGTAGCTGTTATGGAAGTTGAACAGGAACAGGAGCCCGCCCCGGCTGAAGGTGATGATTTTCCGCTCCTGATCGATCCACAGGCTCACGGCGTTGGGATCCTCCAGCAGGCGGTTTTCCCGGCACAGGGTAATCATGGCCCGGTCGAAATCGTTCAGCCAGCCGTATTTCAGGTTCGGATTGTCCACCAGGGACCACTGCCGGCGGCAGTATTTATAGCTCCAGTTGTTCCCCTCCCGCGGGAAATCGATCCATTCCGGATGTCCGAATTCGTTGCCCATGAAGGTCAGGTATCCGTTTCCGCCCAGGCTCATGGTCACCAGCCGGATCATCTTGTGCAGCTCGATCGCCCGGTCGATGGTCAGGGAATGATAGTCCTTGTTCATCCCGGTATACATTTCCGCGTCCGCCATCCGGAAGAGAATGGTTTTGTCTCCCACCAGCGCCTGGTCGTGGCTTTCGCAGTATCCGATGACCTTCTCCTTCGGCCGCCGGGTCGTCATTTCATGCCACAGGGCGTGCATGTTCCAGTCCTCGTCCCGGGTGTCCTTCAGCAGCTTGATCCAGTAGTCCGGCTCTCCCATGGCCAGCCGGTAATCGAAGCCGATACCGCCCTGCTCCAGCGGCAGGCACATGCCCGGCATGCCGCTCATGTCCTCGGCCACCGTCAGCGCGTTCGGGTTCACCTCGTGAATCAGCTCGTTCGCCAGCTGCAGATAATTCACCGCCTCCAGGTCGGTATTCATGCTGAAATACATGTCGTAGCTCGTGAAGGCGGAGCCCAGACCGTGATCCCGGTACAGCATGCTGGTGACGCCGTCGAAGCGGAACCCGTCGAAGTGGTATTCGTCCTGCCAGAATTTCAGGTTGCTCAGCAGGAAATGCAGCACCTCGGGCTTGTTGTAGTCGAACAGCTGGGTTCCCCAGGCGGGATGCCAGCCTTCGCCGCCCGCGTGGAAATACTGCCACTCCGTACCGTCCTGTTCCCGAAGGCCCTCTCCGGGGTTCGGGCAGGCGTGGCTGTGCACCACGTCCAGCAGCACCCGGATGCCGAGGCTGTGCGCCGTGTCGATCAGGTACTTCAGATCCTCCGGAACGCCGTACCAGTGGGCCGCCGCGAAGAAGTTCGTCACCTGATAGCCGAAGCTCCCGTAGTACGGATGCTCCTGGATCGCCATCAGCTGCACGGTGTTGTACCCCAGCCGCTGAATCCGCGGCAGCACGTTGTCCGCAAACTCCCGGTAGGTTCCGATTCCTTCCTTGTCCTGGGCCATGCCCACGTGCGCCTCGTAGATCAGGGGAGCCTCCGGCTTTTTCTTCAGGAAATCCCCGTCCGTCCAGGCATAGGGTTCCGGATCCCACACCTGGGTGCACAGCTTCATGAATCGCTCGTCCATGGCCAGCTTCGTGCTGTAGGCGGGCAGACGCTCAAATCCGTCCTTCCCCTTCTGCACATACAGCTTCAGATACTGGCCGTGCTTCAGGGCGTCCCGCCCCTTCAGCCGGATTTCCCATACGCCGTTCTCTCCCCGGGTCAGCGGATGGCTCTCCTTGTCCCAGTCGTTAAAGTCTCCGATCAGGCTGACGGCGTCCGCGCCGGGAAGCCATTCCCGCACGACCCATCCGTCGTCCGTCCGGTGAATGCCGAAAAACAGATGCCCGTTGGCGAAGGACAACAGCGTCTCGCTGTCTCCGACCAGCTGGCCGCGCTTCTCCTTGAACCGGTCCATCCGCAGCGCGATCTCCCCGCCGTACGGTTCCAGATACGGGTCGATCTTTGTAATTTCATAAGGGGCAGTCAGTTTCTGAATATTCATCTTGCGGCCTCCCTGCCATCAACAGTTGCTTCCGGAAAATGATATGATCGGTGTTTTTTTATAGTATACCAGACATTCCTTCAATTGACAATCTGTTTATGCTTAATGATGAAGATGGTACCGAGGAAGATGGTGATGCCGGCCGCGGTCAGAATCCCGTACGCCGCCCAGGACGGTCCCGTCATCGCCGTGAGATAGAACACCTTCCCGAACAGCGCCACAGCCCCCGCAAACGCCGCTGCAATCCCGATGAGCAGCATTTTCCGTTTCCCGTTCAGCGGCATGCAGGCCCGGAACAGCACTGCGTAGCTGATGGAGCAGGCCGTCATGATGGCGGTCGTGCTGCACGCTTCATGGTCCCATCCGAACGCCGTCAGCGCCATGGCCGCCGCGGAGCACAGCGCGATTGCGGTTCCCCCCGGCAGCGCCCGCATCAGCACGGTGCGGAGGAAATTCCCCCGGATCCGTTCCCGGCTTGGTTCCAGCGCCAGGAAAAAACCGGGAAGGCCGATCATCAGCGACGAAAGCAGGGTCAGCTGAATCGGCTGGAACGGATACGTTCCGGGGAAAAACAGCATCAGCACGCTCAGCAGGAAGCTGAAGATGGTTTTGGTCAGGAACAGGCTCGCCGCCCGGGTAATGTTGTTGATCACCCGCCGGCCCTCCAGCACGATTTCCGGCATCACCGCGAAATCGGAGGACAGCAGCGTCACCTGCGCCGCGTGCCGCGCGGCGTCAGATCCTTCCGCCATGGCAATGGAACAGTCTGCCGCCTTCATGGCCGGAATGTCGTTCACGCCGTCCCCGGTCATCGCCACATGGTGCCCCCCGGCGCGCAGGGCCTGAATCAGCAGCTTCTTCTGTTCCGGCGTAACCCGTCCGAATACCGTGGTTTCTCCGCACTTCTGCTCCAGTTCCTCCGCGCTGCAGGAGGACGCGTCCAGTGACTTCTCCCATCCTTCGACGCCCGCTTCCCGGGCAATACGGGAAACCGTGCGGGGATCGTCGCCCGAAATCAGCTTGATCTCCACGCCCTGCTCCCGGAAATACCGCAGGGTATCCGCCACGCCCGGGCGGATCTGATCCCGCAGCAGGAGCAGTCCGTAGATCTTCTCCGGCTTCGGCATGTTTTCTTCCGATACGATTCCCTTCGCCCCGGCCAGCACCAGCACGCGCCTTCCGTTTGCGGCCTGCTCCGCCGCCTTGCGGCGAAGCGCCTCCGGATAAGCGTCTCCCAGCACGAATTCCGGCGCGCCCATGATGAGGGCGGTTCCGTCGCGGAAGGTAGCCGCGGATTTTTTCTTTTTGGAGGAGAACGGAACGACGGCTTTCGGCGGTTCGTGCACAGGCGGAACAGCCCGCCGCAGGGCGTCCAGCGTGCCGCTCTTTTCGTCGAACGCGCCGAGAAAGCGGCTCAGCTCCCGGCGGATCTCCGGCTCTTCGGCCTCTTCCGGCAGGATGGCTTCCAGCTCCATCTTTCCCGTGGTAATGGTGCCGGTCTTGTCCAGGCACAGTACGTCCGCCCTGGCCAGGGTTTCGATCCCCGCCAGCTCCTGCACGAGGGCGCTGCGTTTTCCGAGGCGGATCACGCCCACCGCCATCGCGATGCTCGTCAGCAGGATCAGTCCTTCCGGAATCATCCCGAGCATTGCCGCCGCCGCGGAGGGTACCGCCGCCGCGGGTGCCAGGTGCTGAATCAGCACCTGCTTCAGGAACAGCAGGATTCCGAGAGGAATCAGAACGATACTGTCCAGGCGGATCAGCTTGTTCAGCTCCTCCATCAGTTCAGACCCCGGTCTGTTTGTCTTCTTCGCTTCCCGCGTCAGCCGTCCGATATAGCTTTCGTCGCCCACGTAAACCAGCTGGGCCGTCAGCCTTCCCTCGGTAATGTAGGATCCGGAGTAGACCCAGCTGTTCACCTGCTTGTGCACCGCGTTGCTTTCCCCCGTCAGCAGGGCTTCCATGGCCGCGCCGCTTCCCGCCACGACTACCGCGTCCGCCGGCACCTGGTCTCCGGCCCGCAGGATCGCCAGATCCCCCCGCACGGTTTCCTCCGGCGGCAGGGAAATCTCCTTTCCTTCGCGCAGCACGCTGACCTTCGAGGCGTTCATCAGCTGCAGCCTCCGGATGGTCTGCTGGGCCTTCCACTCCTGAACGGTTCCGATTCCGATGTTCAGGATCACCACCAGCATGAACAGGGTGTTCCGGTAGCTTCCCACGGCGATCAGGCAGCACGCGATCGCCAGGTTCAGAAAATTGAACAGGGTGAAGATATTGTCCCGCAGGATCTCCGGAAAGCTCTTTCCCTCCTGCACGGTCACGCGGTTTCCGAATCCGCCCGACATGGCGGCCGCCGCTTCCGCTTCGCTCAGTCCCGTTTCGTCCGTATACTGAAAATCTTCCGGGAAATCCGACGGCAGCCGGAGTCCCGTTTCCCGATTTTGTTCCATCGCAGCCTTTCTCCTTACTTCGCTGGCTGAATCGAGCTCTGCTCAACGGCGGATTATACCATTCCTTCGCCGTTTTTTCAACGTTTCGGGGAATACAGAAGAGCGGGAGGAACCGCTCCGTTCCTCCCGTTCCCCGATGATTACCGTGATTTTTTATTCTTCGTTGTTGTCCTGGCTTCCGCGGCGTTCACTGCGGGATCTTCTCCGCCCGGCGTTTTCACCGTCGCGCGGTTCCGCGGGCTTGTAGGATGCCGTGTAGTCTTTGTCTTCCGTCCCGTTGGATACGTACCGGGCGTAGGGATTGTCTACCCTGGAGCTGTACGGCTTCCGGGCGGCCGGGCGTTCCCGGGATCCGGATTCCTCGTCGTCACGGCGGGAAGTGCCTGCTCCGGCAGTCCTTACATTCGGGTCCTTCTGTGCTTCCTGTCCTCCCGGACGTCCGGAAGCGTTCCCGTTCCGGGCTTTCGCCGCGGCCTGCGCGGATACCGCCTGTGCCGGCGCGGCGTTTCTCTCGGTTGTCTTCCGGGCCATTTCCCTCCGCTGCTGGGCGGCTCTTCTCTGCGCCGCCATCTGCGCGGCTCTCCGCTTGCGCTGCCTTCCGGCGTACCATGCGTAACCGCCGCCGCCCGCCGCGATCAGGAGCGCGCCTCCGATCAGCCATCCGACGGAGGATCCGCCCTGATCCTGCTCCTGCGGATAAACCACGCTTTCCGTAGCCAGCGGGATCACTTCCTGGGTCGGCTCAGGCTTCTTCCAGCCGGCCTCCTCCAGCTTCTCCTCGACGTACTTCTTCGCGTTGGCGATCATTTCCTCGGCGTTGGAGCTGTCCTGGTAAGCTGCCTTCAGCTTGGTGTCCAGATCTTCGATCGGAATGGTGCCGGCGATAATCTGGCTGACCAGGGAATCCAGATATTCCTTATTCTGCGGTTCGTTTTCCTTCAGGGGTTCAGGGGTCGCGAATGGGTCGAAGGGCTGATAGCTCACGGAAAGCTCGCTGTCGGGATTGACCCAGGTTTCCACCTTCTGGTCCTCCGCGGAGGCCGGCGCTGGCGTGGGCGCCGCGTCGCTTCCCTGTTTCTCCGAACCGGTCTGATTGTTCTTGATGCCCTCCTGATACTGCGGGGAATTCAGGAACTGCTGCATCTCCGTCACCGTCAGCTGCTTGAAATAGTCCCCGCTGACATAGCCGGTTTTTCCGTCATAGATCAGCTTGTACCAGGTCGTTCCGTCCACCTTTTCCGTTCCAAGCACGAGACAGAAGGCGTATTGCTTCAGCACCCGGATGCGTTCGGAGCCGGTGCTCGGCTTCGTCCGGAAATTCACGGTGGTGGAGGATACGTATCCGTAGCTGCTCAGATTCTCGGGATTGTAGGGGGGCACCGTGATTTCCACATAGGGCTCCGGTGTTACAGCCAGCTGATGAATATACGCGGCGGCCTCTTCCTCGCTCAGCATGCGCAGCATATCCGCCCGGATATATCCCCAGTCCGTGTCGTTATACTGCACCTCGTGCCACGGCACGTTTTCCACGTAGGTCTGCCCGGTTACGTAGACCAGCTTGTTCGCGGGCAGCTCCTCCAGAATCACGCTGTAGTAGCTGGGCCAGCTCCGCACGTAGACGCCGTCGCCGATGGTGACCGCGTATCCGATGATCTGATTGGGCTCCTGGGTGTTGGCCGGCTCGACATACGGGTCGTACAGATCGTAGGGGTCGTACAGTTCATAAGGGTCGTAGGATTCATAGGATTCTTCTTCGTCTTCCCCGGTGTAGGGATCGTAAGGTTCGTCCTCGTCCTCCGGCCTTTCCTGTCCGCCGTGCATCACGGGCTGGAACTGTCCCTCGGCGCCGCTCTTGGAACCGCTTCCCTTGTCTTCCGGAGCCGTGGTCGAAGCAGGCTCTTCCGTCGGTTCCTCCGTCGGTTTTTCCGTGGGCTTTTCTTCCGGCTTCTGTGCCGGTTCCTGCTCCGGTTCTTCGGTGGTTACCTGTTCCGATTCTTCTTCAGGCTCCTCTTCCGGTTCCTCTTCCGGTTCCTCGCCCGGCCGGATGTGCGCGAACGTGCCGCTCATCTCTTCAGATCCGTCTTCGGGTTCGTCCTCGGGTTCCTCGGTCGGCTCGTCGGTCGGTTCCTCGGTCGGTTCAGGTGTGGGTTCCGCCGTGGGCTCTTCTGTCGGTTCCGGGGTCGGCTCCG
>CAMKJS010000061.1 GCA_946413245.1 uncultured Clostridia bacterium
CGTGCGCGGCACCGGACTATCCTTGAACCACGAGGTGAGGAAGAAACATGGCACAGGTGAACGATATCGGAATCGATCTGGGGACTTCCAATGTCGTGATCTATATGAAGGGGAAGGGCATCGTGTTCCGTGAGCCTGCGGTGGTCTCCATCGAGCAGGAAAGCCACAGTATTCTGGCCATCGGGACGGAGGCGTACCGGATGATCGGCCGGACGCCGGCCAACATCCAGGTGATCCGTCCGCTGGCCCAGGGCGAAATGATCGACTTCGAACTGACGAGCACCATGCTGCGCTCCTTCGTTACCCGGGTCATCGGCCGCAGGGTGCTGTCCCGCCCGCGGGCGGTGATGGCGGTGCCCAGCGGGGTGAAGGAAATGGAACAGAAAGCGCTGATCAGCTCCATGTTCGACGCGGGCATCCGCCGGACGCAGCTGGTGGACAAGAATATCGCGGCCGCGCTGGGTGCACAGGCGAACTTCCAGGGGCCTTACGGCTGCCTGATTGTGGACATGGGTGCCGGCGCCTCCGACCTGGCCGTGCTGTATAACGGAACGGTATCCGTGCTGAGCAGCATCTCCATCGGCGGAGACCATTTCGACGACGCGATTATTCGCTATCTGCGGAAAAAATACAATTTGCTGGTGGGTGAGCGGACCGCGGAGCAGATCAAAATCACGCTGGGAGGCGCTGCCAAACGCGATCCCGGTGTCGTGATGGACGTAACGGGGCGGAATCTGATTTCGGGGCTGCCTAAAACCCTTTCCATCGAATCTGACGAGATTTATGAAGCGCTGATCGACAGCGTCAACGACCTGATCGAAGGAATCCAGATCGTGATTGAGCGGACTCCGCCGCAGCTGGCCTCCGACATTTTCGAGGCCGGCATCACCATGACCGGCGGAGCGGCCAACCTTTACGGGATCGCGGAAGCGGTGCAGCAGGTGCTGAAAATCCCCTGCAGGGTGGCGCAGGACGCGCGGGACTGCGTGGTCATGGGCTGCGCGAAGGTGCTGATGGAGCCCAATACGCTGCGATACCTGCTCAAGCGCTGATGTACGACATGAAAAAAGCTGATTTGCCGGAGCGGTAGATCAGCTTTTTTTCTGCGCTTTTTCGCTGTCAGGATTTTCTTCCGGGATTTCCCGCGGTATCGATGCCCGCGGCGCCTACGAGCCCCAGCCGCTCGGCAGCATCCTCCCGCATCTTGTACTTCAGCACCTTTCCTGCGGCGTTCATGGGAAAGGAATCCATAAACTCGATATACTGCGGTACTTTGTGGCGGGCCATATGACTCTTGATATACTCCGTCATTTCCTCGGCGGTCACGGTCATTCCCTGCTTCAGAATGATGCAGGCCATAACCGCCTCGCCGTAGCGGGCGTCGGGAACGCCGATCACCTGCACATCGGCGACGGCGGGATGGGTATAGATGAATTCCTCGATCTCCTTAGGATAAATGTTTTCACCGCCGCGGATAATCATATCCTTCAGCCGGCCGGTGATCAGATACGTTCCGTCCGGATTCCGGCGGGCCAGGTCGCCTGAATGCAGCCAGCCGTCCTTGTCGATGGCGGCGCGGGTCGCGTCGGGCATTTTATAATACCCTTTCATGATATGGTACCCGCGGGAGCAGAACTCTCCGTCCTGCCCGTCCGGCAGCTCCCGACCGGTTTCGGGATCGATCACCTTGCACTGCACGTGCGGGAAGGCGTACCCGACGGTTTCCGTACGCAGCTCCAGGGAATCGGTCCAGGCGGACATGGTGCTGCCGGGGGCGGATTCGGTCTGCCCGTATACGGAGACGATTCCGCGCATATTCATCTCGTCCGGCTGCGCTGCGCGCCGCATCAGTTCCGGGGGACAGCCGGAGCCCGCCATGATCCCCGTGCGCATGTGGGAGAAATCCGTTTTCCGGTAGTCCTCATGGTTGAACATGGCGATGAACATCGTGGGAACCCCGTGGAAGCAGGTAATCCGCTCCTGATGGATGCAGGCCAGGGAGTTCTTCGCAGAGAAGTACGGCAGCGGACAGAGGGTGGTTCCGTGGGTCATGGAGGCCGTCATGGCCAGCACCATGCCGAAGCAGTGGAACATCGGCACCTGAATCATCATGCGGTCCGCGGTGGAGAGGCCCATCCGGTCCCCGATGCACTTTCCGTTGTTCACCACGTTGTAATGGGTGAGCATGACGCCTTTGGGGAAGCCGGTGGTGCCGGAGGTGTACTGCATGTTGCACACGTCGTCCGGCCGGACCTTGGCCGCGTAGGTTTTCAGGGTTTCCTGGGGCACGGAGTCCGCCCGGCGCATGGCCTCCTCGAAGGTCAGGCAGCCGCTCTGGCTGAAGCCGACCGTGATCACGTTCCGCAGGAAGGGGAGGCGCTTGCAGTGCAGCGGTTCTCCCGGCACGGCGGAAGCAATCTCCGGGCACAGTTCGTTGATGATGCCGCGGTAGTCGCTGTCCAGCGCGTTTTCGATCATGACCAGGGTATGGGTATCGCTCTGGCGGAGCAGATAATCCGCCTCATGAATCTTGTAGGCGGTATTCACGGTGACCAGCACCGCGCCCAGTTTGACGGATGCCCAGAAAGTGATGTACCAGGCGGGAACGTTGGTGGCCCAGATAGCCACCTTGCTGCCGGGACGGACGCCGAGGGAGATCAGGGCCCGGGCAAACCGGTCCACATCCTGCCGGAATTCCGCGTAGGTGCGGGTATAGTCCAGCGTGGTATAGCGGAAGGCGTATTGGTCCGGGAATTCCTCAGCCATGCGGTCCAGCACCTGGGAGAAGGTGCAGTCGATCAGCTCGTCCTTCTTCCACACGTAGCGGCCGGTGCCGTCATGGTTGAAATACAGGTTTTTCTTTTTGCCCCGGGGATTCTCGAAACGGTTCATATAGTTCAGGAAGTGGGAGAAGATGATTTCCCGGTCGTCCAGGTCTGTCATCCATTCCGGCTTCCATTCCAGGGAAATGAAACCGCTGTAGTCGATGGAGGAAAGGGCGTTCATCATGTCCCGCACGGGCAGCGTGCCTTCCCCGATCAGGTTGTAGGAGGAGTCGTCATTGGAATCCCGCAGATGCACATGGCGGACATAGCCGCCCAGGTTCCGGATTGTGGCGTCCGGTTTTTCCCCGAAATCCCGGTAGGGATGGTGCATATCCCACAGGGCGGCGAACTCGTCGCAGGCGTACGCGTCCATCATGGTGCGGAGCCGGGCTGTGTCGGCGTAAATGCCTGTGGTTTTCATCAGCAGGCATACTCCGGCTTTCGCTGCTTTCGGAAGCAGCTGATCCAGCTGCTCGCGGACCAGATCCTCCGCGTCCGCCAGGGCGCACACAGCGACATAGGGAATCCGCATCACGGACGCGGCCTCGAACAGCAGATCGAAATCCTCAAAGGAAACCGGCTCGCTCAGGTCGATGGACGTATCCAGGCAGGGAATCTGCAGATGATGATCCCGCAGCTGGCGCATGGTTTCCTGCTGATGATAGCGGTGGAAGGGGCCGTCCCGGTCGATCAGCGCGGAAATCGCGTGCAGGTTATATACTTCAATACCCTGAAAGTGCAGCTCCTCAGCCTCTTTGCTCAGCTGATCCCAGGGCTGATACCGCCATCCGCGTGTCGAAAAAGAAAGGTTCATACCTCTTCCTCCTCGTAGGCAATCTTGTTCAGGGCGTTGATATACGCCATGATGCTGGCGCCGACGATGTCCGTGGAAATGCCGCGGCCGGAATACAGCTTCCCGTCCGAACGAAGCCGGACGAGCGTCTCACCCATGGCCTCATGGCCTTCCGAAACGGCCTGGATCTGGAAATCATCCAGCTCGAAATGCCGGTTAATGGCTTTCTCGATGGACTGGAAAGCGGCGTCGATCACGCCGTCACCCGTGGAGATACCCTCCAGGTCCCGGTCGTGAAAGCGCAGCTTCATATGGGCCATGGCCCCGACGGCGCTGCCGGTGTTGATCACATAGTTGACGTCCGTATAGACCGGGGGAACCTGCATGGCTTCCGCGGCGATGATCGCGTCCAGCTCCTGCAGGGTGAGCCGCTCCTTTTTCTCCACTGTCGCGCGGAACACTTCCCAGACCCGGTCCAGATCCTCGGCGGAAAGATCGTAGCCAAGCCTCACGCAGGCGGCGGCCACGGCGTTCCGGGAATCGTGGGCGCTGAGAAGCTCGTCCCCTCCCTGAAGGCCGGGCTCCCGCTTCAGCGGAAGGGAACGGTCCCCAGCGGTGCGGCACAGGGTTTTGATCTGAGACGTAATCCGGTGCAGTTCCTGCATATTGATCCCGCAGTGAACGTTCAGCATCGCGCCGCGGGAATCCAGAATAGTCGCGAGATGGGGCAGGGAAACCTGATCGATCCGGAAGGAAGCGGCCTTGATTTCCCGGGCACCGCTCCGCACAGCCACCACGGCGCAGGCGTCCGCCAGGCTCAGATGGTTCGCGCCGGAAAACCCGAGCGTGACCTGAGAGAGGGAAGGAACGTCCTTCAGAAGGGATTCCAGGAATACGCCCATTTCCTCCGGCAGCATGGTTCCGGCGGTGTCGCAGAGGGTTACGGTTTTCGCACCGGCGGAAATCGCCGCGGCTGTGATCTGCCGCAGGAAGGAGGCGTCGCTGCGGGTAGCGTCGCCGGCGATGAATTCGACGTCATCGGTATATTTCACGCATTCGCGGATCGTTTCCTCCACGGCCTTCTGCAGGCCGACGGGCTTTTTGTGCAGCAGGTATTCCATCTGCACTGAGCTGACCGGCGCGAAGACCTGCAGGCGGACCTTCCGGCCTTCCTTCAGGGCTTCCCAGGTCAGCCGGACGCTTTCCGCGTTCAGGTGCACCGGAACAGCGACGCCGGCGTTCTGCACGGCGGAACACACGGATTTGATGAGCAGGGAATCCACCCGGGTCTGCTCGATGGCATTCAGTTCAATCATGGAAACATTCAGACGGTCAATCAGCTTGCACAGCTCCAGCTTTTCCCGAAAGCTTAAGGCGAGCTGTTCCCCGGGCTGGCGGAGCGTGCAGTCAGTGATGCGAATGGAATCCATGCGTTTCCCTCCTTATGAAAAAAGCCGAGGCATCTGCCTCAGAAAAGAATCAGAGACGAATCAACAGCGAAAAAACGCCCTGATGTGACGGAATCCTATCACATTCAGGGCTTTTATGTCAATCCGGCAGGGCCTGAAATCTGTTTTTTTCCTGTATTCCGGCCGGTTATTTCCGCTTCCGGAGGAGACCTCCGATTTCAAAGGCGGCCTTCTCGCCGACGTACCCGATAAAGCGGTATTCCCGGTCCCGCAGAATCCGGCGCAGCACGACCCGCTGCCCGGGGAGGATTTCCTGATTATAGGAAACGATCACGGTTTCCGGTTCGCATTCGGTCAGCATCTCGATTCCAAGATGATTGCAGAGCCAGTCCGCGTACCGGGTGTTGTTCACGTGGCCGTTCAGATCCAGGTCTGTATAGACCGGAGTATATTCCGTGACGAACTCCTGGCCCTGCAGCTGCCCGATTACGGCCGGCAGATTCATGGGCACGGACAGATCCCGGTTATCGGGAATCAGCCGGGCGACGTCCCCCGGCGGCAGCATGTGCCGCGTGCGGATATCCAGAAGCAGCCAGAGGGTTCCGGCTTTGCCGACCGGCTCCCCGTGGGCGTCCGTGAACACGAAATAGCGGGGGAAGAAGTAGCGCCGCGTGGGCATCGGGAACGTCTGCACGGTGATTTCCTCACCCCGGGACGGATAGCGCTCCATCTGCAGCTCGCAGCGGGAGAGCACCCAGACGATGTTCTTCTCGAGCAGTTCCTCCCGCCCGCATCCCAGGAGCTTGCTGTGCGCTCCGGCAGCCTCCTGCATACAGGCGAAAATCGCGCCGGGACGCCAATGGCCGGTCAGGTCGCAGTCCGTGACGCGAAGCGTAAAGGTTTCCTCGTAGGATTTCAGCATGGTTTTTCCTCCGGTGCACGGGGTTTGTTCTTTTCAGCCAGGGTCAGCAGATACGCCTCCAGATCCGAGAAGGGATCCAGCACGGCGTCCTTCCGCAGATACAGGGGATGGTGCGGATGGCCTGCCTTGCTGCGGGGCCCCGCGGTGACCCACCGGGCACCGTGACGGCGGCTGACGGATACAAGATCCAGCGCGCAGCCAGGCAGATAAGGACGCTTTTCAATCACCGCGCCCCAGGCCGCCCAGACGACCGGATCGGCGACGCGGTTCAGAAGCCAGTCGAAGGCTTTCAGGTTTTCCCCATGCAGAACTGAATTCAGACTTCGGTCCATATCTTCCGGGATGGTAGCCCGCTGGGCATAAATGTTGAACATCACAAAGGAATCGAAGCCGTTGCCGAGGGCGATCCGCTCCACGCTTTTCAGCGTGTTGTCCAAACAGCCGGGAACAGCGGTGGACGGATTGATCCCGATGCAGATCAGCGGCCTCGCGCCAGCCGTGCCGAGAATATAGCGGTATTCGTTGTAGCTGTCCGGCACGTACAGCCAGCGGCTTCTGTCAAAATCGTCATTCGTGGGGATCAGGGCGTCGGCAAAGGAGAGAACAGGGATTTCCTTCGTTTCCGCCGCGGGAATATGGCGCATGGGACGGCACCGCCTTACAGGGGACGGATCAGGATCAGAGGCGTCAGCTCGTCTCCCTGGCCGGAAGGATTGTCCGCCATGGCGTCCTGAATTTCCTCGTCTGTCAGCGGGAAATCGTCGCATTTTCCGAGCTGGTTCTGTTCCAGATCATTGGCGTCCATCAGTACGACGGGAATCCCGGTATCCTTTTCCAACTGGTTGCAGAGTTCCACCGGATTCGGAGGATTGATCAGCGCCATCTGCTTATACCGGTCGAAGCTGGAGCGGAAATAGAAGCCGTCGATGCCGCCGACGCCTTTCCCGCAGATTTTGTAGAAAAGGCCGTGAACCCCGAAGGGCCGGGTGACGGCGCTGACGAAGGCGGCCAGCAGAACCCTGGGAAGACCGCACATGTCGATCACCAGCTGCAGCTTGTACGGCTCATGCATGCCGACGCCGGTGGTGTTGATGCCGGCGAAGCGCCAGAGATGATTGGCCCAGAACCCGGGCTTGACTTCCTCCCGGGTTTTCACGTTGCGGGTGCACATGGCCATGACTTTCGCGCCGAAGGAGAGCACGTCCCCCGGCTGGGCCAGCGGAAGGACATACTTTCTGACCAGCTCGGCCTGATCCTCGCCGACCTCGACGAAATGCGTCTGAATGGCAAAGCGGTCATATTTCCTGCCGTTTTTCCCGGTCAGCGTTCCGCGGTCAAAATACGTGATCCCATTGGATTCACGACGCTGTTCCTCAAGATTCCTGGACGGAATAATGCCCATGGAGTGATCCCTCCGCTTCCTGCTTATTTTGATCGCAAAATATTATAAACACACAGGTATGGTATGTCAACTTGTGTTTCACCACAAAATGATGTATAATGACCCCGTATTCCCTTTTCAGGGAACCAAGGGAGGGGTAACGCATGGAGCACCGTGCAGCCGGGGACGTAGCGATTCTGATTCCGTCCCTGGAGCCGGACGACCGGCTGCCGGCATATGTCCGAAGCCTGTCAGAGAACGGATTCGGGCATATCGTGGTGGTGGACGACGGCAGCAGTGAAAGCTTCCAGCCGTTTTTCCGGGAAGTGGAGGAAACGGAAAACGCCGTCGTGCTGCATCATGACGTCAACCACGGAAAAGGCGTGGCGCTGAAAACCGGATACCGGTATATTCTGGACAATCTGCCGGACGTCAGCGGCGTGATTACCGCGGACGCGGACGGGCAGCACACGGTGGAGGACTGCGAAAAGCTGGCGGAGAAGCTGACGGAAGGGAAGCGGGCCCTGTATCTGGGAAGCCGCGATTTTACCCTGCCGAACGTGCCGCCCAAGAGCCGGAGCGGGAACATGATCACCTCCGTCGTCTTCAAACTGCTGTACGGCCAGTATCTTCCCGATACGCAGACCGGGCTGCGGGCCTTCCGGCGGGAGGAGCTGCCCTTCATGCTGAATGTGGAAGGCGAGCGGTACGAATACGAGATGAAGGTGCTGATCGCCTGCAGCCGGGAAAAAATCCCGATGGTGCCGGTGACCATCGAAACCATTTATGAGGACGGGAACGCCGGAACCCATTTCCATCCGGTTCGGGACAGCTGGCGGATTTACAAGGTGATTCTGGGCAGCTTTATCCGCTTTATGTGGGTGTCCCTGCTCTGCTTCGCCATCGATCAGCTGCTGGCAGCGCTGTTGCGGGAATGGCTCCTGCCGCTGGCGGGGCTGGCCCGAAAAAGCTTCTGGAATATCCAGGTCAGCGGATGGGGCGCCCGGCTGGTCAGCGCCGTCGTCAATTTTCAGCTGAACAAAAACGTGGTTTTCCGGATGCACGGCAGCGGCAAAAAGGCGGCGTGGAAATACGCGGCGCTCTGCGTCGGCATCATCTGTATCTCCAATGTCGGGGTGTGGCTGCTGGGAATGATCGGCATGGCAGGCTGGCTGGCGAAGATTCTGATGGATACCCTGCTGTATTTTATCAGCTACCGCGTGCAGGAAAGCTGGGTTTTCAGGGAGGAAGCGTGACATGATGACGGAACAGACCCTGCTGGCGGCAGGCCTGGGCTGCAGCGCGCTGGTGCTGCTGTTTTTCGCGCTGGGATGGAACGTCAGCCACCGGAAACGCCTCGGAAAGCCGCCGGGCAGAGGGGCTGTTCTGAACGCCGTGGGTTACGGGCTGCTGCCGGCCGCCGCGGTGTGGAAGACGTTTGAACATCACACGTTCTTAGGCGAAGGCAGGCCGCTGTTTCCGCCGGTGACGGAACTGGCGTTCTTCACGGAGGACGGGCGCTTTGCCCCGTGCAGAGCGGAAATGTGCCTGCTGATTCTGGGATTCCTGGCGATGAGCCTCTGGCTGATCCTGCGCAAACAGGAGGTACCGCGGAACGGGGATCTGCTGCCGGTCAGCCTGGTGATCTGGGCAGGAATCCGGATTGTGACGGAGAGCCTCCGGGCGGAGACGGCGACGGTATGGCTGGGGCAGAGAATGATCCGTATCCTCGCCTGCGCGGTGCTGCTCCTCTGCATGGCGGTTTGGACGGCGCGCTGGGCGAAGAAAAAAACGAACCGCCATGCCTGGATGAACTGGCTGGCGGTGGTTCCGGCCCTGGGGGCCCTGATGGCGACGGCGATGGGCGTGCTGAGCGTGGGCAGTGAGATCGGGGATCTGGCGGTCACAGCCGGATGCTCCGCGGCGGCTGTCTGCGGGGTGCTGGCGATGAACGGGGAAGGCTGAACCGATTCAGTTCTTCCGGTTCGGGCAGTTGTCCTTCCGGCAGTTTTTGCAGGAGTCGAGCTCGATGCGGTCTCCCTCCAGCAGCATTTCCGTCTCCTGCCCGGAAACGCTTTCCGGGAGAAAGCCGAGGCGCGCGAAAAAGCCGCAGCAATCCGGGGAGCACGCGAGGCGGACTTCCCGGGCGGCATGGGACTGGGCCTTGAACAGCAGCAGGCGGAGAACAAGGTCGCCCAGCTTCCGCCCGCGGCGGTCCGGAAGCACGCAGAGATCCCCCAGGCGGTAGGCTCCGTCCCGCCACCAGATCCGGCCTGACGCGGCGGGGACTTCGTCTTCCCAGACGAGCACATTCCAGCTTTCGGCGTCCAGCGGGTCTTCACCGCGGCCGAAAACCGCCCGGCGGACCGGGAGCACCTCCGCAAGGTCTTCCCCGGGCGCATACCATTTGCCCTGGATCATGGATATCCCTCCGAAACACAGATTCTTCGGCGCAGGAAAGGCGCCGGGAAAAAAGCGAGAAGAAAAGGAGAATTCCGCATGCACCCGCAGAAAATCGCCAGAATCAACGAACTGGCCAGAAAGAAAAAACAGGGCCCTCTCACGGAAGAGGAACTGGCCGAGCAGGCCAGCCTGCGGCAGGAATACATCGCGGGGTACCGGGAACAGTTCAGAGCCGTCCTGGACAACGTGGTGATTCAGGAAAAGGACGGAACGCGGCATCCGCTGAAGAAAAAGAACCCGGAGACATAAGCATCATACGTCCGGCGGCCGCGAAAGTCAACTTGCCAAACCGGGAAGGTTTCGATATAATATTTCGTTGTTTTGTAGGACAGGAACAAGACAGAAACAGGAAATGAGGTGTTCTGAATGGATGAATTTGAAATGAACGGCATGGACGGAAACGAAATGGACGATCTGGTGGTTTTCGAGGACGAGGACGGCGTCGAGTACTCCTTCACCGTGGAGGATTATTTCTTCTATAACGGAGAGGAATACGCGCTGCTGGCGGACGCGGAGCCGGACGAGGAAGGCAACAAGGGCTGCATCGTCTGTCAGGTGGTTCCCTCCGGAGACGACGAGGAGGAAGAAGAGTTTGTTCCCGTGGCGGACGAGGACCTGGCTGAAAAGCTGTATGAGATCGCCACAACGAAACTGAGCGAAGAAGAGGAAGAGGAAGAATGATCAGACTGCCGATTCGGATTCTGCTGACCCTGCTGTGCGCGGCAATGATTCTGGCCCTGCCTTTTGCCGTTTCTTCTCCAACCCTGCTGGATGAAGCGAAGCTGCTTCTGGAGGAGGACGGAGGAGAGGAAGAGGGCGAGGAGCTGGATTTCGGGCGGATGCTGTTTTCCTCGGCCAGGGCGGAAGAGGACGACCTGATTATCGAGGAGACGGAAGACGGCGTGTTTTCCGAAACCGTTCAGTGGGAGCTGCCGCTGGATTTCAGCGCCGCTCCGGCCCCGCGGGAAGACTCCTACACGGAAAACGGGTATGAAGACGAAACCATCCGCGTAACCGTGGAAACGCAGGAAGAAAGCGGCGTGATCTGGCATGTTGCCCATATCCGGATCGCCAGCCCTACCCAGCTGCGCACGGGGATCGCCGGGGACAAGCTGACCAGCAAGCGTACCCGCACGGTGAGCACCATGGCGAAGATGTACAACGCCGTGATCGCGCTGAACGGCGACGATTTCGTGATGGATCCGCAGAAGACGACGTTTGAATACCGGATGACCGGGAAAATCCGCAGCAAGACGAACCGGATGAAGGATATCCTCGTGATCGACGAGAACGCGGATTTCCATCTTTTCCGCAAGAGCGAAGGCCTGAAGAATTACAAGGGAAAGGTGATCAACGCGTTCACCTTCGGCCCCGCGCTGGTGGTGGACGGCGAACTGATTCAGGTGGACACGGGATACGGCTACAATCCGAACGGGCTGGAGCCCCGGGCCGCCATCGGGCAGACCGGTCCGCTGCAGTACGTGTTCGTGATCGCCGAAGGCCGGGGAGAATCCGCGGGCGTGACGCATCAGCAGCTGGCGGACAAGATGTACGCGCTGGGATGCGTGCAGGCCTTCAACCTGGACGGCGGCAATTCCGCCGAAATGGTTTTCAACGGAACCGTATACAAGGGAATGCCCGGGGGAGACGAGCGCGGAATCAGCGACATCATTTACTTTGCCACGGCGGTTCCCGAAGAATAAAGCAATTCCGACGAAAGGGACGGACAAGCCATGCAGCTGTGGGAAGAGGCCGCCAGAATCAGCATTCTGGGGACCGAGGTATACGCATTCGGCCTGTATGCCGCCGCGGGAGCCGCGGCGGCTGTTCTGGCGCTTTGTCTGTTTATCCGGAAACGCGGCCTGCCGAAGGGCACCGGGAGCCTGGCTTCCGTGCTGTGCATCCTGCTGGGGGCATTTTGCTCCCGGCTGGCGTTCTGCCTGATGAACTTTGAGCTGGGCGGACTGATGCCTCTCAGCGGCTGGCTCCGGATCACCGGCGGCGGCTGGAGCATGATGGGCCTGATCGGCGGCGTGCTGCTGGGCGCCTGGCTCACGGCCAGGATCACCGGGCAGAAACCGGGCGTTCTTCTGGATGCCGCTGCCCTGGCTCTGCCGCTGTTCATCACGCTGGAACGGATCGGCGAGCGGTACATCCCGGAATTCGATATCAGCCGGAACCTGGACAGCGAATGGCTGGCGAACAGTTTTCTCGCGGTCCGGGACGAGTACGACGCCTATATCGCGACATACCGGATCGCCGCCGCATGCGCCGCGGTGCTCTTCGTGATCCTGCTGATCCGGGCAGTGAGAAAGCGGCGGCGGGACGGGAACCTCTGCGTGGCGTTCCTGATTCTGTTCGGCGCGGGAGCCATCATTATGGAAAGCCTCCGGTACGATCTGTTTCTCAGCATTTCCTTCGTGGGGCTGCAGCATGTGACGGCGCTGCTGGTTTTGTGCGCCGGCGTCATCGCGGCGGCCGTGCGCTGCCGGCAGGGGAAAACCGGACTGCGGCGGGCCGCCCTGATCATGCTTCCCATCGCCGGCGGAATCGGGCTGGCGCTGGAATTCGCCCTGGACCGGAGTACGATCAATAAATTCCTGATTTACGCGGTTATGATCGCGGTCATGCTGACTCCTGCCCTGATGGGGCTGCGGCTGACAGAGGAGGAATAACCCGACATCGCTGAGAAAGGAACGATTACACGGTGACCAACCGGCAGACACGTGAGAGATCCATCCTCAGTGCGACAGTGAGCCAGCTTTACGGATATATTTACTGTATGCTGGTATCCAACGCGCTGCTTGGTATGCCGATGTACGGCGGATGCCTGTATCTCTGCGGCCGGGCGGTGCGGGTGTTCAGCTTCGCCTACGGCAGGAGAAACCGCCGGTATCTTCCGGCGTATGCCAGAAAATGGGGAATTCTGCTGCTGGCGGTGCTGACCGTCATGGCGGTATCGCTGACGGCTGTTTACCCGACGACCATTGAAAACCCGAGAATCTGGCTGATGTTCGCCATGGTTCTGCTGAGCCTACTGGCGGACGGAAGCGTCGAACTGTACACCCGGGTTCTGCGTAAAAATGAAAATCCATCCGCACGTTCCACGGTGCTGTTTGTTCTGGCGCAGGCGCTGTGGGGCGTTCTTGCGTGCACCGTGCTGCTGGCCAGCCTGGATCTCCTGACCGGGATTACTTTGACCTGCGGGTTCGTGATCTGGCTGGCGCTCCAGTTTTACGCGGAACGGCAGCTGCTGACGGCTGATGGCGGACCGGCGGAGGAACCGGAGGAGGGGGAGGCGGACATCAGCTCCCTGCAGGCTTATCGGTCCTTCGAATGGATCGGTCTGCTGCTGATGATGGCGCTGGAGCTGACGCTGACTGTGCTCTACGCCCTGCTCGCGGCCGGAAGGGAGGAGATGCTCCCGGCCGTGGCCGTCGGGCTGGTCTGCAACGTCTGCGCGGCGGAGGCCGGGATTCTGTTTCTGCACCGGACGGAGAGAAAGAGCCAGAAGGACCCGACCTATATGCTGTGCGCGGGACTGGTGCTCTGGCTCGGCGGCGTGCTGATCTGCATCCGGCTGCTGACCCTGGCTGAAACGGAACTGAGCCTGAGCGGAATCTGTGCCGGCCTGTGCCTGTGCAGCGCCGGCGGCGCGGTCAGCCTGACGGGTCTGAGCCGGATTGAGCGGCTGCTTCCGGATCTCGCTGTGCTGACAGGCCGCAAATTTCCGGAGCAGTACCGGCAGATCCGGCGGGTGAACTGGGAGTTTGCCCGGCTTCTGGGGGACGTGCTTGCCCTGCTGGCTCTGATTATCATCTGCTTCTCGACGGAAAGGGACGTGCCGAAAACCTTCGGGGAGGCCGTGACGCGCTTCCGCCCCATGCTGTTTGTTCCGCTGGCGACGGTGGTGGTCTGCGCCTTCGTCAGCGTGCTGAACTTTCCCTTCAGCAGCCGGTATATCGGAAAAATGCGCCAGCTGCTGCAGCTGCAGGAAACCGGCAGGGAGAACCCCGCGCTGCGCCGTCAGGTGGAGCATATGGCGACGGGGCATTACCGGCAGCCCTACCTGACCCGGTTTATCATTCTGATTCTGAAGCCGTCGTACCGGCATAAGCTGGTGCACGCGGATCATATTGTGGAGGAAGAGGGAAATCCGCTGGTTTTCCTGAGCAACCACGGGGAGTTTTACGGGCCCATTGTATGCCGGCTTTTTATTCCGGTTCCGGTTCGTCCGTGGACCATATCCACCATGATGACGGATCAGCAGGAAATCACGAAATACGTGTATGAGAATACCTTCAGCCGCCTGAAGGCACCCGGGTTCGTGCAGCGTCTTCTGGCCCGGTTTATCGGATGGCTGAGCATGACGGTGATGCATCAGATCGAAGCGATCCCTGTGTACCGGGATCAGCCGATGAAGCTGCGGGATACGGTGCGCCAGAGCGTGGATGCGCTGGAGGCCGGCGACAATCTGCTGATTTTCCCTGAGGTCACGGATCAGAAATATGTGCAGAAGGGAATCGGGGAACTGAGCCCCGGCTTTGTGATGCTGGCGACGGCGTACTGGCGGCGTACCGGGAAAAAGCTCCGGATTATGCCGGTATACGCCAATAAGGAAGAACGGACGATTACCTTCGGAGAGGTTCTGGAGTTCCGTCCGGAAGTGCCTTTCCCGGAGGAACAGGCCCGGATCTGCCGGGAAGCCCGGGAACAGATTCTGCGGATGGCGGGCTGCGAAGAAGATCCGGCGGCCGGAGAAGAAAAGGAGGAGAAGAAGGAGGCAGGCGGAGAATGAAAAGGATACTCCTGCTGGTTCTCTGCCTCACGCTGGCTGTTCCGGGCGCTTTCCGATTTTCCGCCCGGGCCGAGGAGACCATCGTTTTTGAGAACACCGTTCTGGCGAAGCTGCGGGAAGTTCAGGAAAGCACGGCGGAGGCTGCCGCCAGGCTTGCCGCTTATCTGGGCGGGAGCGAGGAAACCCGCGTTCGCGCGGAGGAGCGCGGACGGCTGTTGGCGGACGCCGTCCGGGCCGCGAAGCGCAGTGCTTCCCTCAAACTGACGGGGGACACCGATCTGCGGAACATTCTCCCGCTGAGCGGCAATCCGAAGGTGACGGTCACCCTGGATCTGAACGGGTACGTTCTGTACGCGCCTTCCTTTTCTACCGGGACATTCCGGATGAAAAACGGGGTCGCGGCGGATCTGACCGGCGAGAACGACGGCGGCACCCTGGAACTGCAGATCGAAAAGGACTGCACGGTGCTGAAGGACAGGAACCGCGCTGCCGCGGAGTTCCCGATGACCGGAGACCTCGTGCTGAAAATCGACGGGGCGGTGGAAGGAATCCGGCGCCTTCTGTACGACAAGGCCAGAACGAACAAAATTACGATCACGAACCGGGGAACCATCTGGTCCGACGACTGCGCCGTATATCTGCGTGCCATGAACCAGTTCTCCTATATTACCCTGAAAAATGAAGGTACGGTCGTCGGGAAGATCCGGGGGCTGGATATCCATGAAACCGGGGGAAACCTGAACGCTACCGGAGGCGGTACCATTTACGGTATTGCCGGGCCGGAGCTCCGGCTGCCGAAGATCAATTTCAGCACGGGCGTGACGGCGGACGATTCGGGTCTGGACGAAGAAACGCTCCGGAGCGTGCTGGATCAGGCGGATCCCTACGGGGATCTGGATTTCCGGACCGGCGTCGCTTTTGACCTGCGCTTTTTTTCGACGGAATACTGGAACCTCTGGAAACTGTCTCCGCGCGTGTGGGCCAGTCGGGCTGTTTTCCGGTGTGACCTTTCCGATCCCCTGATGGTCCGGGGCTGGTTTTCCCCTGTCATCGATCCGGACAGCCCGAGCCGGAGCGCCGAATGCGTCCTGAAGACGGAGAAAGCGTTCCACGAGCTGACGGGAGAGCAGGCGGAACGCAGCCTGGCGGAGCGGTGGAAGCAGTTTTCTGCGGAGCGTTTTTTTCAGAACGGCGGGACGATGACGATCTCCGTGCTGTGCCGCTATGCCGGAACGGACGGGAAACCCCGTATTCTTTTTTCCGCGGCGGATACGCTGTGGAGCCGCGTCACAGGAGAACGAACCGGGAACAAATATACCTGGGAGGAAGCGGAAAACGGCACGCTTCCGTCCCAGAAACCGGTCAACACGGTGGACAGGCAGTATCAGATGAAACTCGCCCTGGCGGCTGCCGGGGAAAGCGGGATCCTGGTGCTGGACGAGGACGTGGAGATTCAGGATTCCGGCTATCTTTTGACGATGCCGGAGAACATGCGCCTGGAGGGAGACGGGCACGCGCTCAGCGGGAATCCGGAGTTCTATATCCGCCGCGAGGCCGTTTTCAGCGGCCTGCGTCTGGAAGAAGCCTGCCTTTCCCTGCGGAGAACTCTCCGGAGCGGTGACCACGCCGTACTGGACTGCGGAACAATCGGGGAACTGACGACCGAAAACGTCGCGGTGGATTCGGACGGCTCCGCGAACGTTCTGCGCCTGCTTGTGTGCGGGGGAGATACCGCTGTCCGCATAAAGGTGAACAGGCTGCTTGAGATCGACGTCACGGAAGGGACCTACGGGTCAGCGCACTTTACCGGAAATGTAGGAAAAGGAAATCCGGAGGCGGAAATCCGGATCACGTTCCTGCAGTCCAACTTCTCGAAAAAACTGTTCCTGAGCGGAGTGACCGGGGCGGAAACCATCCGGGTCCGGATCCTGGACAAAGGGGATCCGGCCCGTCTGATGCCCTATACCGGGGACGACCCGGCCCGCTTCTATAAGAACTATCTGAACATGATTATTCCGGAGGGGCTGGTGACCTCGGACGGCGTGGTCCCCACGGTGACAGTGCAGGATGAAACCGGCGCCGCCGCTTTCGTGTTCGAATATGCGAACGGAAGCTGGAAGGAGCCGGAGCCTGCGACGGAACCGGCATCTGAAATCTGACATACAACTGACAAACAGACGGTATTCACCAAAATTTCACCTCCCTCCTATTGACAAAGAGGAGGGATGGTGGTACATTATGGCCATGGATTAGCACTCAACAGCGTCGAGTGCTAACAACGCGGAAGGAGGCGGGCGTATGACTATGGATGATCGCAAGATGAGAATCCTGCAGGCGATCATTGACGATTACATCCTGACAGGCGTTCCCGTCGGATCCAGAACGATCAGCCGGAAATATGAAACCGGTCTTTCCTCCGCGACGATCCGGAACGAGATGAGCGATCTGGAGGAGCTGGGCTATCTGGATCAGCCGCACGTTTCCGCGGGCCGGATTCCTTCCGCGAAAGCCTATCGGCTGTATGTGGACACGCTGCTGCAGGCGGGGAAGATTCCGAACAACTCCGCGGAGAGCATCCAGGCGCATTTTTCCGGCCGGACGCGGCAGATCGAGGACGTGATCGACCGAGCCGCCCAGGTGATTTCCAGCCTGACGAATTATACGGCGGTGGTCCTGGGGCCGAAGGGGAAGGCGCCGAAGCTGCAGACAGTGCAGCTGGTGCCGGTTTCCCGGGGTACGGCGCTGGTGGTCATCGTGACGGATCTGGGGATTATCCGGGACAGCCTGATTCACGTGAGCGCGGAGCTGGACAGCGATACGCTGTACAATATCTCCCGCAACCTGACGGAGCAGCTTCAGGGCTGCACGCTGCAGGAAGCCTGCGACCGGATGCCGGATATGATTCAGCGCATGCGGGATAACGACGAGGTTCTCCAGGGCCTGTACGGATTCCTGACCGAAAGGAAGGAGCTTCCGCGCACCGCCCAGATCGCGGTGGGGGGCACCAGCAATATGCTGGCCTATCCGGAATACAGCGATATGGAGAAGGCCAGAAGCTTCCTGAGCCTGATGGAGACGCGGGACAAGCTGGAGGACATTATCCGCGGGAACGGGGAGATGGCCTTCACGGTGCGGATCGGTCCGGAGACCGGCGTGCCGGAAATGGCGGACTGTTCCATCGTGACAGCCACCTATTCGACCCGGACCGGGCACCATGGAACCATCGGGGTGATCGGGCCCACGCGCATGCAGTACTCCAGAGTGATCTCCATCCTGAATATGATGGGGCACCAGCTGACGGAGATGTTGAACGACGACAGCAAGGGCCGATCGTAGAAATCGGGTTTCAGCAATCAGAAAGGCGGACTGAAGGATGAGCAGGAAGGACAGGAAACAGGTTCCGGAAGAACAGGAAAAGGAAACCGTCGTTCCGGAGGAAGCGCCGGCTGAGGAACAGGCGCCGGAGGAAGCCGCGGAGGCGGCGGAACCGGAAGCCGCCGACGAGACGGAGAAGCAGCTGGAAGCCGCGAACGCGAAGGCGGCGGAATACCTGGCCATGGCGCAGCGGATTCAGGCGGATTTTGAAAACTACCGCCGGCGCAACGAGAGCGTCCGGGCGGACGCTTACGCGGACGGCCGGAAGGATACCGCCGCGGTCATGCTCCCGGTGCTGGACAACCTGGAACGGGCGGTCATCGCGGCAGCGGAGAGCGAGGATCAGGCGCTGAAGAGCGGCGTGGAGCTGGTGCTGAAGCAGATGACGGAAGTCTATCAGAAGATGGACGTCACACCCATCGAGCGGCTCGGGGAGAAGTTCGACCCGAACCTGGAAAGCGCGGTGCTTCAGGGCACGCCCGAAGACGGGGAGCCCGGAACCGTATGCCAGGTGCTGCAGAAGGGGTACAAAATGGGGGACCGGATTCTTCGCCACGCCATGGTGAAGGTTGTGCCGGAATAAGGAATGCCTGCATCGGGCCGAAAGGCCCGTGGGGATGGAGCGGCGGCGGAAGCGGCCGTTCCGGATAGATCAGATTATACCAACATCGACAGATAAAGGGAGGAAACGAGTATGAGCAAGATTATCGGAATCGACCTGGGTACCACGAACAGCTGCGTAGCCGTGATGGAAGGCGGGCAGCCCGTTGTGATCGCGAACGCGGAAGGAAGCCGTACGACCCCGTCCGTGGTGGCTTTCACCAAGGAGGGAGAGCGGCTGATCGGTCAGGTGGCCAAGCGTCAGGCTGTCACCAATCCCGACCGGACGGTTATTTCCATCAAGCGGGAAATGGGTACCGCCTACAAGGTCGGCATTGACGGAAAGCAGTACACCCCGCAGGATATCAGCGCCATGATTCTGACGAAGATGAAGGAGACCGCTGAAAGCTATCTGGGCGAGAAGGTTACGCAGGCCGTCATCACCGTTCCCGCCTATTTCAACGACAGCCAGCGGCAGGCGACCAAGGACGCCGGCCGGATCGCGGGCCTGGACGTGCTGCGCATCATCAACGAGCCGACAGCCGCTTCCCTGGCTTACGGGCTGGACAAGGAAGAGAACCAGAAGATCCTGGTGTACGACCTGGGCGGCGGCACCTTCGACGTCAGCATTCTGGACATCGGAGACGGCGTCTTCGAAGTGCTGAGCACCAACGGCAATACCCGGCTGGGCGGCGACGACTTCGACCAGCGGATTATCGACTACGTGGCGGATCAGTTTAAGAAGGAAAACGGCATCGACCTGAAGCAGGACCGGATTGCCGCGCAGCGGCTGAAGGAAGCGGCGGAAAAGGCCAAGATCGAGCTGAGCGGAACGCCCACGGCGAACATCAACCTGCCCTTCATCACGGCGGACGCCACCGGCCCCAAGCATCTGGACATCACGCTGACCCGGGCGAAGTTTGACGAGCTGACCGCGGATCTGGTGGAATCCACCATCGAGCCGATGCGGAAGGCCCTGAAGGACGCCGGGCTGACTGTTGACCAGATCCAGAAGGTGATCCTGGTCGGCGGCAGCACCCGGATTCCCGCCGTGCAGGAAGCGGTCAAGAAGATTACGGGCAAGGAGCCCTTCAAGGGCATCAACCCGGACGAATGCGTTGCCATCGGCGCCG
>CAMKJS010000062.1 GCA_946413245.1 uncultured Clostridia bacterium
TGTTCACCGTCACGTGCACCCGCATGCCCCGCAGATGCGCGAAGCGAAGCGCCTCCGCCAGCTGCTGCCGGTCGAAGTTGCCGGCGCCGGCCCGGGCGCTGAAGGCGGTGTAGCCGAGGTAAACCGCGTCCGCCCCGGCGGCCTCCGCGCGCTCCAGGGATGCCTGATTCCCTGCAGGTGCTAAGTTTTCCATGCATACTCCTTCCGCAGCCTCAATCGTCACAGATCTCCCTTGGAGCGGTCGCTCTGTTCGTTTCGGCTGACTCGCTCGGGTCGCTTTCGCCTTGCGGCGAACAGCCCACCGGGCTGACGCTTCCCTTACTCCCCCGCAGGTGCCAGATTTTCCATACCTACTCCTTGTACAGCCTCAGTCGTCGTCCTTTTTTTGCATCTGCCTGCGCAGGAAGGTGTTCTCGTCCTGCGCCTTGAGCAGCTCGTCCGCCAGATTCAGGCAGGTCAGCACCGCCGCCTGCGCCGAGGGCAGATGCGTGATCGTTCCGGTCTCGCTGAGCTTCCGGTCCACGTAGTCCGCCACCCGCCGCACGTGATCCGGCGGGTCCGAGGACACCAGGGTATACGGCCTTCCGGCCACGTTCACCGTAATTTTCTGCTTTTCCATCCGGGCTTTCCTCCGTTTCCGCCGCGGTCTTCAGAAAAAGCCGGAAGGGTCCTCCCTTCCGGCTTTCCGCGCTCCGTGTCTTACATCTGATCGAAGGGATAGACTTCCCCGAAGGTATCCACCCGGATGGAAGCCATCACCTGGGGCTCCAGGGGCTTGTCTGCGGCGTTCCGCGGCGTATGCACGATGGCGTCCGCCACTTCCATGCCCTCCAGCACCTTGCCGAAGGCGGCGTACTGGCCGTCCAGATGCGGGCTGTTGCTGGTCATGATAAAGAACTGGCTGCCGGCGGAATCCGGCGCGCTGGACCGGGCCATGCTGAGCACGCCGTAGGTATGCTTCAGGGGGTTCCGCACGCCGTTGGCGGCGAACTCGCCCTTGATGCAGTATCCGGGGCCGCCGTAGCCGGCGCCCTTGGGATCCCCGCCCTGGATCATGAACCCCGGGATCACCCGGTGAAAAATCAGCCCGTCATAGAAACCGCTGTTGGCCAGCGCGGTAAAGTTCCCGACGGACTGGGGCGCGTACTCCGGATACAGTTCGCCCTTCATCTCACGGCCGTCGGCCATCGTGATCACAAACACAGGATGCTGTGCCATTGTCGTTCTCTCCCTTCATATTTCCGTGTATGAATCGGAAAACGTCCCTATTTTACCAGCATTCCGCCGGAAGTGCAAGTTTTTTGACAATCCGGGGCAAACTCCTTATAATATGTCCCTGTTAGGAGGACGCCAGCCATGATGATTATTCATCCGACGGAACCCGTAAACAACATGAACCCGGAGGATGTGTTCTACGCCGTGGACGATCTGGGAACCCGCACCGGCTACGGATATATCCTGTATCAGCTGCAGCCCGGCCTGTATCCGGACTGCCCCGTGAATATGTATTTTTCCCTGGAGGGGGACGCCTCCTCCCGGTATCTTCTTTTCGGCGCCCTGGTCGCCCGGGCCCGGGTGCTGCAGAACGTGAACCCCCAGCTGCGGGCGCGGCTGTACACCAGCCTTTCCCCCGCCGACACCCAGATGAAGGATTTTTACCTGCACAACGGGTTCGACTGCGACGCCACCGACGATATCCTGCAGCTCGCCATTCCCTACGGGGACGGGCGCATTCCCATGAGCTGCACCGTGGCCCCGACGCCGCTGCACACCTGGGAGGAGCAGAACAACCTGATCTACCGGCTGCAGATGAACGAGATCACCTTCGTGGATCTGAACTACCTGAACAGCCTGATGCGCATGCCGCATTTCATGACCCTGGGGCTGTACCGGAACGCCATCCTCATCGGCGAGGTCATCATGGCCGGCCAGGGCAGCGAATGCGAGCTGGTGGCCATCTACATCGAGCCCGGCAGCCGGCAGCAGGGCATGGGCCGGGCGCTGCTGCACCGGATGATGGCCATCATGGCCGCGGAGGGCGTCACCCGCGTTACCACGCGGATCATGAGCCGCAGCATTCCCCAGCAGCGCCTGATGAACGATTTCGGCGCCCAGGTGCTGGGCGTCAACATGCTGTTCCCCGGCATGTACCTCTCCTGAGCCGGACGGTTTCCCCCGTGAAGGAAGAAGAGCTTCCGAAAAGGAATGTTCTTCTTTTTTTCTTTTTCCGCGGGAATTCTTGACGAAAGCGGGGCGGAAGACTATAATCTCTTTATCTGTGTTTCGAAGGAGGAAACGATCGACATGAAATCCACCAAAAAGCGCGGCGGCAAAACCGGTTCCATCGTCGCGCTGTGCATCGTGCTCGTGCTGACGATCGCCTTGGGCGTGATCGGATTCACGGGCGTGAGCCTGCCGCCCAGAGGGCTGTACAAGGTGCTCTCCTGGCTGCCGACTTCCGACTCTTCCGCCTGGCCCGAGTCCCTGTCTCTCGGTCTGGACCTGCGCGGAGGTATGTACGTGGAATATTCCGCCAAGGCGCCCGCCGGCTCGGAAGCCAGCTTTGACGAGCTGATGAAGGGCACCATGAGCATTATTACCCAGCGTCTGAGCGACAAGGGCTTCACCGAAGCCAACGTCCAGCAGATCGGCGTGGACGGGATCCGCGTGGAAATCCCGGACGTGCAGGACGATACCGTGCTGGACCTGATCGGCGCCGCTGCGAAGCTGGAGTTCAAGGATCCCAACGGCGACGTGTTCATGACCGGCGACATGGTCAAGACCGCCACCTATTACTACTCTGACGGCGACCATCAGATCGCCTTCTCCCTGACAGACGAAGGCGCCAAGATCTTCGCGGATATGACCGCCGCCAACATCGGCAAGAACATCGCGATTTATCTGGACGGCGAAGAGCTGATCAACCCCACCGTGCAGAACGCCATCACCGACGGCCGCGGCGTCATCAACGGCCTGGGCACCGCGGAGCGGGCTTCCTCCATCGCGGCGAAGATCCAGTCCGGCGCCCTGCCCCTGGAGCTGACCCAGCAGAAGGTCGACAAGGTCAGCGCCACCCTGGGCCAGGATGCCGTGTCCACCTCCGTGACGGCCGCCTTCATCGGCATTCTGCTGATCATGGTTCTGATGATCGTCCGGTACCGCCTGAACGGCGTGGTGGCCTCCTGGGCCCTGACGATCTACGTGATCGTGCTGTTCATGCTCATCGCCTGCTTCCATATCCAGCTGACCCTGCCCGGCCTGGCCGGCGTGGTGCTCGGCATCGGTATGGCGGTGGACGCCAACGTCATCATCTTCGAGCGCTTTAACGAGGAAACCCGCAAGGGCCGCTCCGTGAAAGCCTCCGTGCGCGCCGGCTTCAAGAACGCCATGAGCGCCATTCTGGACGCCAACGTGACCACCCTGATCGCCGCCATCGTGCTGCTGGTGTTCGGCACCGGCTCCATCCAGGGCTTTGCCAAGACCCTGCTGCTGGGCGTTATCGTGTCCATGTTCAGCGCGATCCTGGTAACCCGCTTCCTGATGAACCGCTTCGTGAACGCAGGCGCCACCAACGTTGCCCTGTACACCAAAGCGGTCTCCGGAAAGGAGGTGCAGGAATAATGACCATCAAGAACCGTTCAAAGACCTGTCTGATCGTTTCCGGATGCATTATCGTCCTCGCCCTGCTGCTGACCCTGTTCGGCCGCGGCATCAACCTCGGTATCGATTTCGAGGGCGGCCTCTCCATGCAGTATGACCTGAAGGCCAAGGCCGTCAAAGGCGACGTGGAATCCGTGCTGGACGGCATGGGCATCAAAAACTACACCGCCACCGTCCAGGGCGCCGGAGACAACGAGGTCAACATCCGCATCAAGGACGTGGCCCAGGACGACATTCAGAAGATCCAGGCTTCCTTCGAGGAAAGCATCCACGAGAAGTATCCGGACGCCGCCACCATCGGCGACGTGAACTACGTGGGTCCCGTGGCCGGCGCGACGCTGGTGCGCAACGCCATCATCTCCGTGCTGCTGGCCTCCGCGCTGATGCTGATCTACATCGCCATCCGGTTCGACTTCAACAGCGGCGTTTCCGCCGTGTTCGGTCTGCTGCACGACGTGGCGATCATGCTGTCCTTCATGGTCATCTTCCGCTCTTTCATCCAGATGAACTCCTCGTTCATCGCGGCGGCCCTGACCATCGTGGGTTATTCCATCAACAACACCATCGTGATCTTCGACCGCATCCGTGAAAACGCGAAGAAGATGCCCACCGCCGCCCGCGAGGAGGTTACGAACATCTCCATCCGGGAGAGCCTCGGCCGCACCATCTGCACCACGCTGACCACCCTGATCACCATCGTGGCCCTGTGTATCCTGGGTGTCGCCAGCATCCGCGAATTCGCTCTGCCGATCATCATCGGTATCCTGAGCGGCGTTTACAGTGCGAACATGATCAACGGCTACGTCTGGGCGTTCCTGGAGGAAAAGCGCCGGATCCGCAAGGCGGCTGCCCGCTGAGAACTGACTTTTTCGGGAGGGGCTGTGTGTCACAGTCCCTCTTTCCCTTTTTTCTGATTGACTCCCGACGATCCCGGAGGTGCCGATGCTGAAGTTCGTCCCCCGACCCGCCGCGGACGCCGCCCCGATCGGCAGCCTTCCCGGATGGTTTTCCGCCCTGCTGCGAAGCCGCGGCGCGGATACGGAGGAGAAGGCCCGCCGCTTTCTCCGCCCGGGCCTTTCTGACCTGCACGACGCGGCGGCGATCACCGGCGTTCCGGAAGCAGCCGCGCTGCTGCGCGGCGCCGCCGCGGCGGGAACGCCCATCCTCGTTTACGGCGACTACGACGTGGACGGCGTCTGCGCCAGCGCCATCCTGCTGGAAACCCTGCGGGAGGAAGGCGCCCGGGCGGACTTCCGGATTCCCTCCCGGCATGAGGAAGGCTACGGCCTGAACGAGGCGGCCGTGCGGGAGATCGCCCGGGACTACGGCCTGCTGATCACCGTGGACTGCGGCGTTTCCTCCGTAAAGGAGGTCGCCCTGGCCAGGGAGCTGGGGCTGACCGTGATCGTCACGGATCACCACGAACCTCCGGAGGTTCTGCCTCCCGCCGACGTGATCGTCGATCCGCTGCTGGGCGAGGCGCCCTTCCGCCGCCTGTGCGGCGCCGGCGTCGCCCTGAAGCTCTGCCAGGCCCTGCAGGGCATACCTGGCGTGGAAAAGCGGCTGGACCTGGCCGCCCTGGCTACCGTGGCGGACGTGGTCCCCCTGGAGGACGAGAACCGCGTCATCGTCCGGGAGGGGCTGCTGCGCATGGCAGACAGCCGCCGGCCCGGAATCCGGGCGCTGCTGGAATGCGCCGGGATCGCCCCGCCGGTCACGGCGGAGCATCTGGCCTTCCGGCTGGGGCCGCGGATCAACGCCGCGGGCCGCCTGGAGGAGGCAGGGCAGGCCGTGCGCCTGCTGACCACCGGCGATCCCGGCGAGGCGCAGGCCGTTGCCCGGCATCTGGAGGAAAACAACCGCCGCCGGCAGGACGAGGAACAGGCCGTGCTGAAGCAGGCCGAAGCGCAGATCCTGGCCGGGGAACCTTTCCGGGAGGGCCGTGTGCTGATCGCGGCCGGAGAGGGCTGGAACAGCGGTCTCATCGGCCTGGTGGCCGGAAAGCTGTGCGAGAAATACCATTTCCCGGCCATTGTGCTGAGCCTGCAGGGGGAAACCGCGGTGGGCTCCTGCCGCTCCATTCCCGGGGTCAATATCTATCAGATGCTGTCCCTGTGCACCGGCACGCTGGTCCGCTTCGGCGGCCACGCCCAGGCCGCGGGGCTCACCGTCGAAACCAGCCGGATCCCCGAATTCCGGGACAGCCTGAACCGGGCCGTCCGGGAGAACTGTGACGAAGCCTGCTTCCCCCCGGTCAGGGAGTACGACCTGGAGCTCCCCTTCCGGGAATGGACGCCCGAAGCCCTGCGGCTGCTGGATCTGCTGGAGCCCACCGGCTGCGGCAACCCCGCGCCGGTGTTCCTGGTCTCCGAGGCGGACGTGCAGGAAATGCGCCGGGTGGGCCGGGACGGAAGCCATCTGAAGCTGTCCCTGCTGGACCCGGCCGGAAAGCTCATGGACGGCATCGCCTTTTCCATGGGGGACGAGGCGGACAGGGGCCGCACCCGGGTGGACGCCCTGTATTCCCCCGCCCTGAACGAATACAAAGGCCGCGTCAGCGTGCAGCTGCGGGTGCAGGCCCTGCGGCCCTCTCCCGGCAGCGTCCCGAAGCCCTCGGAGGATGCCCTTTTCCGCTCCCTCCTGCAGGAATTGAGCCTGCTTCCGGCGAATGAACAGGAAACCCCCGCTTCTCCCGTGAGCCGGGAGGAGATGGCGGCTTTCCTGCGGCAGCCCCTGGGCACTCTGGCGCTGACCCGCTCCAAATCCCTCGCCGCCTCCCTGGCGCAGGAAACGGGAGCGGATCCGGAAATCCGGAAGATCACCGATCCCCGCGGCTTCTCCGCCGTGCTCTGCGGCTGGGATCCCGCCGCGCTGGCGGACCGCTGGCAGCGCGTGATCCTGGCGGACGGCGCCCTGCCCGGAGAAGCGGACTGGATCCGGGAAAAATGCCCCCACGCGGAGGTGCTGACCGCCTCCCCGGAAGCCGTCCGACAACAGCTTCAGGATCTGGCCGTCACCTACGCCGAACTGGGAGCGCTGTACAGGACCCTGAAAGCCGTCCGCGGCATACCGGGCCTCGGGGATCTGGCCCGCCTGTCCGGCCTGAACCGGAAGCAGGCGATGGTGGGGCTGCAGGCATTTTGGGAGCTCGGGCTGCTGGACTGGAACACCGATCCCTTCTTCGTGCGGCTGAAACCTTCCGGCTTCAGTCCCATCGAAAACAGCCCGCTGATCCGCTGGCTGACGCGAAACGGGCTGTTCACGCGGTAAATCAGAAAAATACCTTTGTTTCTCCACTGACAGGAACGAATCCGGACGACAGATTCGTTATAAAGTATATCACCGGAAAGGAGGTTCGACGATGGCATACACAGCGTACGAATCCATGCCCCTGGATCAGATGCTGAACCGCATCCAGAAGTATCATCCCGGGGACGGATACCTGCTGGTGGAAAAAGCCTGGAAATTCGCCGAAAAGGCGCACGAAGGCCAGTTCCGCAAAAGCGGCGAGCGTTATTTCATCCATCCCTGCCTGGTGGCCAGCATCCTCACGGAGATCATGATCGATCCTCCGACCATCGCGGCAGGCCTCCTGCACGACACGGTGGAGGACTGCTCCGGCGTGACGCTGGACATGATCCGGGAAAACTTCGGCGACGAGGTCGCGGAGCTGGTGGACGGCGTCACCAAGCTGAACCGGCTGGATTTTGCCAACCGGGAGGAAGCGCAGGCGGAAAGCCTCCGCAAGATGATCCTGGCCATGAGCAAGGATATCCGCGTGGTGCTGATCAAGCTGGCGGACCGGCTGCACAACATGCGCACCCTGCGCCACCAGTCTCCGGACCGGCAGGTGGCCATCGCCCGGGAAACCCTGGATATCTACGCCCCGCTCGCCCACCGTCTTGGCGTGTACGCCCTGAAGCAGGAGCTGGAGGATCTGTCCCTCAAGTACCTGGATCCGGACGGATACAACAAAATCATCCACCTGGTGGGCATGAAGCGGGCGGAGCGGGACGAAAACATCCGCCTGGTGATCGACGAGCTTTCCGAGCGGCTGGATCAGCAGCATATTCACTTCGATATCGACGGCCGCTCCAAGCATTTCTATTCCATTTACCGCAAGATGATGCTGCAGGGCAAATCCTTCGACCAGATCTACGACCTGATCGCCATCCGGGTCATCGTGGACACGATCCCGGACTGCTATACGGTGCTGGGCATCGTGCACACCCTGTGGAACCAGGTGCCCGGCCGGTTCAAGGATTATATCTCCGTGCCCAAGGCCAACATGTACCAGTCCCTGCACACCACGGTGGTGGGCGGACGGAAGATCCCCTTCCCCTTCGAAGTGCAGATCCGCACCTGGGAGATGCACCGCATCGCGGAGTACGGCATCGCCGCCCACTGGCGGTACAAGGAGGGCTCCGCCGCCGACAAGCTGGACAACAAACTGTTCTGGGTGCGGCAGATGCTGGACTGGCAGACGGAAACCCGGGACTCCCGGGAATTCCTGGACACCCTGAAAACCGATCTGTTCTCGGAGGAGGTCTTCCTCTTCACCCCCAAGGGCGACGTCATCTCCATGCCCAAAGGCGCTACGCCCCTGGACTTCGCCTACCGGGTGCACAGCGCGGTGGGCAACCAGTGCGTCGGCGCCCGGGTCAACGGCAAGATCGTTCCGCTGGAAACCCAGCTGAACACCGGGGACCGGGTGGAAATCATGACCTCCGCCTCCAGCAAGGGCCCCAGCACCGACTGGCTCCGTATCTGCAAGACGCCCCAGGCCAAGGCCAAGATCCGCCAGTTCCTGAAAAAAGCCCTGCGGGAGGAGAACATCGAGCTGGGCCGCAATATGCTGGAAAAGGAATGCGCCCGCCGGGGCGTGCGCCTGAGCGACCTCGCCAAACCGGAGAACTACGACCCGCTGCTGAAGAAATACGGCTTTACCGCCTTCGACGACATCTGCGGTTCCGTAGGCTACGGCGGCATGGCCTCCGTGTACGTGGTCACCCGCCTGCTGGAGGAGCAGAAAGCCCGGGAGGCCGCGGCGTCTCCGGTTCTCCACGAGCTGCCGGAGACCCTGGACGAGCACAAGCTGAGCCAGCGCCGCGCCCATCACGGCATCGTGCTCACCGGCAGCGAGGACCTGGATATCCCCGTGCGCTTCGCCAAGTGCTGCAGCCCGGTTCCCGGAGACGAGATCGTGGGCTACATCACCCGGGGCCGCGGCGTGACCATCCACAAGGCGGAGTGCACCAACGCCGTCAACGGCGAGCAGGAGCGCCGCATCCCGGTGGAATGGGCCGACGACGGCGAAGGTTCCTTCTACGCCACCATCAAGATCCTCGCCTACGACCGGGTTAACATGCTGGGTGAAATCGCCCTGCTCATCGGCGAGCAGAACGTATCCATCAAGGCCGCGAACATCCAGACCGACGACCGCACCCGCATCAGCACCCTGAAGCTGACGCTGGACGTGCGCTCCCGGGAACAGATGGACAAGGTCATCCAGGCCCTGCGGAACAAGTCGGACATCATGGATGTATACCGGGTCACCGGCTGACGCGAAGATTTTTAAAAGGTACCGCAGTGGAAAACAGGGATCAGAACCTGGAAACACTGTATCATAAGAGAACGCAAAAACCAGCACACACATGAAGCGGGAAGACAGATTGTGCAAAGGGCCGCGGAAATATTTGAACGAATGTGATCGGATTTTGGGGTTGAATCGACGTTAAAGGAGGAAACCAGGATGCGCTGTGTGGTGCAGCGGGTGACGGAAGCCTCCGTCACCGTGGGCGAAGAAACAGTGGGGCGGATCGGCCCCGGCATGATGGTATTGATCGGCGTGTCCACGGAGGATACGGACGCCGATCTGAAATATATGGCGGAGAAAGTGCCGAACCTGCGGATCTTCGACGACGAAAACGGCGTCATGAACCGCTCCGTACTGGACGCCGGCGGCAGCATTCTGGCGGTGAGCCAGTTCACCCTGTACGGCGACGCCCGGGGCGGGCGGCGGCCCAGCTATATCCGGGCCGCGAAGCCGGAAGAAGCCAACGCGATGTACACCCGGCTGGTGGAAGCCTGGCGGGCGAAGGGCGTCAGGGTGGAAACCGGCCGCTTCCACGCGGAAATGATGGTATCCCTGGTCAACGACGGTCCGGTCACCATCCTGCTGGATTCGGAGAAGATTCTGTAAATCCGGACGGATCCGGAAACCGAATTCGTCACAGTATCGCAGAAAGGCGGAACAGACGGTATGAACGTCCAGACCCTCACTGTCGGCATGGTTTGCACCTGCTGCTATATCGTGTCCGCAAACCATTCACCGGAATGTATCGTCATCGATCCCGGCGCGGAGCCGGAGCGGATCCGCAAAGCCGCGGGGGATAAAAAAATCGTCGCCATTCTCCTGACCCACGGGCATTTCGACCACATCGCCGGCGTCGCCGGCCTGCTGAAACCCGGCGTCCGGGTGTTCATCCATCCGGCCGACGCGCCTTTTCTGTCCAATCCCGAAATCAACGGCAGCCAGTACCTGATCTCCCGGAGTGTCACCGCGCCCCCGGCTACGGATTTCGTCCATGAAGGCGACGTCCTCACCCTGGCCGGGCTGGAGATCAAAGTGCTGCATACCCCCGGCCATACCCAGGGCTGTGTCTGCTACCAGATCGAAAACGAACTGTTCACCGGCGACACCCTGTTCGAGCACGGCTGGGGCCGCACGGATCTTCCCGGGGGAAGCGAGCATCAGCTGTTCGAATCCCTCCGCCGCATCATGCCCATGGCTGAAACCATGCCAATTCATCCCGGACACTGAGGGGATGAACTGGCCGTCAGTTTCCCGTTGCTGCAGGAGGCCAGCAGCAGCGCCGCCATCAGCAGCACAGCGTTTTCTTCATCTTTTCATACCCTTCCTTTCATCAGTTTAGCGCTTTATAGCACCCATGCAAAGGAATAACAAACCCTTTTCCCTGATATCACAATACATGTGTTTTAGCTTCTCTCTGTCAAGTCCTTACGGTTATCAAAGATTCAGTCAGTTGTCTTTCCCGCATCTGAAAAAGATGAATTCAGGGCGGTGAATCGTTCCCCCGAACAAAGCCGGATACTGCTGTCTCATATCATCTGATATATGAGCTTCCTGACATTCTTCAATGACGAATCCCGCCTTGATCAGGGAATTGATTAATGTGGATACGGTTCTGTGATAACATTCGTATCCGTTCACGACCCAGTCAACCTTTCTGAGGCCTTCCTTGCAGTAATTCCTGAGATTTGCATATAAGCGTTCGCCTGTTTCAGTACGGGTATATCTGTCATATGCTCCGTCCCAGGCCGTCACGATGGGATGGGACATGCTGAAAACAAATTCAGCATCCTCCTTCATCAGCTTATAGACCTTGCGCATCAGTCCACCGAAGTCCCCGACATAATCAAACGCCAGGGAACTGGTAACCAGGTCAAACTGCTGGTTGATTGTTCCGATATCCTCCATAGCCATCCGCTGATAGACAACATTCTCCGCGCTATTATGCTTTTGCGCATAGTCCAGCATTTTCTCAGAAATATCGATCCCCAGCACAGATTCAGCGCCCATTTCAGAATACTGTCTGGCATGCTGCCCCATGCCGCAGCCGATATCCAGGATCTTCTTCCCGTGTAGATCCGGGAGCATGGCAAACAGGATCGGGGTCTCAATGCAGTCATTGAAATTGACTTCTTTATTCCTGCTGCTCCGGAAATTTTCAAAAAAAGCATCATTGTCATAGACATTTTGCCGGGACATTCTGAGATCCTCCATGGTTAAGAAAATTCAAAGTGAACTAAACCGCCCTCGGCGGCAGCTCGTTCCCCAACTGATCAAAGTTACTCTGACTAAGGCTTCCGAGCTGCTAACATTATACATGAACTCCTTTATACTTGAAACACCGCACTTGCGGAATAAAGTACAAAGGAGTTTTACACATGACCAGGGAAGAAATCCGGGGGAAGCTGGAGACCGAATTTAAACTCAGAGGGTAACATGAATCATTTGATGCCCCCCTGGAATGAAAATCAGATTTGGAAACTATAGCAATTGTAACATCATTCCACAGGAAACGCTATACTGTTTTTTCATTATTTTCGGTTCAATGCCATACCTTCATCTTTTTTCTATTGAAATCATGTGTCAGATCAGCGATAATATGAATGACGGATATGCAATAAACTGTGTTTAATGAAGAGGAGCAGCATATCATGGCAATAACAGTCAACCTGCGCTATACCGGTAAAAACGGCAATGCCCGGAAATTTGCCGATGAGATGACCGCCGGCGGCACCGTGGCAGCAATCCGGGCGGAAGCCGGGAACCTGCGGTATGAGTACTACCAGCCTCTGGATGATCCGGAAACGATCCTGCTGATTGACAGCTGGGAGAGCCAGGAAGCGATTGATGTTCATCATGCTTCCCCGATGATGGCCACCATCGCCGTGCTTCGGGAGAAGTATGACCTGCACATGACCGTGGAACGGTATGTGAGCGCAGAAACACCGGAAACAGAAAACCGGTTTATCAGAGAGTAAAAAAAGAGATCATGGATAAGAGTAAACGCAATATCGGCCCGGTGCTGATCATCCTGGCCGGCTGCTTCTGGGGCAGCATGGGAATCTTTGTCAGAAGGCTTGGCATGTTCGGCTTCAATCCGATCCAGATCGTGTCCATCCGTATCACGGTTGCCGCGGTAGTCTTCAGTCTGCTGCTCCTGATCAAAGATCGCCCCGGATTCCGGATTGCGTTTCGCGATCTTCCGCTCTTCCTTGGGCTTGGATTCGGAAGCGTTCTGTGCTTCACGGTCTGTTACTTTTCTGCCATTACGATCATGCCGCTTTCAACAGCGGCGATCCTGCTCTATACCTCTCCCATCTGGATCATGCTGATGTCGGTGCTGTTCTTCCGGGAAAAACTGAACCGGATCAAGCTGACCGCACTGGCGCTTGCCTTTGCCGGATGCGTGCTGGTTTCCGGAATTTCCGGGGAAGGTCTGACCCTGACGGGTCTCCTGCTCGGCCTGGGCTCCGGTATCGGATACGGACTGTACAGCATTCTGGGAACCGTTGCCCTGCGGAAGTATTCCCCCTATACTGTCACAACTTATACTTTTCTGCTCGCTGCCGCCGGTTCCTGGCTGGTCTGTCAGCCGGCGGATATGATCTCAAAGTTTTCAGCCGTGGATAACCTGATGGAACTGCTGCTTTTCTGCGTATTGACCGGCCTGGTTACCGCCGTGATTCCATTCCTGGCGTATACCCTCGGTCTGCGCACCGTTGAGGCCGGCCGGGCCGGGATTCTCGCAACAATCGAGCCACTGGTGGCAACGCTTGTCGGGATTCTGGTCTTCTCCGAACCGCTGACACTGCTCTCCGGACTGGGAATCATTTTGATCCTTGTGGCTGTAATTCTCTTAAACAGAAAGCAGAATTCCGGAAACCAGCCATGAGATCCGGAACGCTGTCTTCAGAATAAAAGATCTGCCCAAAGGAGGAGGAAAGCGATGGATCTGCATTCATTTCAGTGGACAAGAGAACCGAAAGCCTGCGAAATACAGGACGGGATCATCCGGGTTACGACTCTGCCGCATACAGATCTCTGGCAGCGTACGTATTATCATTTCAGAAACGACAATGCGCCGGTTTTTCAGATGGAAACTGAAGAACAATACTTCAGTTTCATTGTGAAAACCGGCTTTGAAGAAAGCCATCACCGTTTTGATCAGTGCGGTGTGGTCATGTACCTTGACAGCGAAAACTGGCTGAAAGGCTCTGTCGAATACGAGAATGTGGTATTTCAGCATCTGGGAAGCGTTGCGACAAATCACGGATACTCCGATTGGGCAACTACGGAAATACCGGCTGACGTGAAATCAATGTGGTATCGTTTCAGCCGCAGGGAAGACGATTACTGCATAGAGTGTTCGGAAGATGGGAGTACATGGAAACAAATGAGGGTTTGCCATATGGCTGAAGGAGGCGGCAAAATCCGGTTTGGGATTTACGCATGTTCTCCCGAAGACTCATCATTCACAGCCGTTTTCAGCGACATGCAGCTGACAGAATGCGCATGGAAGGCGCATGACGGACAGCAGCCGGATTGATGAATGCGGATATTTCCATGGTCCGTTGCATTCCGGAAAACAAACGTAACAATCCTCTGCCTTGGCGCGGCCAGGGCAATCGCATGCCCGATATTGCATAAGCAACAATAAACAAGATAGAGAAGGAGGAAGAGGATGAGATATATCTGTTCAGTTTGCGGCTACGTGTACGACGAGGCAGAAAACACACCCTTGGCAGAACTCCCGGATGACTGGAAATGTCCTTTATGCGGTGCGTCCAAATCGGATTTCGTTCCGGAAGGATTATCTGCCCCTGCGGTAAATGCCGTCACTGGCCCCCGCGAAGAAACGGAACTGAAGCCACTGACCCCTGCTGAGACCAGCGCGTTGTGTACCAGTCTGGCCAAAGGATGCGAAAAGCAATACAAACCGGAGCAGGCAGAGGCATTCAGAAAGCTGGCAGCCTGGTTTAAGACACAAGGCGGCGAAGGAACCGGAGCGTCTTTTGAATTGCTGATGGAGAAGATTAGCAAAGATCTCGAAAGCGGATTTCCCGCCGCAAATGCTGCTGGTCAGGAAAAGCATGACCGCGGCGCTCTGCGCAGCCTGACCTGGAGTGAAAAAGTAACGCGTATCCTAAAATCTCTCCTGGCCAGATATGCCAGTGAAGGAGACTCCATGCTCGCAGACACCGGCATCTATGTCTGCACTATCTGCGGCTTTGTTTACATCGGGGATGACCTGCCGGAAGTATGTCCTGTATGCAAGGTTCCAAACCGGAAATTTGAACGGATCGGAGGATAAGCAGATGAGTGGAAAAATGGCTGTCCGGAATGTCCGGCTTTGTGAAAAAGACTGCCTGTGTCTCTATGTCTGTCCGACAGGAGCTTCGGATACGGAAAACAGCGTGATCGATGCGGATAAATGCATCGGCTGCGGCGCTTGCGCGGAAGCATGCCCAGCCCGGGCCATCAGCCTTGTTCCCCGTGAATATCCCCCACAGCAGGCCAAAGAGCGTGAAGTTATCACCGCACTCCGCCAACTGACCAGCAGCAAAGCGGAACAGGAGGAACTGTCGTCTGTGCTGCCCGGGGGGCTGGCAGAAGCGCTGGAACGTTCAAACCGGATTATGGCGGAAGATCTGCTGCGTGAAGCAGGCTATATGCTGCCGCAGAGCGGTAATGTCCGTACCTTGCTGGAAGAAATGCGCATCCATACACAGGAACCCGGTTTCCCGGCAGACGCGCTGGACTACCTGCTTTCGTCTATTGAATTCAACGAATCCGCAGAAAAGAAGGAGGAAGGAACCATGGAAAAATGGAAATGCTCAGTATGCGGTTATATTCATGAGGGACCTCTGCCGGAGGATTTCAATTGCCCGGTCTGCAAACAGTCGGCGGATAAATTTGAGAAAGTTGAAGAGGATGTGCCAAAGAAAAATCCCTATGCCGGGACACAGACAGAAAAAAACCTGGAAGCCGCTTTTGCCGGTGAATCCCAGGCACGGAACAAGTATACCTATTTTGCTTCCACAGCAAAAAAAGAGGGGTATGAACAGATTGCAGCCCTGTTCCTGAAAACTGCAGACAACGAGAAGGAACACGCGAAGATCTGGTTCAAGGAACTGAACGGGATCGGCAGCACCGCAGAAAACCTGAAAGCTGCAGCAGACGGTGAAAACCATGAATGGACAGATATGTATGAAGGATTCGCCATAACCGCGGAAAAAGAGGGTTTCCCTGTGCTGGCAGCCAAATTCCGCATGGTTGCTGCGATTGAAAAACACCATGAGGAACGTTACCGGGCTTTGCTGAAGAACGTTGAGATGCAGAAGGTGTTCGAGAAGAGCGAAGTCAAGGTCTGGGAATGCAGGAACTGCGGCCATATTATTGTCGGAACCAAAAGTCCGGAGGTCTGCCCTGTATGCGCACATCCACAGAGCTATTTCGAAATCAACGCTGAGAATTATTAATCTTTTTTCAATTCAAACCGGATGTTACCATGCTGTTCCTGCATAATCAGGCAGGGAACTGTTTTTTCGTTTCATCGCTGATAACAGTTTACCCCTCCAATCAAGCCAACTGACTCTTGTGGGTTTTGACGGTTTTAATGATTCATGACCACAAGATCCTGTGCTTTCGCTGTAAACATACTACATAGTGAGGACTACCTGCTATGTTTGAAGCAACAGTCTCGAGAAGCGCTTACCCGATGCGATGAGCGTCCGCGAATGTGACACGGACATAAAGCTCTAAAATCGGTTGACATATATGGTGTCATGGCTCAGTCGGTAGGACAAACTGAACAAAAGATCCAACTGCCAACAGTTCGGATGATCCGAACCGCTCACATCGACGGTCAGATTTGTCTCTCCATCAAAAATCTTGCAAGTTTTGTATTGCCGCCTGTCTGAACCTGATCATCATGCCTGATTATCCTCACAGGAGCTCCTGTCTGCAAGCCATTCCACACCGGAAGCCTGCTGATCAACGCCGGGATTCCGGTTTGTCATGACGGCGGCGATCTCTCCGGTGGGGCCGTGCATTTTCAGCATGCATTGCCCGTTTTCTCCCCAGCCCTGGGAGATCAGCATATCGTTCTCTCCGATAAACAATCCAAGGCCTGCCCAGGGGAACTTTTCTGCTGGTTTCACCATTTCCTGAACTGTTTTTTGCTGCAGAAAACTGCTTCTGCCATTATATGCTTCCATGAATTCCTTTGCGATGATCACCAGCTCTTCCGGCGTGCTCCACAATCCGGATGCCGCGAGATCGGGTACGGGCGGGAATCTTCCCGGGATGGGCTGACCTGCCTCATCGTAACCCGTTGCCATCCTGTTTTCATAGAAGGCCATGTTGCCGGGTGTTGCGAAGAAAGTTTTGCGTAATCCCAATGGATTAAACAGCATATTCCGGACAATATCCTCAAAGGATTGATGCAAAATCTCCTGCAGCAGCTGCTGCAGAACGCAGTACCCGGCATCTGAATACTCAAATGCTTCTCCCTGCGGTTTCTCTGCCCGGACCGGGCGGTTATTGTAAGCTGTTCTCCCTTCCAGGATATCCATCAGGCTGATTTCCGGATCATTTCGGCGAAGTCCGTAAAAAGCGTCATCTCCATCCACAATTCCGGCAGTATGGCAAAGGATTGACCGGATGGACGCGGTGCTTTCGTTTCCCTCCGGTGACCGCAGTTTCCATTGCTGCAGATAATGGTTCACAGGATTATTGATACTAATTGCACCCTGTTCATGAAGTTTCATAACGCAGATCGCAGTAATGAACTTTGAGATGGAACATGCCGGAAAAACGGTATCACCGGTTACCGGCGTATTGCTTTCCCGGTCCGCAATGCCATGGTATTCAACGGTTGTTTTTCCGGCTGCGTTTTTCCGGGCACATCCGATTCCAGGAAAATTTCCACATGCTGTTCTGTATTCCATGGCTACCCCTCCTTTCGTCAGAGCGGAATTTATCTGATCTGTATGATAAAGACAAATTGATGTTATCGGTCCAGGCTGGCTTCATCCAGCAGGAAATCGATGATATTAATCCTGAGGATGCCTTCTTCATCTGTCCAGCTTTTTCCGTACGATTTCGATACAATGATCTTTTTGAAAGAATCTCTCACCGCGTTCAGCGGTCTGACTTCCGTTTTAGCTTTTTCCGGATCATCCATACTCAGCGCTGACTGAATATAATACCGTTTACTGCCGCTGGTTGCTATAAAATCAATTTCACAGTTTCTTTGTTCCCTTTTTCCTTCAGGATTCTTTTCTGCAATCGGAATGACGCCAACATCCACATGAAAGCCCCGGACGACCAGCTCATTATAAATCAGGTTTTCCATGATATGTGTTTCTTCCTGCTGACGCAACCCGAGACGCACATTGCGCAGTCCGATATCCGTACAGTAGTATTTCGAAGGATAATCAAAATACTTTTTCCCCTTGATATCGTATCTGACCGCTTCGGAAAAAAGAAAGCTTTCTGTCAGATATTTCAGATAAATGCTGATTGTTTCGTTATCCACCTTCATGTGCTTTACACTTTGAAGGGTTCTCGAGATTTTACTGGCATTTGTCAGAGAGCCGACTGAGGAACAAAGATCACTGGTGAGCTCACGCAATACGCCGGGCAGTGCAATACTGTACCTTTCTTCAATGTCCTTGAAATAGATTTCTTCGAACAGATCGGAAAGATACCGATATTTATCATCATCTCTGTCCAGAGTAAACAGATATGGCATTCCGCCGTACATGCTGTATTCATTGTAGGCCTCCAGCCGGTCACGACCATATGCATCATAGAACTCGCGGAAAGACAATGGATACACTTTCACTTCGTCACCGCGCCCGCGGAATTCTGTGGAAATATCTTTTGAGAGCATCTTCGAGTTGCTCCCTGTCACATATACGTCTATGTTTTGCAACCGGAGGAATCCGTTCAGAACGCTGTAAAGTCTGACAGGCTGATCCTTCTGCCTTAATTCTTCCCTGGAAATCGCAAACTGTATTTCATCGATGAATACGTAGTATTTCTGAGCCGGGTCAGACGCAAGTTCCCGTACGTAAGCTGACAGGCGGTACGGGTCCCTGTACTGTTCACCGGTATCATCGTCCAGCGCAAGCAGTATAATATTATTTTCCGGCACGCCGGACGCAAGGAGATATTCCCGGAACAAACCAAACAGCAATGTGCTTTTTCCGCATCTTCGAATTCCGGTAATGACTTTGATCCGATGATTCCATTGGCGTCTGATCAGCGCATCCAGATATTTTTTCCGTTCGATCAATGATTTCACCCTTCCGAAAGTAAGTCGTATTTGCGAGTAACTTTCGGATCGAAGTATACCATACTCAGCATGGTAAATCAAGCGTTCTGAGACGGAGTTATCAGACTGTTCCAAGCTTTTCTCAGAAACGTAAAAAAGCGGTGTGCCTAAAGGCCACTGCTGTATATTTGTTAATCTGATCTTCTCCGTGACCTTCGTACGGCACTTTTTCGTACCGGTACGCAAATGGGGTTGCAAACGCCAAAAAAGTGCGTACCCTCAGCGGGCTACTCGTTCACATCAACCACAGGCCGTTAGCCCGGTTAACTTCCGATTTTCCTTACAAACAAGTGTCCCGACCAACTGGAATTTATCTATCGTCAGCGATCAAAAAAGCTCTGCACGGAGAGCCATCCGCCCCGGATAGATTCAACGGCGCTGCGCTTAAAAAATATCTGCCTTCCTTAACCGCTACCAATCGAATGCCTTCAAGCAATACAATGCCAGCACCCAGCAAGATCAAATGTACTTCCATCGGCGCATCTTCCGGGCCGACAGTCTGCGATTCATTTCCTAACAGTAGGATTCCTTTGGAAGCAAAGACCTTTGCTGCTTCCGAAGAAACCACAGCGTCTCCCTTGATCAGAAGTCGTTTTGCAGCTTCCGGGTCACGATCTCTCGATTTTTCATATATCTCCATTGCGTCATGGCCGGAGACAATCCCGTGATGCTCCGTAACAGAAGCCGGCCCAACAAAGGCTTCAAGACCTACGGCATCAATAGTTTTTCCACCTTTGATAAAATGAAATGGCGCATCCACGTGAGTACCGTTGTGCGCACACATATTGAAAGCTGTCAGATTGTACAGATCGCCTTTTTCCATTGAAGAAAGCACCCTTCTTTCCGGCGCTGGGTCACCGGGGAATACCCGACAGCTGAAAACCTCCTGCGAGATATCGTAGATTGTCATTGCATATCACCTCCATAAATCCCGATT
>CAMKJS010000063.1 GCA_946413245.1 uncultured Clostridia bacterium
TCGGATCCAGCGCAGCGACGGGTTCATCCGCCAGGATGATGGTCGGATTCTGGTTCAGCGTCCGGGCCAGGGATACGCGCTGCTGCTGTCCGCCGGACAACTGGTCGCAGCGGGTGTAGGCTTTTTCCAGGATCCCCACCTTATCAAGCGCCTCCAGGGCGTGCATCTTCTGATCTCTGGAGAACAGTCCCAGAAGGACCCGGAAAAAGTTCATGTCCGGGACCATGCTGGTCAGCACGTTTTTGATCGCTGTTGCGCGGGTGACCAGGTTATAACTCTGGAAGATCATGCCGATCTTCCGGCGGTAACGGCGCATGGCTTTTCCCTTCAGGGTCATCACATCCGTCCCGTCGACGATCAGCTGGCCGGCGGTCACGTCAATCATCCGGTTGATCGTACGGATCAGCGTTGATTTCCCGGCTCCGGACAGGCCGATGATCGCCACGAACTCCCCCTGATCGATCGTCAGGTTGATGTCCTGCAGCCCTTTGACCCCGTTGGGATAAACTTTATCCACATGCCTGAATTCAATCATGCCTGTTTTCTCCTTCCGCCATGCGGCGCGATGTTAAAAGAAGCCCGGCAACCCAAGGCTGCCGGGCGGTTTCTGCCCATGGTCAGGCTGAAATCACTTCACGGCGGTCAGCGCCTGGCGGGCGGCGTCATAATCACTGTCCTGCGCGATCGCGTAGCCGGTGTGGCTGTACACGGAGAAGATCGCTTTGCCTTCATCGGTGTTGATGATGTTGATCAGAGCGGTCTGCAGCGCGCTGATGAACTCAGGATTGTAGATCTCAGGCTTCGCAGTGGTGACGGCGACGGTGTCGTTATAGATACCGGAGGTGACGCCGATGACGTTCAGTTCGTCCCAGATCGCGCCTTCGCGGCCCATACCCTGCTTGCCGGTGTCGTCCTTCTGGTCGGTGGGCAGGTTCCAGGGAGCTTCGTAGTCGCGGCGGCCGTCAGCGTAGCAGCAGATGATGTCCACCTGCTCCGCGGCAGCCTGGGCGAACGCGTCGGCATAGCCGAGGTTCACGACGCTGCTCAGGTCGGAGATCTTCTTCCCGTCATAGTTCTTCATCAGCCACATGGTGGGATAGATGTAACCGGCGGAAGAAGAGGTGTTGCCGACAGCCCAGGTGCAGGCGTCGAGCTCTTCCCAGGTCAGGGCTTCGCCGGCGTTGACCTTGGCGGCCAGGGCCTTGCCCTTCTCGGTGGGAGCGGCGTAGATCAGGGAGCGGTAGAAGGTTACCTGATTCTCGGTGGGCAGGGTCTTGTTGTCGATGCCGTTCCAGTCGGCAGGATTCTCGCTGTCGTTGGACAGGCCCGCGCGGGTCGCGGTCAGAATCACGGCCACTTCCTGGTTCTGGCTGTAGATGGCATAGGTGCCGCCGGGCAGCCAGCCCACGTCGATCGTGCCGGCGCTCATGGCTTCACCGGTAGCTTCGTAGCTCGTGCCGACGGAAATTTCCACCTTGCCGATGTCATAGCCCAGCTTGGCCATTTCAGCCTGCACCAGTTCGGGCAGGTTGGCGGTGCCGGTGATGATCACGTCCGCGTCCTTGGAAGGAACGAACTGGAAGGTCAGGGTATCCATCTTGATGTTGTCAGCCAGGGCGGCGGTGCAGCCCAGCGCCATCGCCAGGGCCAGGATCAGGGCAAAGATTTTCTTCATGGTTCCTTTTTCCTCCTTGTTTTTTATGCTTCCCAACGGCCTCCTTCGTCATCGGGACAACATTCACAGTATAATACAGCCCTCATAAAAATGTGTATCGCATCTATTACGTTTATATGAAAAGAGCATGTCGCTGGAAGTGATCAATCTGCCAGGCTTCTACGGATTTCCTGTTCCAGCGACCAAACTCTTCTGTGTCAAAGAATTCTATCAGTGTGATTCCCCAGCCGTCACACAACATAAAGTGGCAGACCTCTTTATCTTCTTTATAACCACCAGCCATTGACGCGTTTCGGCTAAATGTGTATGATTTTCATGGATTTAGCTGAAAGCCGGGCATAAAACAGGAGTGAGCAATATGAACGATCTGGTCATTCGGGGCGGCCTCGTGATGGACGGGACCGGAAAACCCGCTTATCGGGCGGACGTTGAAGTCCGGGGCGGCAGGATTGCCGCCGTCGGGCAATGCTCCGGGCCGTATTCCGGGAAAATACTGGACGCGGACGGACTGGTGGTGGCGCCGGGATTTATAGACGCCCACGCCCATTCGGATACTTCTTTTCTGCGGGACAGCAGCGGCGCGTCCAAACTGTACCAGGGCGTCACGACAGAAATATCGGGCAATTGCGGCTCCAGTCCTTTTCCCTGGCCGGACCGGCCCGATCCGGAAAACTGGCGCTGCGCGTCCTTCGCGGACTTTCTGCGCCGCTTTGATGCCGAAGGCTGCAAGATGGCCGTCAACCAGATGATGCTGACAGGCCACGGCACGCTGCGCGAAAGCGTCATGGGAGCGGGAGCCCGCCCGGCGACGGCGGATGAACTGGACCGGATGAAAGCCCTGTTGCGGCAGGATCTGGCTGCCGGCGCGTGGGGATTATCCCTGGGGCTGGAATACGCGCCGGGATGCTTTTCCAACTGGGAAGAGCTGGCAGCTCTGGCCCGGGTCGTGCGGGAATACGACGGAATCGTGACCTGCCATATGCGCAGCGAAGGACTGCGGATCCGGGAGGCCATTCAGGAGCTGACAGAAGTGGGGCGTATTTCCGGCGCCCATGTCCACGTGTCCCATCTGAAGCTGGACAATTACCGGGTCCACGGCCGCGCGGCTGAAGTCTGGGCTCAGCTGGAAGAAGCCCGCAGAGAAGGCGTCCGTGTAACGGCGGATATGTACCCCTACACAGCCTCCTGCACCACCCTGAGCATCCGCTGCCCCCGGTGGAGCCTGGACGGCGGGGACGAGGCGCTCCTCGGATTCCTTCGGGGGCCCCGCCGGCAGGAAGTGATCGAGGGAATCCGAACCCATTACTTTAACGCGGAGCGTGCGGAAACCTGCCTCTTCAGCGACGACGCAGGCTTCTGGCCGGAGATCGTGGGCAAAACGCTGCGGGCCGTGGCGGAAGATCTGCTCGGAACCACGGATTACGCCGCCGCCGCGGCGGAAGTGCTGCTGCGGACCCGGGCCAGGGCTTTGTGCATCTTCTTTGTCATGAGCGAAGAGGATATGCTGTATTTCCTGGCCCGGGACGTGAGCATCGGTTCTGACGGCTGGGCAATGTCCGGAGACCCGGCCAAGGTGCGGACCCGGCCGCATCCGCGTTCCTACGGCGCGACAGCCGAGTTCTTCCGGCTGGCACGGGAAAAAGGCTTCTGTACGGCGGAGGAGGCGGTTCGCCGGGTGACCGGCGGCACGGCGGAACGCTTCGGGCTGACGGACCGCGGAACGCTGGCTGCAGGAAAGATTGCTGATATCACGGTTTTTGATCCGCAAGCCATCGCGCCGGGGGCAACCTGGCTGGATCCGGTTCGTCTGGCCACAGGCGTGCGGCATGTCATCATCGGCGGCGGGATTGCCATGGAAAACGGTGTGCAGACGGAAGCCCGGCTGGGCCGTTTCCTGAGGCACGGCAAACTTTCCGCACAGTCATGATAATCTGTTCACGAATTGATTTGGGGCTGCCTCAGCGAGGCAGCCCCGAACATGGTATATCTGTATTGTGGGTCTCCGGTCAGCGGATCTTCAGCACATTGGCGCAGAAAACCGGCAGCTTCTCCGGCAGGGAGACCAGCAGAACGCCCCATTCCTTTTTGAAAGGCACAGGGCCGTAACCAAGCAGCTCCACGGAACGGACTTCCTGCTCCGCGAAGCTCCGCAGCGTCATGGTCTCGCCGCCAGCCGCGCCCATCAGGAAGGCGTACACGGCTCCGTCCTTCTGTACAAACCGGAAATCGTTCCGGTTCCATTCGGTTTTATCCTCGCGGAAGCCCTCGATCTTCACGAAGGTGTCGCCCTCGCTGAACACGCGCCACGGCCGGGTGCCGTACACCGCCTCTCCGCATACCGCGAACCATTCGCCCAGCTTCTTCAGGATGAACCCAGCGTCCTCGTCGATGGTGCCGTCGGGCCGCTGGAGGATGTTCAGGAGCATCACGCCGTTCTTGGAGATAATATCCACCAGCATCTCGATAATCTGATCCGGCTGCTTGTAGGGATGATGCACGTCGTAGAACCAGTTCCCGATGCAGGTGTCCGTATGCCAGGGCTGCGGCATGATGCCGGGCAGCTGGCTCTTTTCGATGTCCAGCACACCCACGCTGTAGATCTCAGGCCGCCGGTCTTTCTGCAGGTATACCGCCCGGTTTTCCCCGTACTCCGCGATGGAGGTGTTGTACAGCCGGGCCACTGCCTGCAGGCCCGGAGAATACACTTCGGGATTCTTGTTCTTCTGGTCTTCGCCCAGCCAGTGATCTCCGAAGGGCAGCACGCCGTCGGTATAGAACAGATCCGGCTTGAAGAGATCGATCATCTCGGTCACGCAGCGCAGCCAGTATTCCTGGAACGCCTTGTTGGAGGTGTACCAGGGCGAGCACTCCCCGGGATTCTCCGTACCGTGCTCCTGGTTCGCGTGATAGAAATCCTGCCAGGCGGGATCGTTGCCGTCATAGGGCACGCCCGCGTAGGGGCCGGTTTTGTCGCATCCCTTGTTGACCCGCCACCAGGAGAAGGAAGCGCCCAGGTGCTCGCTGATGCCGAAGGGCAGATCGTATTTCTTCGCCGCGGCCTTCCACAGGGCCAGAATATCCTTATGCGGACCCACCTTCACGCTGTTCATGCGGTTGACGGCGGAGTTGTAATTGAAGAAATGGTCGTGGTGCGTGCCCTGGGTCATGAGATACCGGGCGCCGGCCTTGTAATACTTCTCGATCAGGCTTTCCGGATCGAAATTCTCCGCCTTCCATAAGGCACAGATATCCTTATAGCCGAATTTGGACGGATGGCCGTAATGCCGCACATGGTATTCGTACTGCTGAGTCCCCTGGATATACATGTTCCGGGCATACCAGTCCCCGAACATGGGTACGCTCTGCGGCCCCCAGTGGCTCCAGATGCCGAATTTCGCGTCCCGGAACCATTCAGGGGCGGAATACTGATACAGGGATTCAAAGGTCGGTTCGAAGTTTTTCATGCTGCATGGAACTCCCTTCTTTTTTTCCTGAAACCAATTCGCCGCCTGATTATATCATTGCCGGAGACCGGATTTCAAGAACCGGTTTCGGACCATTTATGCTATGGACATCCTTCCCGATTTCGGGTATCCTATACACAGAGAAACCCGAGCCGGCCGGAGCGGGCCGGTTTTGCGGAAGCACCGATAACTGCGTTCTGTAATACAGAGGAGGAAAAGCTGATGAAAATGACATTCCGCTGGTACGGCAGCGCCATTGATCCCATTCCCCTGAAATATGTCAAGCAGATCCCGGGCATGACCGGGCTGATGGGCCTGCTGGATAAGCCTGCCGGCGTCGACTGGCCGGAGGAGGAGTTCGCGGCCCTGAAGAAGGAAGTGAACGAAGCCGGGCTGGAGATCGAGGTCATCGAGTCCGTCAACGTGCACGAGGATATCAAGATGGGCCTTCCCTCCCGGGAGGAATACATCGCCAACTATATCAGCACTGTCCGGATGCTGGCGAAGCACGGTGTGAAGGTCGTTATCTACAATTTCATGCCGGTGTTCGACTGGCTGCGCACCGACCTGGCCCGGGTCATCCCCGAGGACGGCAGCAACAGCCTGTATTTTGACGAGAAGGATCTGGGCGAAATGGGCCCGCTGGAGATCGTGCGCAAGACCGCGGAGGACAGCAAAGGCTTCACCCTGCCCGGCTGGGAGCCGGAGCGCCTGGCTCTGCTGGAAACCACGCTGAAACAGTATGAAAATATCGGGCCGGACGATCTGCGGAAGAACTTCAAGTATTTCCTGGACGCCGTCATCCCGGTGTGCGAAGAGGTCGGCGTGCGCATGGCCTGCCATCCGGATGATCCGGCCTGGCCCATCTTCGGCCTGCCCCGTATCACCCACAGCCAGGAAGATTTTGACAAGATGGTGAAGCTGCACGACAGCCCCGCCAATACCCTGTGCCTGTGCACCGGCAGCCTGGGCAGCAATCCGGACAACGATATCCCGGCCATCATCCGGCATTTCGGGGAGATGGACCGCATCGGCGCCATGCATGTCCGCAATGTAAAGTACCTGGGCCATCACCACTTCCGTGAGGCGGCGCATCTTTCCAGCACAGGCGACCTGGATCTGTATGAAATCGTGAAGGCGATTTACGATACCTGCCCGGACACCTATATCCGGCCCGACCACGGCCGCATGATCTGGGACGAGCAGGGCCGCCCCGGCTACGGCCTCTACGACCGTGCCCTGGGAGCCGCGTACATCAACGGTCTCTGGGAAGCCATCGAAAAGGATCGGAAATAATCCGCCTGCAGCATCCGCGTAACCTCCGGAGGAGAAAAACAGTGAGAACAGAGCATGATTCCATCGGCATCGTAAACCTGCCTGACAGCGCGTACTACGGCGCTCAGTCCATGCGCGCCAAAGAGAATTTCCCCATGACGGGTCATCTGATGCATCCGTACATGGTGGAAAGTCTCGTGATGATCAAAAAAGCCGCCGCCATCGCAAACGAGCGGGCGGGGATGCTGAAACCGGAGATCGCCTCAGCCATCATCCGGGCCTGCGATGAAATTCTGCACGGCAAATGGAGGGATCAGTTCATCGTCGATCCCATCCAGGGCGGCGCCGGCACCTCGGCCAACATGAACGCCAACGAGGTGGTGGCCAACCGCGCGTGCGAGATCCTCGGCGGCAAAAAGGGGGATGGCACCGTCCATCCCAACGATCACGTGAATATGGCCCAGTCCACGAACGACGTGTTTCCCTCAGCGGGCAAGCTGACCGCCCTGCGCCTGACGGAAGCGCTTCTGTCCGCGCTGAACCGGCTGATCAAGGCTTTCGACCGGAAGGCCCAGGAGAACGCCGCCGTGCTGAAGCTGGGCCGCACCCAGCTGCAGGACGCGGTTCCGATGTACCTGGGGCAGGAATTCAAGGCACATGCCGATGCGCTGCGGCGCTGTTCCAACCGCATCCTGCGCAGCCGGAATGAGCTGTTCGAGCTGAATCTCGGCGCGACGGCCATCGGCACCAGCATCAACGCCAGCGAAGGTTATCTGGACTGCGTCATGGATATTCTTGCCGATCTGATCGGCCAGCCCGTCAAAGCGGCGGACGACCTGATCGACGCCACTCAGAACGCCGACAGCTTTGCCGCCATTTCCTCAGCGGTCAAGAACTGCGCGCTGGTGATGTCGAAAATTGCCAACGACATGCGCCTTCTGTCCAGCGGACCCTGCGGCGGTATTGAAGAGCTGCAGCTGCCTGCCCGCCAGCCGGGTTCCTCCATCATGCCCGGCAAAATCAATCCGGTCATTCCCGAGGTGGTTACCCAGGCCGCGTTCCTGGTGGCAGGCCACGACGTGACGATTTCCATGGCGGTGGAAGCCGGCCAGCTGGAGCTGAACGCCTTCGAACCGGTTATTTTCTACTGTCTGTTCGAATCCCTGGAGGTGCTGACCCACGCGGCCGACACATTCCGCGAGCGCTGCGTGGAGGGAATTCTGGCCGACGTGGAGCACTGCAACGACATGCTCATGAAGTCCACCGTCATCGCCACCGCCCTGTGCCCCGAAATCGGGTACGAGCGCGCCACCGCCATCGTGAAGAAAGCCCAGGCGGAGCACCGCACCGTCATGGACGTGGCCCAGGAGGAGCTGTCCATGGCTCCCGAAGCGCTGGAACAGATCATTAACGACTGCCTCGCAGAGCGGACCTGACGCGGGCAGTCATCTCTACCGCATCCGCCACTGTCTCACAAACCCTTTCACGTTCACCTGAGCATGCATGTACCGGATCAGAATTTCGGCGCACGCATGGCTGTCGCTGTCCGCCTGATGATGATCCAGCTCAATCTGATAATATCTGCACATTTCATTCAGTCGGTGGCTGATATCCGGCAGCACCTTCCGGCCGATTTGCACCGTACAGACGTACGGTGCCCGGTTTTTCCACGCGATACCGTAATCCGTCAGGCATTTCTGCAGCACGCCCAGATCGAACGGCGCGTTGTGCGCCGTCAGAACGCCGCGGGACAGCAGCGGTTCGATTCGCGGCCACAGTTCCCGGAAGGTCGGTGCGTCCGCGACGGTTTCCGCGCTGATCCCCGTGAGCTCCGTATTGAAGGTGTCGAACGGTTCCTCCGGGTTCACGTAGCTGAAGAATTCCTCCGTGATTCTGTCATCCTCCACCACGGCGATCCCGATGGCGCTCATGCGGTCGTTCAGCCGGTTCGGCGTTTCCACGTCAAAACAGATATATCGCTGCTTCAGCCCGCCTGTCCGGAGGGCTGTTTTTTCCGCTTCGTCTGTCCGGCCGGACAGGCGGTCCGCCAGCAAAGTGTTCCGCGCGTTCACGGTAACGTTCCGGACGCAGCAGCCAATGGCTTTTTTCTGTCCCACCAGCACCAGCATTTTCTTCGCCCGCGTCACGCCCGTATACAGCAGGTTACGCTGCAGCATGGTGAAATGCGTCATCATTACCGGCATCACGACGATCGGATACTCCGCGCCCTGCGCCTTGTGCACCGTGGTGGCATAGGCCAGCACCAGCTCGTCCAGTTCGCTCGCGTCGTATTCGATGCTCCGGTCGTCAAAACGGACGGACAGCGTCCGTTCGTCCAGGTCGATGCTTTCGACGGTTCCGATGTCGCCGTTGAATACTTCCTTGTCATAATTGTTCCGGATCTGCATGACCTTGTCTTCGGGCCGGAAGGTATATCCCCCGCGGCGCAGCTCCGGCGTCGTCCCGCTCATATAATCCGTGACAGGCGGATTAACGGCCGCCTGCAGTTCCTGGTTCAGATTGACGGCGCCGACCACGCCCCGCTGCATGGGCGTGAGCACCTGAATAGCCTGCGGCGGCACCCCGCAGTAGCGCGGCAGCCGGTCCCGCACCAGGTTCACGATGATGCGCGCGGCCTTTTCCGGCTCCTCCTCCGCCTGGAAAAAGAAATCGGTATTCCGGCCGTTGGACAGATCCGGAAACTCCCCGTGATTGATACGGTGCGCATTGGTAATGATCCGGCTGGCAGCCGCCTGACGGAAGATCTTCGTCAGCGTGACCACCGGGAAAACCCCGCTTTCGATCAGATCCCGCAGCACGTTCCCCGCCCCGACCGACGGCAGCTGATCCACGTCGCCCACCAGAATCAGCCGCATGGATTCGGGAACCGCGCGGAGCAGCGCGTACATCAGCAGGATATCCACCATAGAGCATTCGTCCACGATGAGTACGTCGCCCTCCAGCGGACAATCCTCATTCCGTTTATATCCTTCCGGCGGTTTGAATTCCAGCATGCGGTGAATCGTTTTGGCTTCCCTGCCCGTCACCTCGGACAGGCGTTTGGCCGCCCGGCCTGTCGGCGCGGCCAGCAGAATACGCATCCCGGAAAAGGCCCGGATGATGCCCAGGGTCGTGGTACTCTTGCCGGTTCCGGGGCCGCCGGTCAGAATCATAATCTTGCTGTCCCGCGCGGTACGGATCGCCTGCAGCTGCGTATCGTCATATGTGATTTCCCCGTCCGTTTCCGGCTGCTCCTGCGCGGGCTTTTCAGGCGCCGCGGCGCCGATCTTCCTCAGCCGGTTCCGGACGCCCACCTCGGCGTAGAAAAACGGCGGCAGATAGATGGCGGTATCGTCGGTATCCGGAATCGGCGTCGTAATCACGTCCTGCGCGGCAATCATTTCCTCCAGCGTGCAAGCCAGCAGTTCCGCGTCCACCTCCAGCAGTTCCGCGCCTGCCGTGAGCAGTTGTTCCCGCATCGCGTAGCAGTGGCCGTCGTCCGCCAGCCGGTTCAGGGTATATAAAAGCCCGCTGCGCAGCCGGACGTCCCGTTCCTTTTCAAATCCCAGTTTGGACGCGATTCTGTCCGCTGTCCTGAAGCCGATTCCCCAGATATCGTCCGCCAGGCGGTATGGATTTCCCTGAACGACGGCGATGCTCTCGTTTCCGTATTGTTTATAGATGCGTGTGGCATGGGCGGTGCTTACGTCGTGCCCCTGAAGGAAAAGCATGATGTTTTTGATTTCCTTCTGAGCTGTCCATCCCTTTTTGATCAGCTCCACGCGTTTTTTCCCGATGCCGGGCACCTCGAGCAGCCGTTCCGGATCCGTTTCGATCACGTCCAGCGTATCCTTGCCGAAGGTGCGTACGATCAGCTTCGCGTATTTGGGACCGATCCCCTTGATCAGCCCGGAGCCGAGATATTTCTCCATGCCGTATACCGTAGCCGGCAATGTTTCTTCAAAGGCCGAAACCTGGAACTGACGGCCGTATTTGCTGTTGACGGTCCATTCCCCGTCCAGCGTCAGCACGGAGCCCACGTGCGTGTCCGGCATCATGCCCACCACGGTCACCAGATCCGGCGTTCCCTTCTCCGCGCACTTAAGCACGCTGTATCCCTCTGACTGATAAGTGATCCGCTCCACTACGCAGCGGAGGCGTTCCCTGGGTTTGCCGCTGTTGTCCACCGTGGACCGCCTCCCTTCCTCAGCTTTTCCATTCGTCCGGTCCCAATTCTACAATGACACGATTGGACTGTCAATCAGCCGAAAACGGTTCGACCGGCCGCCCGGGACGCGGTTGACAACCGCGCGGCAATGAAGTAGCATGGAGACCGGTTCTGCAGCCTTGCCACTGTACGCACGGGCGGAAACGACGGGAACAGAGAAATGCCGCAATGACAGGAGGGAAACACCGGTGGATAAGCAGCAGCCCAATAACCGCAGATCCCTGCTGATGTTCATTTCCTCCATGCTCATTTTCGGAACCATCGGGGTATTCAGGCGGTTTATTCCGTTCTCCTCCGCGTTCCTGGCGTTCACCCGCGGAATTCTCGGCAGCTTTTTCCTGCTGGTGTTTATGAAGCTGACGGGGAAACGGATGGGCGGAAAGCTGCAGCGCGGGCAGCTGATCCGCCTGGCTGTTTCCGGCGCGGTCATGGGATTTAACTGGATTCTGCTGTTTGAGGCGTATAATTATACGACGGTTGCCGTTGCGACTCTCTGTTATTATATGGAGCCGACGATCGTCATGCTCCTGGCGCCGGCTCTCTTCCGGGAGAGGCTGACTCCGAAAAAAACGGTCTGCGCTGTGATCGCCGTTCTGGGAATGATTCTCGTCTCGGGCGTTGTCGGGGGAACCGGTTCCCGGCAAGGGGATCCTCGGGGTGTTCTGCTGGGGCTGGGAGCCGCCCTCCTGTATTCCGTCGTCGTCATTATGAATAAAAAGGTCAGCGGGATTGATGCGTACCCCAAGACCGTGATTCAGCTTTCCTCCGCCGGAATCGTCATGATCCCGTACCTGCTTCTCGCGGGCGGAACAGGCGGAGGAGAATTCAGCGCGGCCGCGGTCGTCCTGCTTCTGGTGACAGGTATCGTCCATACGGGCCTCGCTTACGTCCTGTACTTCGGCAGCATGGACGGCCTGAAAGCGCAGACGATCGCCGTGTTCAGCTATATCGATCCGGTTTCGGCCCTGCTGTTTTCCGCGCTGTTTCTCCGGGAACCGCTGAGTATTTCCGGCATCATCGGAGCTGTCATGATTATCGGCTCCGCGGTCGTCAGCGAACGGTGAGCGGGAAAAACCGGAGGCATTGCGCCCCCGGTTTTTTGGTTTCCCCCAATGCGGTTTTGTTATTCGGTACAGACCACCTTCACGGCCCAGATCCTGCCGGCTTTCACCGGGAAGGTGATGTCGCAGCCTTCCGTCCGTGCTTCGCCGATCTCGCCTCGCTCGCTCAGATCGGTCAGATACGCGCGTTTCACCGGCGCGTTCACGGCGATGCGGACTTCGCCGTCCTCCCCCGCGGTTTCGTATCCGCGGATTAACAGCCCGTCCTTTTCCGGCTGCACCGACGTTACCGCTGCCCGGCCCGCCTTCATCTCCGCCAGCCCGAAGCAGGCAGGCAGCGTTCCGCCGTGCACCTGTCCTGCCTGAACCGTCAGCGGATGATTCAGCGTGTCCGTCAGCTGCTGCAGATCCTGTGCGTCTGCTCCGCCGATTCCCAGCCAAAGCGTGATGTGGTGAATGCCGCGCTCCGGATACGGGTCGGGGTTTGTGGCGCTGTTGATCAGCGTCAGTGTCAGGGCGTCCTGCTCCCCGCGGTAGCCGTATTTGGAATCGCTGATCAGCGCCAGCGCCTTTCCGTCCGTCCGCAGCGCCGCGGCTCCGCCGATGCCCGGAACGTCGTTGTTCAGCGCGGGACGGATCAGGCTGCCCGCGGGAATCAGGTAACGGAACCGACCGCTGCACTCAGCCAGCGGCACCTTCCACGCAAGCACGGGAATCGTCTCGCCGCCCTGCTCCTGCCAGTCCGCCCGCAGAGACACCTGCAGCGCGCGGCTGCCCGCGTCCAGCGTATAGGTAACCTCGATCACGGACGGCACACGGCAGCCGCCCTCCGCGTGGAAGGTCGCCTTCACGCTCTGCCGGTTTACGCCTTTTTCAACGGCCGTCATCTCCACGCACCGGTCGATGGGCAGATCCCGGATCGTCCGGCCGATATTCCAGGCGCTGGAGCTGCGGCGTTCAGTCTCGAGGAATTCCGCGCCTGCCGTCTCCCCTGCCCGCAGCATTTCCGTTCCGCCAGCCAGGTCCGTCAGCGACCGGATTCGCCCGCTCGCGCGGTCGATCACCGCGCGGATGATCCCGTTGTCCAGCACGGCGTCGTCGTAGAACCGTGAAACGTGATCCCCGTCCTGCAGATACGCCGGATAGGTTTCAGGCATTTTCCGCCGCAGCACGACCGTCGTATAGCCCAGCGCCGGTACAGCCGTCCGGGCCAGCACACGGAAGTAGCAGTGGTCCCAGTATTTCTGTGGTCTTGTGTCCACGGGCTGGCACGGGATCTCGTTCCCGTCCGCGTCCTGCAGCGTCACTTCGGCCGGAATCCCGGGATAATCCCACACAGTCAGCTCCGCCACGCCGGTACGCGGCTCGGGCAGCGTATTGAATACATGGAAAATCCGGGTATAGCCGCTGCCGCGTTCCGCCGCCGGCGCACCGGCGAAGTGTTCGATGCCGTATCCCGCTCCGGCTCCCTCAGACCGGGAATCGAACCGCGCGGCTTCCGCTGTTTCCCGCTCGTCCACGGACGCGAGCACAGGCATGGACGCCGTGTCGACGGCCCGGCTCAGCATCGCCATGGCTTTTTCCCGCTGGGTGTTCGTCACGGCTGCAGCGGTCTGGTACAGGCCCATGGCGTATTCCCGGGAATCCTGCACACAGGATCCGGTCAGAATATCATGAAAATGCGTGAACAGCACCTTTCGCCAGGTTTCCTCCATCTGCTTTTTCGGCATCCGGTAGGATGTTTTCTGCTCTGCCAGCGCTGCCAGTGCTTCGGTATCGTACAGGGCGGCTTCCGAACGGCGGTTGGCGCGTTTGATGCGACTCTGCGTCGTGTAGCAGCCCGGTGCGAAAAAGTTGATTTCCTCCGTCACCACCGGCAGCCTGTCGCGGATGCTCTCCGCCTCCCGGAAATAGTCCCGGAGGCCGCCGAACCGGATCGACGGATAGATCGGCCAGCGCATCATGTCAATCGCCCGTTCCACGTCGCGCCGGGTAGGGCCGCCGCCGTGATCGCCCACGCCGTAAACCACCATTCCCGTCTTCAGACCGCCGGAACGCCGGACGACCTCCATCAGTCCCGAAGCGATCTGCGGCGTAATACCCGCGTTGTACCAGTTCGCTTCCCGCAGCACCAGGATCTCCCTCCCGGATGCCGCGCGGTAGCGGTACAGCAGCTCGTCCCGGGCGTTCCCCCGGCAGTGGTACATGTACTTCACCCCGCCGAAGGCGTCGATCTCCGGGATCGTCAGCGCGTGCCCGAATGTGTCGGGCACAAAGTCGATATCAAAATCCTTTACGCCCCATACGTCCCGGAGATAGGTACGCGTGTATTCGATGTGCCGCAGCATCGATTCCCCGGACGGCATGTTTTTGTCCGTCTCCACCCAGCTGGTGGCCGCCACCTCCCAGCGTCCTTCGTCAATATGCTTCCGGATGCGCTCCATCAGTTCGGGATCGTGTTTTTCCGTAATTTCATACACAGACCCCTGAGACTGCGTAAACGTAAACTCCGGATACGCATCCATGATATCGCACATGGTGTGGAAGGTGGCCAGCGTCACCGCCACCGTCTCCTGATAGCTCCACATCCAGTTCATGTCGATGTGCGCGTGGCCTGTCAGGATCAGCTGATACGATTTCGCGAGCTCCGCCATCGGAGAGAGGATTTCCTCCGCCTTCAGGCAGCTCTGATCGGTCAGAACGCCTCCCTCCGCCTGCGCCTTCAGCAGAAAATCCAGTGCTTTCTCCAGCTGTTCCTCATATGCGCCGTCATGCTGTTCGCACACGTGCAGCGCGTATTCCAGTTCTCCCAGAATGCGGCGGTTCATGCGGCCCGGCGGCGTAATACGCCTGACCTCGTCCTCCGGCGTACCGTAGGTGTATTCAAAGCCGGACTTCTCCCGGTTGCCGCCTACGGCGGTTTTCAGTTGGATAAACTTTGCCGTCAGCTTGCTCATGTCTGTTTTTCTCCTTTCCCGGCTGTTATTTTATGATTTCAGAAGCACGGTCAGCGCCTCGTCCGTTTTTTCCGGCGTCATCTCCGTCCGGCCGTCCGGCAGCATATATCCGTCCGGCAGCACGAGTTTACCCCTGGTTCCCTCCGGCATGCGGATACGGATTTCAATGCCGTCCGGCGTTCTGTCCCAGCGGACGGAAACCGTTCCCTTCGGCGCGTGATAATATGCTTCCGCGTAATCCAGTTTTTTCACGAAGTGCGGCGAAATCTCGAAGGCGTTCACGTCGTTGAAATCCGGGTTCGGTTTCAGCCCGGCGAATTCCTGAATGAACAGGCTGGATATATCGCCCATGAAATGATGGTTCTTGGAGCCCTCCGTGCCGATGTCCAGATCCGGGAAGCATTCCCAGAGGGACGTGGCGCCGTGGGTCATCCAGTATCCGTAGCAGGAGCGCGATGTGGAGGTAATCAGTTTCCAGGCCAGATCGGCCTCCCCGGCGTGAACGAGGGCGTGATAAATATGCCGCAGGCCGATCATACCGCAGGTGTTGACGTCCTGATCCCGGTGGACGATTTCAGTCAGCCGCCGCCGGGCAAGGGGCAGCTCGTTCTCGTCAAACAGCCCTGTCTCGATGGCCATCGCCTGGGACGTCTGGCAATTCCCCGCGACCGTCATGGTTTCCGGATCGATCAGATGCTTCCGGAAGCTGTTCCGCATATCCTCCGCGAAAGCGCCGGCGTACGCCGCTTCCCGTGTCAGCCCTGCCCTGGCAAACAGGAACGCGGCTTTGCGGGAAATATCAAAGATGGTGGCGCTGTCCGTAACCCGGAGCGGCGAGGCGATGCAGCCGCGCTCCTTCTCAAACGGGTCCAGCCAGTCGCCCAGGCCGATGGCAATCAGGCCCTGTTCGTCACGCTTCCGGGATATGTAATACAGATACCGCATGATCATGCCCGCGTTTTCGAGGATGACTTCCCTTTCCCCTGCAAAGCGGTAAATATAATAAGGCAGGTTCACGCACACGCTGTCCCACGCAGGACCGTTTCCCCAGTCAAAGCCCCATCCGCCAGTCGGAATAATACCCGGCAGCGCGCCGTCCTCCCGCTGGGCGAGGCGGATATTGAACAGCCATTCCCGCAGGCTTTTTTCCGCTGTCAGATTCAGAAGCATGTGCTCCGCCGAGACGGACGCGTCGCCGGTCCAGCCGTTCTTCTCCCGGTGAGGGCAGTCCGTGGGAAAATAGTAAAAATTCGACAGGTCCGATCTCCTGGCGCACGTCTGCAGCCTGTTGAGAATCGGATCCGAGCAGGAAAAACCCGCGCGTTCCCTGATGGCGGAATTCATCACCAGGAACGTGACCGCGTCCGTGTTCGCCTGTTCCGGGGTCAGTCCTTCCACGATCGCGTACCGGAACCCGTCATACTTGAAAACCGGCACGAAGGTTTCGTCCCCGCCCCTGCAGATATAGACGTCCGTCTGTCCGTATTCGATATACCGTTCCGTCGTGGTCCTGCGCAGAAAAATCGTGGAGTTGACGGATACGTCTCCGTGCACCAGGTCTTCCGCGTGGCGTACCGTGACGGTCTGTCCGGGAGTGCTGTCCCGGATGGTCAGCCGCGTGACGCCCGCGCCGTTCACGCCGAAGTCATAAACGTACGCCTTTTTGGCCATGGCGCCCTCCAGCGGCGCCGCGTCGTTTTTCATGCTTTCATAGCAATAGGGCATCTCTTCGTGATACGTGATGCTGACGGGGGACAGCGTTTCCGTAACCGCGATGGGTTCGGCCCCGCACAGCCTGGCCACGCCCCGGGGCTTTCTCTCCGGCAGCGCGTACGCCCAGGCGCTGTCGTCAAAATCCGGTTCGCTCCAGCCGGGTATTTCCTTCCGCGCGTCGTACCGGCATCCCATCCGTTCGTCGTCGAACAGGATCGGGGAAGAATGCGTCCGGAAGGTTTCATCCGCTTCTATCTCGACAGTGTTCTGCCCGTCAGAGATCTCCAGGCACAGGGCCACGGTGGGGACACCCCTGCAGGCCGCCCGGTCGAAATCCCACACAAAACCGCCGAAGGCGTTCCGGAATCCGTTGCCCAGCAGGATTCCGACGGCGTTTTTTCCTTTTTTCAGCAGTCCCGTAAGATCGTAACGGTCGTAATAGCATACGTCGTCCGGATTGCTGATATAGGGAGCCAGCGGGCCTTTGGTGATGTTTCGCCCGTTGACGTACAGCTCATAAAACCCGAGGCCGCAGATCGTGATTTCCGCCTGCGCGGGTTCCGTCTCCAGGGTAAAAGCCTTTCGCAGGTACGGCGCGGGTACATGGCGGTTAAAATCGCACATTTCCTGAGGCGCCTTGATAAACCGCGTGGAAAATTTCATTCTGCTTCCTCCTTTATTCCTCAGTCCATTCGATATCCGCGCATACAGGATAATGGTCGGACAGGAAAACGCCCTGCTCCTCATCTGTCCATTTTGTCACGCGGGTGCACCGGAGCGCGCCGCCCAGCACAATATAGTCGATTTGTCCGGGCTCGTCGGCCTTACCGTACCCGTGATATGTGACGCCGATTTCCCGTGTCACGTCCGTCAGACCGGGATATGTATTCAGCAGCGCCATCTCTTCACTGTCCGGTCCGGCATTGAAATCCCCGGCCAGGATGATCGGTGCATTGGGAAACAGATCCGCCTGCTCCGCGTGCCGCAGAATCTGGGCAAGGCCCCGTTCCCTCGCTTCCTTTCCGACATGGTCGAGATGGGTGTTGAGCACACGGAACACATGCCCGCTTGCTTCCTCCATCAGGACAGCGTCCGTGCAGGTCCGGGGACAGGAACTTTGGCCGGGATAACGGCTTCCCGGCTTTGTAGGAGTTTCGGAAAGCCAGAAGGTGCGCATTTCCAGCAGCTGATAGCTTTCCTTCCGGAATGCCACCGTCATCTGTTCGCCGTCCAGCTTTTTTCCCCGGCCGCAGCCCACCGCGTAATAATCCGCAAGGTTCTCTTTCAGCCACGCCGCCATATGCGGCAGCACCTCCTGGAAGCAGATCACGTCCGGCTTTTCCCTGTCGATTTTCCGGAGAATCAGGGGCTGGCGGTAAACAAAACAGTTTTCCCCGTCCTGCTGATAGTCGCACCGAAGATTAAACGTGACAAATTTCATATGCTTTTCCTCCCCCTTGCGGATATATTTTTGTGATCCGGCAGCCAAATTCCTGCGATCATCTGGAAATCCGGGAAACAATCTGATATCATAGCGGTAAGAAAACACGCAGAGAGGATATGCGCTATGGACTGGCTTGACGAAGCGACAAACCCCGTATACGAACAACTGTCCGCGCTCGGGCGGAACAAACTGGCGAACATGTACCGGAATTGTTTCCGCAGCACATGGGACACGACCCTGCAGCGATCCGGCGGCACCGTGTTCCTGGTCACGGGAGACATTCCCGCCATGTGGCTCCGGGATTCATCGGCCCAGGTGTACCATTACGTGCCCCACGCCGGGAAGTACCCGGAAGTGCTGGAGGCGGTCAGAGGCCTTCTGGAAAGGCAGTTCCGGTATATCGCCCTGGATCCCTATGCCAATGCCTTTAACCGGGAAGCCAGCGGCCGCCGGTATCGGCTGGACGATACCTCCTGGACGGCGGAAACGCTCCCCTGGATCTGGGAACGCAAGTATGAGGTGGATTCCCTGTGTTATCCCATCCGCCTTGTTTACCATTTCTGGAAAACGACAGGCAATAACGCCTGGTGCAGTGAATCGTTCCTGCAGGCAGCCAGGCAGATCCTGACCGTATGGGAAACCGAGCAGAGGCACGGCGAACAGTCCCCGTATTATTTTAACCGCACCCGCTGCCGCCCGTCGGACACGCTTCCGAACGGCGGAAAGGGCGCCCCGGTGGGGTATACCGGCATGACCTGGAGCGGCTTCCGCCCCAGCGACGACGCCTGCATGTACGGTTATCTGATCCCCTCCAATTTCTTTGCGGTGAAATCGCTGGAGCAGCTGGAGGAAATCGTCGGCGCGCTGCTGCCGGAAGAAAACCTGACCGGGCGGATCCGCACCCTCCGGGGGCAGATTCAGGATGGCCTGCGGAAGTTCGCTGTCACGGAGCATCCGGAATTCGGCCCGGTATACGCTTACGAGACGGACGGCCTGGGGCATTTCCATTGGATGGACGACGCCAACGTGCCCAGTCTGCTGAGCCTGCCCTACCTGGGCTGCGTTTCCGCGGACGATCCGGTGTACCGGAACACCCGCCGCATGCTTCTCAGCGCCGCGAACCCGTATTATTACGCCGGCGCCTGCGCGAAAGGCATCGGCAGTCCGCACACGCCGCCGGACTACATCTGGCCCATTTCCCTGTGTATTCAGGGGCTGACGGCGGTGGACGCGGAAGAAATCCGCGGGATTGCCCGCATGCTGGAAAACATGGACGCCGGCACCCTGCTCATGCATGAGGGGGTCCACAAGGATGACCCGAATACCTTTACCCGTCCCTGGTT
>CAMKJS010000064.1 GCA_946413245.1 uncultured Clostridia bacterium
CCTTCGGCTTCGGCGTCGGCGTATCCTTCGGCTTCGGCGTCGGCGTATCCTTCGGTTTCGGCGTCGGCGTATTCTTCGGCTTCGGCGTTGGCGTCTCCCTCGGCTTCGGCGTTGGCGTATCCTTCGGCTTCGGCGTCGGCGTCGGCGTAATAATCGGCCGATATGTCCGCTTAGGCGTAGGTGTCGGCACTTCCTCCTCTTCCGGCGGAAGCGTATCCATTTCCGGCATCCAGATCATGTTATGGCTTCCTTCGTCTTCCGATGTGCCAGATTCCTCCAGCCGTTGTACTTCATACGAAGACTGTGTTTCGCTTCCTCCCCCTTCGGTATCCGAAAGCATTACAGACAGCCAGATTGCTTCTCCTTCGACTTTCAGTATCAGTTCGGCTTCCGGATATTTCTTCAGCTTGCTGAACAATTCCACCCAGTCTTCCATGCTCAGTGTCAGCGACTGATATTTTTCCAGCAGTTCGCCCCGATCCCAGTACTTGAAAAGCAGTATAAAGTCGCTCGCTGTGTAAGCCGCGTCATTTTTCGCCTTGTCTCCCAGATGGGCCAGATAGGACTTGCCGTTGCAATTGATTACGGTGCAGAGGAAATCTCTGTCCTTATTGGTGTATTTCCCGAGCCATTCACTTTCACTGCGCGGCAGCCCGGTAACAGAGTAATCCTTGCCCGGCTCCACGGAAACGACGTTTTTGCTGTCCGTCATCGCGGGCGAATATTCTTTCGTCTGTTTCACCATTTTGACGGGTATTTCTTCTGTCCCCAGAAGCCGTGCCCGAATACCGCTGATAAATTCCTCGGCCGAGATCCTGGAGCTGTCTTCCGCAGGCTCCGTGGGTTCCGGAGTCGGTTCCGCCGTGGGTACCACTGTCGGCTCCGCTGTCGGTTCTGCTGTCGGCACCTCGGTCATCACCGGCGTCGGGGTGGACACAATGCCCAGGTTCCGCAACAGATTCTGCCCCGGTTCACTGATCAGAAACACCGTACAGAGACCGATCACCAGCACAGCCGCGGCGGCGATAATCCATCCGGTCAGCTTCTTCCGATTCTCCCGCATCACCATTTCAGACACCGGCGTCTGATCAAAGCCGCCGGCCTCCACAGTTTCGGGAGAAGCTGTCTCCACTTTCCTGCCCTGCTCCGGATTATAAGGACGCTCCTCCGGCATGGGCGGAATTTCCAGCGTATTGATGGTCATCTGCGGCATGCCGTTGGAATCCCGGAACAGTACCGGATTGTCCGCCAGCGCCTCGCACTGGACCGACAGCGTCGCGCCGGAAGCCGGCTTGAAAATACTGTATACCGTGTTGTTGGCCCGCAGGGTTTCCACACGCTCCAGCGGGCGCTTCTGGGCGGAAGCCTCGATCAGGAGACAGGCCTGCTGGATGCGCTGCAGCGCGTCCGCGTCGTCCGTCGCCGGCAGCACTTCCGCTTTCCCCGGATTCCGCCCTACCGCGCGGTTGGGAAAGAATTCCTCCACAATCACCGGCGCGGAGGTTTCCGTGTGAACACCCGTGTAGATCTGGCTCTGACGGCTGCTGGTCTTCATTACGCCGATCCGGTATTTCCCGACCACGGCGCCCAGCGGCAGTGCGGTGCGCGGCGCGGTGTATTCCGCCCCGTTAAACCCGCAGTGGCTGCAGCGTCCCCCTTCAAAGGCGGGACTCAGGCATGAAGGACAGGTTTGTGCGCTCACAGTGAAACCTCCTGTTTGGCGGGACGGCGAATGGGAACAATCCCATTCGCCGTCCCGATTTGTACATTTCTTCTTTTCGGATTCAATGGTTCAAACCGGCAGCATGGACGGGTTCTTACCGCCAGGTGACGGTATAGGTGGCGCTGCCCATGGTGATCGTGTCGTTCTGCTTCAGCGTCACAGGGCCTGTCACCTTGCTGCCGTTGACCTTGGTTCCGTTGGTGGATCCGTTGTCTGTCAGCGTCATGGTGTTGCCCTGTTTGGTCAGGGTCGCGTGCAGGCCGGACAGCTTCCCGTCGTTTGGCACCGCGATCATGGCGCCGCGGCTGGCGTCACGGCCGATGGTCAGCCGGTTGTTCTTCATCTGTCCCTTCAGTACCGCGCCGTTATCGCCGCTCAGGGTCACGGTCACGGCAGCCGGCTTCGCCGACGCGCCGGAATCCACGTACGCGCTGACAGCCTGGCCTTTCTTCCCTTTACCCTTTCCCTTGCCTTTCCGGGTGAGAATCAGCACAACAGCCAGGGCGATCACGACGGCCGCCAGGATGATACCGATCAGCAGCTCCGTGGAGAATCCGCCTTTGCTTTCCTCCTGGGGCGCTTCATATTCGTAGTAGCGGGCTCTCGCCGCGGAATTGCTGCTGGACTTGGTCACGATGGAGGGGATATCCGGAGTATCAGAAGGTACCGGATCAGGATCCCGTTTTCCGATCAGCTCGGTCCACTGCTTGTAATCGTCGTCCGACAGATCGACCGTGTCCGCCAGTTCCTTGCCGCCCGCCGTCGTCTGGGTGATCGTCAGCTTTTTGCCTGCGTTGCCGGCCTTCTCCGGATCAATCACAATAAAGATCTTCCGGCGCTCATTTTTGGCAATGCGCGTTACCGCGTTGTCCGCCTCGTCCTTGCTCAGCTTCTCGGTGATGTATCCGGTTCCGCCGATGGTCAGCTTGGCCAGGTTCTGCAGCTGATAGCCGGTTTCCCGGCGGGCCGCTCCGGCGGTCGCCTCGGAGGGCAGCGTGCAGATGATATGGGTCGTGATCAGACGGTGATTCTGCAGAATTCTCTCCGCTTCCTGCAGATCGACCGCCTCCAGCGCGGAGGTAATCACCACCACAGCCACGTTCGGCATCAGGTTCTGCCGGTTGCTGCTGATGTAGTCCATCACCTTTCCCATGGTGACGACCAGGGCGGAACTGTCGGAGGAACCCGGGGTTTTTACCAGGTTTTCCTTCAGGGTGGAAGACTGTTCCACGTGGATGCTGGGATCATAGTTGCTCAGCACCAGGGCGCCTTCGTCCTTCGACTGGATGATGCCGGCCAGGTCCGCCAGCACCCGGTCCTGAATCTCCGGAATCTGCTTGTAATGGATGGACCGGTGATAGTCCAGCACGATGAACCAGGAGGTGCCCTCCTTGTTCAGAACCAGGGATCCGCTGATCTTCAGCGGCCCGTTCTCCGTGGATGCGGAGAAGTTCATGTCCTTCGTATCTGTGTAGTCCGTACCCGCATAGATATCCAGATTGCCCTTGTCATCCATGCCGACGGAGAAGATGTTCAGGGCGTCCACCGCCATGGCGGCGGAACTGAACAGGAACACCAGCATCACCGTCAGGGCCAGACATCTGAGAATCTTTTTCATTTCTTCCGTTCCTCCCGAGTGAATGTTATTGCTTAGCCTTGAATTCAAAGCTTTCCTTGCCCACCTTCAGAATAGCGCCGTCCCGCAGGGGAGCCGACCCTCCTGCCGGCAGTTTGATGTCGTTGACAAAGGTTCCGTTTGTGGAATTCTCATCCTTCACGACCCAGCCGCGCTGCGGAAGGAAAGCGAAGGAACAGTGCAGCCCGCTCACCGTCTGATCCGGAATCACGATGCGCGCCCGCTGCGTGTTCTTGCCCAGCGTATCGCCCGCCTGGATCGTCAGCGCGCGGCCGTTCAGCTCTTTGGCGGTCTCCGCCGCGCCGCGGCAGAGCAGCATGGCGGACGGGCCGGAAGAAGGCTTCGCCTGTCCCGGCGCTCCGGACGCAGGCTTCTGTGCTCCGGACGATGGTCTCGGCGCTGCGGATGCAGGTCTCGGCGCTCCGGACGCGGGTCTTGGCGCCGCGGATGCAGGCCTTGGCGCTCCGGACGCGGGTCTTGGCGCTCCGGATGCCGGCTGCGCCGCCGCTACACCGCTGCGCGGCGCCTGCGCCCGCTGCTGCAACACCTCCGGCGCCGGCCCGGAAACCAGCGCGGCCGCATTCACGCTGCGGGAAATCACCGCTGCCCCGCTCATACCGCCGGCATCCTGGCCGCCTCTGCCGGTCACCGTCAGATTCAGCATGCCTTCCATCGGTCCGATATCCTTGCCGGAAAGCAGCCAGATGATTCCGCACAGCAGAGCAATGGGCCAGCCGAAGGAATTATAACACAGGGCATAGCCGGCCGCCTGGAAGAATCCGGGACGGCCCGCGCCGTCGTCCTTCTGGGTTCTCAGCCCAAACAGGAGCTGGCCCAGGGTGCTTCCGGCCGTCAGCAGGAGCAGCAGATCCAGCACGAAGAACGCCGCGGGGATCATCAGGGTCTTTGTGTTGATCAGGCCCAGCAGATCCTGGAATTTGCCCGCTGAAACCGCGTCGAACAGTTCCGGCGTCAGCGCCGCCATGGCGCCGACCGCCAGGCCTTTTTCCAGCAGCCAGGCCAGAATCCGGCGGATCAGAGGCCGCTTCGGCCCCCTGCCCTGCTCCGGAATCTGGTCGGATACGGTGACGCCCGCGCCGCTCTTGTTGGCTGCAGCCGTCATATCCCGGATCAGCTGGTTCATCGTCTGGATCCGTTCCTGATACTTCAGCTTCAGCCCGTGCATCAGCACCGCGGACATCTCCGGGGTAATTTTCGCCCCCATGGCTTCCGGCGGCTTCATGGGGTCCCTGTCCGCTTCCGCCCGTTCCGCGGCGGAAATAGGCACGGCTCCGATGATGGCGCTGTAGAACGTGGCGCAAAGCGCGTACACGTCCGTCCAGGGGCCCTGATAATTGCCGGCCCAGTTCTGTTCCAGCGGGGAGAAACCGTTCTTTTTCACGCCTGGGTAGGACATGGAGAAGCCTTCAATGGCGACGTGGGCCGCGCCGAAGTCGATCAGCTTGGGCACAATCTTGCCGGGATGCGCCTTGTCCTCGCAGAGCATGACGTTGTCCGGGCTTACATCCCGGTGAAGTATTTTCTTGGAGTGCACGTACTGCAGCGCGCCCATAATCGGCAGCAGCAGCCGGAAAGCCTGGTCCGCGCTGATCTTCTTCTTTTTCTTCAGATAGCTCAGCAGGCTTTCGCCGTCCAGCATCTCCATGGTGTAATACGCCGTATTGTTTTCCTTGAAGGTGCTGATGACGTGCACGATGTTCGGGTGCGCGCGCAGCTCATACATGGCTCTGGCTTCCTTCTGGAAGCTGTTCATAGCCTTCTCGTACGCTGCTTCCTGGTTAGGTTTGGGAACAATCCTGACGCCCTGGCGCACCGCCAGGTAGTTCGGCATAAACTCTTTCAGGGCCACCCGCCGGTTCAGCTTGCTGTCAAAGGCGATATACGTCACCCCGAAGCCGCCGCTTCCCAGCTTCTTGCCCACAGTCAGCCGACCTTTTCCCAGCGATGTGCCGGGCGCCAGGGCGTTATCGCCGTTGCCGGTCGCCTTCAGTTCAGGTTCGCCGCATCTGGTGCAGACTCCGCCCTCGACGGTCGGCGCCATGCAGCGATAACACATCTTGCCCATGGATTATCCTTACTCCTCCCAGGCGAATTTCTCAGTGCACAGCGGCACGAACAGCAGCCGGGTATTGCCCATCTTGATCATGTCGTAGGGCTTCAGCTCCACACGGCCGTCAAACAGATCGCCGTTCAGATACACGGGATTGCGCGCGCCGTTGCATTCGTTGATGAAGAACTTGCGGCTGCCGGTATCGTACAGGATCCGGGCGGAAGGTACGCTGGAGATATGGTCGTCCGGGATGGCTACCTGGTTCTTGGCCGGATCGCGGCCGATGTAGCTGTAGCCTTCATACAGGCGGTAATCTGTGCCCTTGGTCTGTCCTTCGATGCACACCAGCCAGCCGGTGGCGGGACGAACGGTCTTCCCGGCGTTGTTGATCACGCCCAGATTGTCGAACACGGTCTCGTTGTTTCCCCAGGCGTCGCCGCCCTTCTCGGTGCCTTCCGCAATCGTTTCCTCAAAGGGGCTGGCGCCGGCCATTCCCAGGTCGGAGCCGTCGGCGGGCAGGGTGGAGTCAAAGCCGCCGGCTTCTCCGCCCTCCGCGGGCATGGTCTCGCCCACGGAACCGAAATCGGTAAAGGTAGTTTCGTCATATTTCTTCCACTCAGCCATGGTTTTATCCCTCCGTTATCCTCATTTTGTCCGGGCTCAGTGCAGAGCCGCGCTGTTGCTGTCAGAACCGAACGTCACTTCCTGGCCACGGTGCATCACCATGGGCTTGCCGGGTTCCACCTTCTGGCCGCCGACAAACGTGCCGTAGCTGGAACCGTTGTCCGCCACCGTCACCTGGTTGCCGTCATAGGTGATGGTGCAGTGTACGCTGCTCACGCCCGCGGCGTCCTTGGGATACACGATCTGGCACCGTTTCGGGTCACGGCCGACGACGACGGGCGTTCCCTTCTTCAGCGGCACGACCTTGCCGCCCATGGAGCCCTTCAGCTCCAGAGAGCGGGCGTTCTTCTTGCTGTTGCCGGCCAGAATCAGGCCCAGCAGCACCGCGATGGCCACCACCGCTACCGCGATGATGATGATCATGGCGGTGGACAGGCCCTGCTTCAGGGGGCCGTAGGTCACTTTCAGCTCGGTGATGGCGGACAGCAGCTTCTTCAGCTCGTCCGTCGCCACCGCATAGTTCTGGGATTCGGTGGAGCCTGCCACACAGACGCCGACCACATAGCCGTTCTCGTCTACCAGCGGGCCGCCGGAAACGCCGTGGTCCATATTGGCGTTGGTGTTGATCTGGTCGCCCGCGTGGGTGGTGGCGTTGGGATTCCAGGCGCTGAACGTACCGCTCTTGACGATGACGTTCTTGGTGTCAGACAGCAGCTGATCGCTGACCTTGGCGTCCAGGTTCGCTTCCGCCACAGACGGGAAGCCCATGGAATACAGGGTGTCGGTGCTCTTGAAATCCTTCTTGTCCAGCAGCACGGCGGACTTGCGGATCTTCGTGGGAGCGTTGATCTTGACAACGGCGATGTCAGCCTCTCCGGAATACTTCTCCAGGTTGGCGATAGAGGAGTCGTTGACGTCAGACCACAGCACCATGATCGATTTCACGCTGATCCGGGGATACACAGTGCCGGTGCTGGTGCTGATTCCGATTCTCTCAGAATCCACGTCGCCGGAATTGATATCGTGACCTACCACATGGCCGGCGGTTACGATATACTGCACGTTCGGGTCGTTGATGTCGCCGACAAAGAAGCCGCTGCCGGTCGCAACGCCGGACGCGCCGTTAATGCCCGGGAAATCAGGGTCAACCACCTGGAATTCCACGACCAGGCGCACAACGCTCTCCTGCGCTGTGTTCAGGTCGTACGTCGCCGCCTGCGCGGAAACGACACAGGCTGTCAGCAGCAGTACCGTCAGAAAGAGTGCCAGAATTTTCCTCATAAGTAGTCCCTCCCTATAATATCTTCCTGCCCTGCCCGGGCAGAGAATTCCTGATGGATTGCCCCGCGGATCACTTCTCCTGGGCCGCCCGGCGGCGCCTGGAGCCGATCCGCAGAACCGCCAGGCTGATATTGCTCTGGCTTGCCTGGCTTTTTGCCTTCACCCGGCGGATCACCTCGTCCGCCGCCTGCTGCGGCGGCATCCCGGTCAGCACGTCGCACAGCTCTTCCTCTTCCAGCACGCCGTAGAGGCCGGAACTCATCACGATCAGCTGATCGTCCGCCTTCAGGGCGATGGGCGTCTGCTGCCAGTCCGGCTGCTTCAGCCCGTCCATCCCCGCGTAGGCGGTTACCCGCAGCGCCCAGTCCGGACTCACGTCCGGCGCCTTTCCCGCCAGAATGTCCCGTTCCTCCGCTTCCAGGCTCAGCAGATGGTCCCGGTTCAGCTGCAGCAGCCTCCCGCTTCGCAGCAGGAAGACCCGGGCGTTCCCGACGGAGCCGAAGCACGCCTGCCGGTTCCGCACCGCCACGCAGGCCACCGTAGCCCCCGTGCGCAGCTCGCCTTTCGCGTCCAGTTCCTCGTTCATCTTCCGGACCCGGGCGTTGGCTCCTCCGACCATCCTTAGTATAATCTGCTCCAGCGGTTCTCCGTCATCTGAAATTTCAAACTCGTCCCGCATCGCGATCACGGCCGCCCGGGCCGCGTCTCCGGCCACGGCGTCCAGGCCGATTCCGTCCGCCAGGGCGATCATCAGCCCCCGCCCGGTATCCGCCGGACTCATATAGACCGCGTCGTTCTGGCATTCCCTGGTTCCGATCCACTGGGCGCACCCCATCTCCGGAGGCCATTCATTCATCGTTTCCATTTAAAACCACGCTTCTCCGTACGAGCAGTCGATCAGCGCCGCCGTACAGTTGTCCTGGTTCGGCAGATCCTTTGCCAGCACCTGTCCGATAATCCTGTCACAGATCAGGTCGTCCCGCTCCGTCATGACGGAAGCGATTTCATCGTCGCTCAGTGTTCCGAACACCCCGTCCGTCAGCAGCAGCAGCCGGTCCCCGGGCCCGACGGCAAAGGAACCGGAGCTTCGGTCGGCATGCTCCAGAACATCCATCCCGATATACCCGGTCAGCGCCCTGCGGTTTCCGTCCGTCCGGGCGCCTTCCGGCAGGCGGCCCAGACCGATCTGCGCGTCGATCCGCGCGCCCCGGTTCTGCTCCCGGTTCAGCTGGATCAGCCCGCCGCCCCGGTACAGGTAAATCCGGCTGTCCCCCACAGAGATAAAGCTGCAGCGGTCGTTCCGGATCAGCACCGCCGCCAGGGTAGTCCCGGTCATGCCGGATTCCTGCTGGATTCCGCGTACCGCCTCCTGGGCGAAGGCGCAGCCCCGCAGCAAAATCTGCTGGGGCGTATCCACGATCGCGGAACGGTGAAACGTGCTCACCATGGTGTCCACTGTCAGCTGGCTGGCTTCCTTTCCGTTGCTCAGCCCTCCCATTCCGTCCGCGATCGCGCAGATAACCCCCACGTCCTTCTGTATCTCCGGACGGGAAGCGTTGACGGAATCCTGCTGATCCGCCCGCTTTCCGATGTTCTGTGCGGCGTACATGCTGTACAGCATTGACGGCATTTCCAGTTTCTCCTTACTTTCGGCTTATTACAGAAGCAGGCCTGCCGCCAGCGCGGCGGCCATCACGGCCCCGCTCAGCCCGGCCAGCGCGCCCAGCGCGATCCGCCAGACAGCCAGGGGCTCCTTCCGGGCGTCCAGGCTGAAAATCAGTTCCTCCATGTCCGGAAACCGGTCTTCCTGGCGTACGGACATACCCTTCAGCAGCGCGGCTCTCGCCTTGTCCGGCATCTCCTTATTCAGCCGGATCGGCAGCTTCAGCTTCGCGTCCTGATACCGGCGCTGCTGCGGCGTGGGCGGCCGCTCCCCGGTCAGCAGGTAATACATGGTCGCGCAGAAGGAGTACTCATCCGCCCGGCCGTTGATTTCGCCCCGGTCCTGATACTGCTCGAGGGCCGCGTACCCATCCTTCAGCACCTTGGAGTGCTCCTGGTTCGCCGTGATTTTCCCGCTGGCTGCCCCGAAATCCAGCAGCACGCAGCTCCCGTCCTGCTCCCGGACCATCAGATTGTCCGGGCTGATATCCCGATGAATCAGGTTGATCTGGTGCATCCTCGCCAGCGCTTCCGCGATGGGGCGAAGCCGCGCCCAGAGTTCCTGCCATTTCTCCGGCCCGTTCTTCTCGGTCAGCGCCGAATAGGTTTTCCCGTCGATGAACTCCATGATGATGTACACCGTGTTGTTCCGGGTGAAGCAGTCAAAAACCCGAACCACGCCCGGCACATCCTGTACCCGGGCGATAATCCCCGCCTCCTGCAGGGCTTTCTGCTTTCCGGTCTCGAACGCCTCGTCCGCGTCCGGCCCGGCGGAGCGCACGTGAATTCCGTCCTCCCGCCGCTCGGCGTATCCGGACGGAAAATACTCCTTAATGGCCACCCGGCGGTTTTCCATCTCGTCCAGGCCCACATAGGTAATTCCGAATCCGCCCCGGGCAATGGCATGCCCTACGAGATACTTCCCGGCCAGCCGGCAGAACGGCAGCTCTCCGCCCCCGTTTCGCCTTTCCCGGTTGTCCGATCCGCACACAGTGCATTTTCCATCCGCTTCAGGAAGCTCGTGCATGCAGTAAAAACAATACTTCCTCGGCTCCGGCATGCCGCGTCCCCCCGTCCAGGATGATCATGTTCTTTCCGGCCGTTTCCCGTAAAAACGGTTTCCTTAATATATCCGGTTTCTGATTATTTTACTGTACTTTCCGCAAAAATGCAATCCGCTCACTGAAAAAACTTGTATGGGAAAACCTGCCCGAAAATCCCGGTCACGGCTGCCTCTGCGCGCTGTTTTTCCGCCGGCGGACAACCCCCGCGAAGTACAGCGCAAAGAGCAGAACGACGGTCGCCAGCATCGTGATCAGTCCGAAGGCCTGCAGGTTCTCGTTCAGCGCCAGATACGTCTCCTCCGGCAGCATGCTCTCAAATTTCCAGGGCTTGTCCATCACGTACTGGGCCAGCCCGTTCACGGCGATACACAGAAAAAACAGTACGACCGGGATTCCATAGGTCTTTTTCCCCTGCACGGAGGACCGGTACAGCCGGATCAGCAGCACCAGCATCACGATCGCGCAGAACACCTGCTCCACATGAACAAAATAGAAAACCGGGCTCGCCATCCGGGCCAGCTCCAGAAAAAGCCGGATCCCGCAGACGCAGTAGACGCCTGTTTCAAACAGGCTTCCAGGCCGCGCCTCGCCTTTTTTCCTGTTCCGCCCTTCCGCGATCCGCAGGCACAGCGCGATCAGCAGGATCAGCACAGCCTCCAGCGTGCAGACCGCCAGGAACCAGGTGCCGAAATCGTCCCGCACAGCCAGGGGGAAACGCGCCAGCAGGCTCCCGTCCTCAATTTCCTCCAGCCCCAGGGCAGAAAACTCCGCCAGCCCCAGTTCTCCCGCGAACAGCTCCGCGGCCCGGGCCAGGGCAATCAGCAGAAGGAAGGGAACAGCCATGCAGTCCAGCGTCTTTCCGCTGTCTCCCAGGGAGGGATAGCCCCATCGCCGGATGCACACCGCCCCGAGCCAGAACCCGAAGCAGCATCCCGTGAAGGAAAACTCCTCCGGGTTCAGGCGCACCAGACTGATCAGCCCGTCCGTGCTCAGCAGATGGGTATTGAAAAGAAGGAAAACAGCCTTCCCGCAGAGGAAGGCAAAAATAATTCCGGCAGCCGCGGCCCGAACGGCCAGGGAGGGAGGCAGCGCCTCCCTCCTCAGCCGCAGGGCAAACAGGCCCGTAAACAGCAGGAGCCCCGCTCCGAGCATGATAGGAAATCCAACCGACAGTTCCATCCGTACCGCCTCATTTACTCCGCGGACGCGAAATAAATCACGTCCATCAGTTTCCGCTGGGAATTACTCCCGAACTCGTTCATTTTCTGCCCGTGGAAGAGCATGCAGGTGGAATCTCCGCCGTCCAGGTTGTACGCCGTCCGCACCCCCAGGGACGCGGCCAGCTCCGCGAATTCCGCCAGCGTCATCCCGGTGTTCCCCCGATAGGGACCCGCGCAGCAGATCACCTTGTAGTGCAGCGTATCCACCTGGCACAGGCACATTCTCTGTCGCCGCTCTTTGGACGCCATATCGATCCAGCGGTCCGCGTTCTCAAAATCCTTCACGGCTTCGCCGTTCACCACCAGCGCCGGACCGAAGGTGAAGGAGTTCAGGATCCGCTTCCCGTTCATCTCCTCCAGAATCGCCTCGTCAGACGCCCGGCGGCACACATGGAAATCCCCGTCCTCGTCCACCAGCAGAATGTCGATCAGGCTGCTGGTTCCGTCCCAGGGCAGATCCAGGTTGTTTCTGTACAGCGTCCCCTGGCGCAGGATGAATCCCCTCCCCCGGCGCTCGGAGCTGCCGTAATAATCGCCGTTCAGCGCCAGCACCGCGTTAAGCCTCTTCGCCAGGGTGCCCACCGTCAGCGATCCCGTGCTGTCAAAGGCGCCGTTTTTGCTGGCCGCCATCGTCCGCAGCTGGGAGGGATCCTGAATCCGGACGTCCGCCGCCCAGTATTTGCATTTGTCGGCGACGCCTTCCTCGACCGTCACGCTGATCGTGGAATCCGAGTAGGCCGTTTCCGTGAACTGCGCCTCCTTCGGCAGGGAACCCGTCGAGAAATCCAGGGGCAGCAGATACCCCTTGTCGTCAAAGCTCTGCGCCCGGAATACCGCGTCCGGGTCGACTGTCGGCGTCGGTTCCGGCGTCGGTTCCGGCGTCAGCACTGCGCCTGTTTCGGCGGCGTTTCCGGTTTCCGGGGTATAGGGCAGGCCGTCGTCAAAGGGAACGTATTCGTACATGGGGTGCAGGTGATCCTTCCCGAACATGGAAATGATGGCCTCGTAGTGGGGATGCCGCACGTTCTCCGCCACGAAGCGCCACTTTCCGGCGGTGGAATAATGCACCGCGTCCACCAGCGTGTCCGGCAGCGCTTCCTTCAGCTGCCCCACCACCGTTTCCGGGGGTTCCCGGTTATATACCTGGCTGGAATAGATCCACAGCCGTTTCAGGCTCTTCAGGCCCATCAGAGCGTCCCAGTTTTCCACGTGATTGAAGCAGATGTTCAGATCCAGCAGATGCTCCAGATGCTCCAGCGGGCTCAGATCCGTAATGTTGTTCTTGAACAGCTCCGCGTATTCCAGGTTTTCCAGCCGGCTCAGAGGCGTGATATCCGTCACCTCGTTGCAAGCCACGATCAGCACCCGCAGATTCGGCAGATCGTACAGGAAATCCAGATCGGTCACACTGTTATGCCCGATATCCAGCGCCATCAGGTTCCAGCAGTATTTCAGGATGGAAAAATCCCCGCTGCCGTGGTGGGAGCTGGTGTTGTTGTGCAGCGTGGACCAGGAGGTGTAATCCGTCCGGATCAGGTGGGTATGATCCTTTCCCTTCAGGACCATGGTCCAGCCCCACTTCATATCGGGATAGCGGGCCGCCAGCCGGTCGCAGTCCTCCGCCTGGATCTGTGTTTCCCACATATCCACCTGCTTCAGGGCCGGCATCTGATCCAGGAACGCCTCCAGCGCGTCAAAATCCCGGACCACGGTGTCTCCCAGATCGATATATTCCGCGTTCTTCGGGTACGCCTTCCCTTCAAAAACCGCTTCCGCAGCGGTTTCCGCGGAAGCGGGAAAAATCAGGGCCGCGGTCAGCAGCAGGCAGACCAAGATGATCCGGATCGTTCCTTTTCTGTACATTCGCGCCTCTGGCCTCCTTAAAGGTCTGATTAAGGTTCTGTTTTTTCCGGTTCCGCCGGCAGATACGGCATGACTACCCGGGGATATTCCGCGTCCGGCGTGACGCCCGGCAGTTCAAAGTTCGTGTCGTACTGGACCGCCTCCATCACCAGCGCGGCGTCCTCGCCGCCCACCGGGCGGGGCTGGTAATCGTTCTTCGGCGCGCTGCCGGAGATAAAGCCCGGATACAGGTACAGCTGCTGCCCGGCGTATTCCCCGTCGTCCGTAAAGTGCAGCTCCGCCTGGACCACCAGCGTATACAGCGCCGTCACGAACCGGGTCCGGTAAGGTTCCGTCCGGACCTCGGAATTGCCGCCGAACACGAAATTGCCCAGGGAGTAGCACACGGTCCGGTTGGACACGATATCGATTCCCTGCACCACGTGCGGATGATGCATGATTACCAGATCCGCGCCGTTTTTGATGAAGGATGCGCTGGTCCGTTCCTGTCCCTCGTTCCGCTTCGCGTCATATTCCGTGCCCGTGTGCACCAGCACCACGATGGCGTCCGCCAGCTTCTCGCTCTTCATACGGCGCATCTCCCGGCGCATCGCTTCGATATTGTTGTAGATATTGGCGGAGTCCACCGAGAAAAAGGCGATCCGGATGCCGTCCTTCTCATAGATATACGTATCACGGATCCGGAACCAGAAAATGTTCCGGGCTTCCAGGGCTTCGATGGTCCTCTTCAGCCCCGCGGCGCCGTAATCGCTCGTATGGTTATTTGCCAGGCATGCCCCTTCGATGGAGTTCATCGGCAGCATGTCCACGAAAGCCGTCGGCCCCCGGAAGCGGTATACCTTGGTTCTGTTTTCCTGCGCCGGAACGTCGGACAGCACGCCCTCCAGATTGATAACCGTGCAGTCGTCCCGGGAAAAAAGCTCCTTAAAATGCCTGAACGGATAATCCATTCCGTTCAGGTCAATCAGGGAGTCAAAGGAATCCTCCCTGCCGCGGGTGCTTTCCGTGCTTCCCAGCGTACAGTCCCCGGTGAAGGTCAGCAGCACCGTCTTCTCCGCCCGGACCAAGCCGGGCGGAAGAAGCAGCAGCAGGGAGAGGATCCATGCCCAAATTCTTTTCATATGTTTCCGTTCTGTCGTTTACTTTGTCGCGGACGGATTACTGATAGGTCACGGCGCAGAAGGCCGTCGTCAGCACGAAGAAGCTCTTGCCGCGCTGGAATTTCAGTTCCTTGCCCTTGTCGTCCCGGAAGATGATCCGGCTGTACTCGTTCTCGCGGTACCAGCTGCCCTTGATGTAACGGCCGTTCTGGAAAATGTCCGCCTGGCCGCCGCCCACGAAGTTCTTCGTCAGGTAGGTATATCCGTCCACCGCGTTGGTCTTGGCCCGGATGAAAATCAGGTTCGCGAAATACAGGGCCTCTCCGGTGGCGCGGTCGATATTCAGGCCCGTGGCGGAAGTCCGGTTGTAGCCTTTGCCTTCCTCATACTGGAAGACGCAGTTGCTGGCGACGTTGGATTTTTCCATCTTTTTGTTCGGATAGAACTTGGCGTCGACCACCGTCGCCTCTTTGCCCTTCTTCAGGGGTTCGTCCGTGAACAGGAACGGGCGCACGTCGAACGCCACGTTCTTCGCAACCAGGTCCTCATGAATCTCACGGATGTGGCCCAGCAGGTTGTGGGGCTCCACCGCCTCGTTGGTCCGGGTTTTGAAGCTGTTCCCCAGCAGGTTGTAGAACTTGCCGTTTTTCTTGTATCCCCAGGTGCCCAGCCAGTCATCCACGCACACCGCAGGGGTGCCGATCGGAGCATAGCCGCCGGAGGCGAAAGCCGCGTCGAACACGTTCGCCATGGGCAGCATGGTCATCCGGGCGGAACGGGCGCCGCCCGCCATTTCCGGATACTCGTTGGCGAACAGGGCCATGATCTTGGTATTGCCGCTGCCCTGGTTCGGCACCTGGAACATGATATCGGCGGATCCCACGCCCCAGTGGGGATAGGCGCCTTCCGCGTTATCCAGCACAAGCAGGATGGGGGTATAGGCCTCGCCGCTCGCCGGCAGGCCGGTCAGCGGGCTTTCACCCTCGATCACCGGGTTGTTCGCGGTGTTCTTGGGTTTGGATACCTTCATCTTCGTATCCACCTTGATGGTGGTTCCTTCCGCCAGGGATACGCTCAGGCATCCCGCCAGAATCGTAATCAGCACAAGAATGCTCAGCAGTCTTTTCATTCTGATAAACCTCCTCACATGTATTTATGCCAGGGGGATTCCCCCCGTTGACATCCATTCGGAAAAGCACCAACCGCCGCGCGGAGAATCTTCTTTTGTTCCGGAACCGGAGGCCGGCCTCCCGGATCCTGAACGCATCTACAGTATAGACCGGGCTCCGCGTCCTCTGTAATCGCGTTTATCCGCCTCTCCCTCCGCGTCAGCGCGGAACCACTACGTAGGGATCCTCCCGGGTGCCGGAGCCGGATTCCAGCGTATAGGATCCGGAACGCAGCCAGATTACAGGCCGGGCCCCCTCGTCTTCGGTAATCACGTTGATCCGCCCGATCGTCCCCTCCTGTTTGGTACACCGGGCATGGCGCGGGTCGCTGCTGGACTGGTCCTGCACCCAGTAGGGAGAATGGTTCCCCATCTGAATCCGGTATACGAACGCGCCGGTTACCCGGATGGCGTATTCCGTCGCCCGGGCCTTCCGGGCCTTGTTGGTCCCGAAACCGAGGCTTTTGTCGTTCAGGTTGGCCGCGGTCAGCAGGGACACCGTCCCGCCTTCCGCGTCCTGCACCAGCATGCCTTTTTCCTCTTCGGTAAAGGCGATATCCGCGAAGGGACCGTTCAGCTTCGCGTACAGCTCCGTCTTCTCAAAGCGGCCTTTCTCCTTCACGTATTCCGGATAATCGGAATGCATCGGGGAGGCGAACAGAACGTATTCGCTGCACAGGAACACCTTTTCTTCGTCCGCCGCCAGCACGCGCCAGAGAATCGGCGTCGTCCGGATCCGGCTTTCGTCAATCGTTTCCTTTTTCTGATGCTCCGCCCGCCACTGCCAGGTCTGGGTTCCATCGTCCGGGTTCCCGCCGTCGATCTCCTGCGGATACTGCCCAAACAGGACATACGTGTAGGTTTTGCTGTCCTTATCGTACCCCCGCAGGGTTCCGGCTTCCTCCGCCGCGGCAGGGAAAACAGCCGTCCCGGCCAGCGCGAGAATCAGGCATGCGGCGCAGAGAAATCTCCGGAACACAGGCGTTCCGCCCCTGTCCTCCGTCACGCGATTCTTCCGCATCCGGCATCCTCTCCCTGTAATCCGCTGCTGTTTCCCGACCAAAATATACCTTATCATATTATCAGTATCTCCATGTGTTGTCAAGTTTTCAGCGCTTTCGCGGGGAACCGCTGTCTTGATTTTCCCTTCTTCTTCCATGTATAATAGATCCGGTCTCCGGCAAAGCTCCGGAGCAGGAGGAGTGTGAACAGCGTTGAAACTGCAGAGATGGACGGCGTTTTTGCTGGCGCTGGTGCTGCTGCTGGGCGGCCCCTGGGTGCAGGCGGAGGAGGAATCCCTGCCCGCGCCGTCGGTAAGCGCCTGCGGCCTGCGGGGATGGCATGAATCCGCAGGCTATCAGTATGTGATCATGGGTTATTATCCCTATGAGGCGGACGGCACCGAAGCGCCTGTCCTCTGGCAGGTGCTGGACGTGGACGCGGATTCGGGCAAGGCGCTGCTGCTGACCACCTATCTGGTGGACGTATGCCAGCCTGTTTACTGTGACGATCCTGCCGTAGCCAATTCCAAGAAATACCGCCGGATCGACGATTACGGCGAAAGCGACATGAACGTGTGGCTCAATGAAACCCTGTTCCCCCGCCTGCTGGAGGGAGAGCCGGTAATCGCCGCTGTCACGGAGGAGAAATACGGCCGCCTCTACCCGCTCACAGACGAGGAACTGATGACGGAGAAATACGGCTTCCCGAACGTCCGGTACTGGGCGCACCCGGAGAAAGTAGCCTTCGCCACCCCCTACACCCTGAGCATCAAGCTCCATCCCAAATACGGCAGCAAGGTCTATAAGGATCCTGACACCGGCACCTCTTCCTACTGGGCCGCGGCCCTCAAGTACGCCGGCGGCGAATTCATGCAGATCTGCGGCCTGGACGGGCACCTGAGCTACGGGACCCTGGTCCGCACCACCGTCGGCCTCCGGGTCGCCCTGCGGCTGGACGTCAGCCAAATCCAGGTGGTTTCCGGCTCCGGCACCATCTGGGATCCCTGCCGCCTGGCGCTGGTCTCGGACGGAGCTGTGGCCACCCCGCCCATTCATGACGAGCGCTCTACCCCTGTTCCCACCACGCCGAAGCCCCGCTCCGGCAAGAACCGCAAAAAGTCCGACCCCACCCCCGCCCCGGAAGCCGCCACCCCCGTTCCCACGCCGGAATGGATTGGCGACTACGCACAGGAGAGCGGCTGGTGAACATGAATAACGATGAATACTCTCAGGTTACTTCCCGGCAGATTGGCCGGGTGTTCCCCTGAGGACCTTATCATTTCATCTGAAGGAGGAAAATATCATTGAAAACTGCTCTGAACCGCCTGGCTTCCCTTCTTCTGCTGCTGGCCCTTCTGGCAGGATGCTCCTCCGCCCGGGCGGAAATCATTGAAATCCCCCTGGATCTCGCGCTGATGCCCGAGCTGAACCCGGCGTACTACCTCTCGGACACCCTGTACGAGGATCCCTCCATCCGCGTGGAAATCAAGGAAGGCCGCGCCTTCGACACGGATTATCTGACCGTGCGGGTGAAAATCGCCAACGCCTCCCAGCTCCGCTCCTATGTGGACCGCTCGTCGGACGGCACCTACGCGGACCGGATGGCGAAAGCCATTCACTCCGTACTCACCATCACCGGGGACGATTTCCGGGTTAACAAGAGGGATTCCACCCGGAAATACGTGATCCGGCAGGGCAAGCCCGTCATGGTGGAAAAATGGCGCGGAGAGTGCTATTTTGATATCCTGATGATCGACGATCAGGGCGATTTTCAGATCCTGAAACGCCCCACCAAGGAGGAAGTGGACGCGTTCGTCGAATCCCACGCCATCGTCAATTCCTTCTGCTTCGGTCCGGCCCTGGTGATTGACGGCGAGCTGCAGCCCTTTCCGGAGGGCATCTGGGCCAACGGAGTGGGCTGGAATAAGCCGGCCCAGCGCCTCTGTATCTGCCAGCTCGGACCGCTGGAGTACATGATCGTCGTCACCGGCGGCCCGGACAACCCCAACTGCGCCGGCGTCACCGGCGAGCAGTTCGTGCAGATCATTCTGCAGGAGGACGACCCAGTGGTGGTTTACAACCTGGACGGCGGCACCGCCGCCTGGGTGGTTTTCCGGGAGGAAAAGATCAACACCTTCGGCAAAGGCCCCTCTCAGGGGAAAAAACAGGTGGGCGACGTGATTTACTTCGCCAGCGCCTGGCAGGAAGAAGCCGCCGAAGGGCCGGAAGAGACTCCGCTTCCCTGAGCTCCGCAAAAAAGAATCGGGATCCGCAATTCCGCGGATCCCGATTCTTTTTCACTCTTAACTCTCCACTCTTAGCTCTCCACTCTCCACTCTTAGCTCTCCACTCTCCACTCTTAACTCTCCACTCTCC
>CAMKJS010000065.1 GCA_946413245.1 uncultured Clostridia bacterium
CTGTTCCAATGGATATTTATCTGTTTATGGTTCGCCTACCCCGTGAACAGTAACTTGCGTCTTTCGGTTCTCTGTGTTACAATGAACCCGTTTCCTGAGCAGACAATCAAATTGCGCCGACAGCGCGGATCCGGGAGGTATCGTTCAATGGGACTGATGGAAGCAGTATCCTCTGTTTTTTCCAAATACGCTGACTTTTCCGGCAGAGCCAGGCGGAGCGAATACTGGTATTTCTGCCTCTTTAATGTTCTGATTTATATGGCGTTCTCTTCCCTGTTTCTCCTGTCATTCAGGATGATTTGGTTTATGACCGCGCTGTATTCGGTTTATTCCCTGGCCATCATCGTTCCCGGCCTGGCAGTCGGCTGCCGGCGGCTCCATGATATCGGCCGTCCCGGGAGCTACCTCCTTTTTGCCTTCATCCCCGTGGTCGGATACATTTTCCTGCTGATCTGGTTCCTGCAGGACAGCGATCCCGGGTCGAACCGGTATGGGCCGAACCCGAAAAGCTCGGGAGCGCATTATGCCGCCGGCGGCGGATACAATCATCCTGCAGCTTACAGCAACGATGGGCACCGGTCCCGTACAATGCCTGTCAGCTCCTATACAGAATCCACCGGTTCCTACGATTCTCCGGCCAGGGCTCATGAACATTCCTCCCTGGTTCTGGAAGGAATGGCCGGCTATCATCTCGGCCGTAAATTCCCGGTCCGCGGAACCATGGTCGCAGGCCGTGATCCCGGCTGCGCGATTTCCTATCCGGAAGACACCCACGGCGTCAGCCACCGCCATTGCCAGTTCAGGGCAAACGGATCCTCAGTGGTCGTGACCGATCTCGGTTCCTCCTACGGCACCTTTATCAACGGTAAGAACAGGCTGAAGCCGAATCATCCGGTTTCCCTCTCCGCCGGCGATACCGTTTCCCTGGGGTCGCAGAAGCAGTGCTTTACAGTCGTCCAGAAATAAAGAGATTGTTGATATTATTTCCCTTTGATTCATTCCGTCCTGCCCCTTATAATATTCAGGTCTGGTAAAAATGTCCTGCTCTGCAGATATACTGAGCGCCGATGAAAAAGGAGGAAGAAAAGATGTCTGAGATTTTGGAACAGAACCCTTTCAAACTGGGTTTCGGCCTGATGCGCCTGCCCAAGAACCCGGACGGAACCATCGATATCCCTCAGGTCAGTGAAATGGCGGATCATTTCATCGCCGCCGGAGGAACATATTTCGACACCGCTTATGTCTATGACAACGGCCGCAGCGAGGAAGCTTTCCGCGCCGCCGTGGCCGAAAGGTATCCCCGGAACGCCTACACCCTCTGCACCAAGCTGAACGCGTGGATGCAGTGCCATGACGAAGCCAGCGCGAAGCAGCAGTTTTTCACCAGCCTGGAGCGGACCGGTGTCGGATATTTTGACTATTATCTGCTGCATGCCCTCCAGAGAATCAATGTCAGCAAGTACGACGACTACCATATCTGGGACTTCGTCGCGGAACAGAAGGCGAAAGGCCTGATCCGTCACTGGGGCTTTTCCTTCCATTCGGATCCGGATCTGCTGGAGGATCTGCTGAACGCCCATCCGGAAGTCGAATTCGTTCAGCTGCAGCTTAATTATGCGGACTGGGACAACCCCGGGGTCAATTCCCGGCGCTGCTGGGAAATCTGCAAGGCGCACGGCAAGCCTGTCACGGTGATGGAGCCCGTCAAGGGCGGCGTACTGGCGGACCCCATTCCGGCGGTCAAAGAAATCCTGCACGCCGCGAATCCGAACCTTTCCTGCCCCGGTTGGGCCATCCGTTTCGCCGCGAGCCTGGACAACATCGTCACCGTTCTCAGCGGAATGAGCAATCTGGCCCAGATGGACGACAACCTCAGCTATATGCGGAATTTCCAGCCGCTCAGCGAAGAGGAGCAGCAAGTGATCCGAGCCGCGCAGAAGGCGCTGAGCGAGGACGTGTCCATTCCCTGCACCGCCTGCCATTACTGCACGGAAGGCTGCCCGATGGGCATCCCGATCCCGGAAATCTTCACCGTGGTAAATCGCCGCAAGGGCAGTCCGGAGTTCCGGACCCTGCGGGAGTACACGATCGTGACGACCGGGAAAGGCCGCGCCAGCCAGTGTATTCAGTGCGGCCAGTGCGAATCCGCCTGCCCCCAGCATCTGCCGATTATCAGCCTGCTGGAAAAATGCAGGGAAGAGCTGGAAAAATAAAGCCCTCCATTTTTACGCTTTCGCCAGCATCGGCGAAGGCGTTTCTTTATACCAGATGCACAGCCGGTGCAGCGGCCGGGTCATCATGACATACAGGATCCGGCAAAGGAATTCGTCCTCCGGGAAGTTTTCCGCGGAAGCGTCGCAGATTCCGACGCAGTCGAATTCCATTCCCTTGGCGATACTGGCCGGCAGGATCATCACGCCGCCCCGGTATTCGGAATCCGTCTCCGAAAGCAGATGGGCCTCCAGCTCCGCGCCGATCTGCCGGAACAGCTTCCGCGCCTGTTCCGCTGTTTTCTCGATCAGGGCGATGCTGTAATATCCTTCATCCCGCCAGATTCTCACCTGCTCCCGGATCAGAGCGAGGCGCTGTTTCTCATTCTCAGCCCGGCGGATCCCCGGTTTCTCCCCGTGGCGCAGCACCGGTTTCGTTTCGCGGATGCCTGCGATGGGATACCGGCCGGCAACAGTCTGCGCCATGTCCATGATCTCGACCGTGTTCCGGTAGCTGACAGTCAGCTGCTTCAGATCCGCCTGATTGTCAAAAACCGGCCCCCTCCATTCTTCCCAGCTGCGGATTCCCTCGTCCGCCCGGATTCCCTGATACAGGTCCCCCACCAGGGTAAAGGTGGCCGCGGGATTCGTCCGCTTCAGCAGCTCGATCTGGAAAGGTGAAAAATCCTGGCATTCGTCGATGACGATATGCTTCATCGGCTTTGTCTTCAGCCCGTGGAGCGCCTTACAGATCATCACCAGCATGGGCAGATCCTCCTGCCGCAGGCTTTCTTCCCCATCCAGGAGATCCGCATCCGGAACGCATTCCCGCAGGAAAGCCCGGTACAGCCCGGCCAGATCCGGAAGCGTAAACTTTTCCCGGAATCGGGCAAGATACTCTTCCGCCCTCGCGTCGACTTCCCGGCAGCGCTGGTCCCGGAGCGCGTACAAATCCCGGATCTTCCGCTGCCGCTGTTCGCCTTCGGGCATGGAGGACCGGATCCGGTTTGCCATCTGATCCGCGTTTTCGGCGTATTTGCTTTTCAGAAGGCCGGCCGCGGACTGAACCCTTTTCCGGATGATCTTTTTCAGCTCAGTAATGCGCTGCTCCAGGGGAAAATAGCGGAGATCCCGCAGGAAAACCTTTTCCAGCTCCGGACGGTCCATCAGAGCGACTCCGGCCATCTTAAACCCGTTTTCCGGCAGAACCGTTTCCTGCAGGTGATCCAGATAGCTTTCCAGCTTCTTCATCATGGCCAGGGAGCCTTTCATCCGGACCAGCTCTCCGGCTTCCCGCCGTTCCTCCGCCGAGAGGAGCAGGTTCTTTTCCAGCCTGCTCTCCCGCAGGATCTTCGGCATGTGCCGGCCCATTCCTTCCCGGCACCAGCCCTCAAACGTGGTCTGAACGACCCTCTCCACGCCCAGATCGGGAAGCACCTGGGAAATATAGGAGAGAAACAGCGGGTTAGGCGCCAGGATCATCATGTTTTCCGGTTTCAGCGTTTTCCGGAAGGTGTACAGAAGATACGCGATCCGGTGCAGCGCGATGGTGGTTTTCCCGCTGCCTGCCGCGCCCTGCACCAGCAGATGGGCCTTCAGTGGATGGCGGATCACGATGTTCTGCTCCGCCTGAATCGTCGTGACAATCTCCCGCAGCCGGTCGGAGGAAATGCTGCCCAGCACTTCCTGCAGGTAAGCCTCCTGCGATACGATACCGCTGTCGAACAGGCTGATCAGCTGCCGCTGCCGCACGGTCAGCATCCGTTTCAGCGTCAGTTCTCCCGCCACGCGGCCGTCCGGAGCCTCATAGTCCATCGGCCCGAGCTGCCCGGAATAGTACAGGTTGGCGACCGGAGACCGCCAGTCCACCACCACCGGGTCCAGCGTCACGGGATCCAGAACGCCCCAGCGTCCCAGATACCAGGTTTCCGGAGGCCTTCCGGCAGGGATAAAGTCCAGGCGGGCGAAGTATGCCTGGCCGGCAGCCATGGTCAGCTGCCGCAGCCGGTCCAGCTGGGCCTTGAACAGCTGGAGGGTTACTTCCTCCTGCTGATCCGGATCCTCCTTCATCTGTACGTCCATGGCGACCCCGGCTTTCGCCCCGGTGAGCGCTTCCACTTCCGCGATTTCCCGGTCGATCGTGTCACAGGTCTGGTGCAGGCGGAGCGCCTCCTCCCGGGAGGCCGGGTGATCCGGCAGTGTATATGCTTCCATGATACTCCTTTCACTGTGTCACAACTGTTCAACCGCTGCAGAACGTGTTCTCTCCGAGGAAAAGCGGCTCTCCGAATGAAGAGCCGCTTTTTTGTTTGTATATCCTTTGCGAATCCGGTGTTACTTCACCTTGATCTTGATGGTGATGGTCTTGGTGGCGGATTTGTAGTTGGCGTTTCCGGCCGCGGTAACCTTGATTTTCACACTGTATGTGCCTTTCTTAAGGCCCTTCTTGATGGTTACCTTGCCGGTCTTTTTGTCGATGGTGATGCTCTTGTTGCCGCTGACCTTTTTATACGTGACGGCGCCCTCGGCCTTCTTGATCGTCATGATCTTGGCTGCCTTGAGGGTCTGCGCCTTCTTCTTCAGGGCGCTGTATTTGACCGTGGCAGTCTTCGCCGTCACCTTGACCGGATTGGCAGCCTTGGCGATCTTATAGGTGGCGGTGGTTGTGCCGGTCCAGTGGCCGGCGCCGGTGATGGTCAGGGTATACGTTCCGGCTTTTTTGGAGGAAGCGTCAGACCATTCGACTGTATAATCCGTTCCCTCCGTGAGGGCCTTTCCGCCGATCTTCTTGATCTTCGGCTTCTGGACCTTGCCGTTGTAGGTAAAGGAGGCCTTGGAGAGGGTTACCTTGGCCCCCTCGATGCTTCCGCCATACTTGTACCGCCATCCTGCGTACAGGGTGTAATTCCAGGATCCGTTCTCAGGATCTTCCTCCGGAGATTTCCGCGTGTAATAATAACTGTTCAGGGCTTCCTGCATTTCCTCACGGGACAGATCCGCGGAGGCTACAAGCTCTTCTCCGTTCTTGTCCGCGTACCAGCCGGTGAAGATATAGTCTTCCCGTTTCGGAATAAAGGCTGCCGGAAACGCGTCTTCCCCCCGGAAGTAATTGTTGTCCTCCAGGTCGACAATCCTGCTGGGATAACTGCCGATGAGCCCGCCGTTCGCGTCCAGGGTCATGGTTTCGGGATGGCTATACCGCTGTGAATACCGGAAAACAATCTGGATAGGTGTATTTTCGTCTCCGACTTTTTTGTTTTCAAACTTCGTATTGAAGGCGCACTGCCAGTTCATAAAGCGGAAGGCGGTGGCAACCCACTGTCCCTGCTTGAACGTATCGCTGTCAGGAGGCAGGTTAACGCTGAAAGTTGTGCCGCTCGGCAATATCCAGTCCCAGCCGCAGAAGGAGTATCCCTCGACAAAAGGACGGTAGATATCGAAAACCGTGCCGACATCCTCATACTGCCGGGTCTGGCGGTTCCAGTTCAGGGACAGGTCCTCCGCCCAGATGACCTGAGGATTATCCGCCTCGTGGCCGTAATATTCCCCCTTCTGATCCGTTACCCGCCCGATCCCGGGAAGATCGTACGCGTATTCCACCTTTGTATACTTTGGAAGCTCGACATAACTCACCGTAATGACGGTGTACTTGTTGTCCCCGTCACTTGCCGCGTCCCCGCCGCCGGATTCCTGCAGCATGACCGGCGCGTCCAGCACACGGAGCCCCGTAATGAAATGGTACCCCACACGGGTTTCAACCGAAATAATCTCCAGCGGCCCGAACCGGGTGCCGACCTGCGCCATCGTTCCTTCCGGAAGAGCCAGCGCGATACCCATGGTGCCCTGATAGCCTTCCGCGTTCGGATCCTGATCCACCTGCGGCGTGATCAGCACCTTGTCCCCCGGGAAAAGGATTCCCAGAGTCTGCAGATAATTGGCGTAATATCCGGCGGGAAGCTGGTAATCCTCGTTCAGATCCCAGGTATATGTGGCGGGTGAGCGCTCGTCGATCGGCCCGCTTTCCGCCGTGGTGGACCTGGACGCGGCCTTCGCCTCAACCGCCGCCGGACCCACAGGCGCCAGGGTCAGCAGCATGACCGCCGCCATGAGTATGCAAACAATTTTCGTTTTCAGTTTCATATATCGGTACCCCCTTTTCTGTCGTTACTGTACACCCGGATTTCATGGTTTGTCAAGCTTTCCCGCTCCTCTGAAAGTCCGGTTTTTCCTTTTTTTCTTCTTTTTCCCCGGGTTGTTCCCTGTCCGCCTTGTCCCCGGCTTGTTTTTCGTCCGCTTTTTTCTTGAACGGATCGGGGAAAACAGCTATAATATGCGCAAAACACGGGGAGGGACAAACGATGCAGTATCGCAGGGATCAGAGCGGCCGGGAGCTGTCCGTCCTGGGCTTCGGCTGCATGCGCTTTACCAGAAAAGGAAACACGATCGACCTGGAAAAGGCGGAGCGGGAGATCATGGCCGCCTACCGGGCCGGAGTCAACTACTACGATACCGCCTATATCTATCCGGGCAGCGAAGTGCTGCTGGGCACCGTCCTGCAGCGGAACGGCATCCGGGAGAAGGTGAACGTCGCCACCAAGCTTCCCCAGTATATGGTCGGCAGCCTGGCCGGCGCGGAGAAAACCTTCCGGGAGGAGCTCGAACGCCTGCGGACGGATTATGTCGATTATTACCTGATGCATATGATGACGGACGCCGCCCAGTGGGAACGGCTGAAGAACATGGGCATCCCGGGATGGATCGCGGAAAAGAAAGCCTCCGGATCCATCCGGAACATCGGGTTCTCCTATCACGGCAACACAGAGAATTTCCTGAAGATTCTGGACAGCTACCCCTGGGATTTCTGCCAGATTCAGTACAATTATCTGGACGACGTCTCCCAGGCCGGGGTCAAAGGCCTGAAAGCGGCCGCCGCCAAAGGAATCCCGGTGATCATCATGGAGCCGCTCCGGGGCGGAAAGCTGGTGAACGGACTGCCGGCGGAAGCCCGGAAAGCCATGGCCGAGAACGGGCGGGGCTGGACCCCGGCGGCCTGGGGCCTCCGGTGGCTGTACAACCAGCCGGAGGTGACGGTGGTACTCTCCGGCATGAATTCCCTGGAGATGGTGGCGGAAAACGTCGCCACCGCGAACGATGCTCTCCCGGGAGCATTCACGGAGCAGGATTTCGCGCTGCTGGACAAGGTCAAGGCGCTGATCCGCGCCGGGGAAAAGGTGGGCTGCACCGGCTGCCGGTACTGTATGCCCTGCCCCAAAGGCGTGGACATTCCCGGAATCTTCCGGTGCTACAACGCCATGTATACGGAGGGAAAATCCGACGGCCGTTACCAGTTTGCCCAGACCGTGGGCATGACCCGGGAGCCGGCCTTCGCCACCCGGTGTGTCGGATGCGGAAAGTGTGAAAGCCACTGCCCGCAGGGGATCCCGATCCGGGAGAAGCTGAAGGAGGCGGACAGGGCGCTGCGTCCCCTGCCCTGGAAGGCAGGCCTTAATATCGCCCGGGCCTTCATGGTCCGGAAAGGCAGAAAAGCAGCAAAAAGCCAGGGGTGAGATCCCCTGGCCTTTTGCGTTCACCGTGCCGCTTTCTCAATCGCGTCAATCCGCCGGCTCAGCGTCGGATGCGAATACTCCAGCTTTACCAGCAGCGGAGAGGGCGCCAGCTCCGAATAGTTCTGCCGCGCCAGCTTCTTCAGGGCGCTGATCAGGGCGTCTCCGTATCCCTCCCGGACCGCCTGGGCGTCCGCCCGGTATTCCGCCCGCCGGGAGAAGAAATTGACGAGCAGGCCGAACAGCGGCGCGATCAGGGCGAATTCCACACTCATGATCAGAATCATGGCAAAGCCGTAATTCACCCCGTCAAAGCCGAAGGGGATAAACATTTCCGGCGTCCGCAGCGTGAGCCAGGCCAGCACAGCCAGCACCGACATCTGGACGAAGGTCAGGATCTGATTCTTCAGGGTATCCTTATGCAGGCCATGGCCCATTTCGTGCGCGAATACCGCGCAGATTTCGTCCGGCGTCATGGCTTCCACCAGCGTGTCGTACAGGACGATGGTTTTCATCTTTCCGAAGCCCGTGAAATAGGCGTTGGATTTGGTGGTTCTCCGGGAAGCGTCCATGACTTTGATCGCCCGCACCCGGTATCCGTTCTTTTCCAGCAGGGCGGAAAGCTTGTCCTTCAGCTCGCCGTCCTCCAGGGGCGTGAACTTGTTGAAGATTTTGCTCAGCACAGGATACAGGAAGCTGATGCCCAGCGCCAGCAGCGTCATCAGGACGGCGAAGGCCAGGATCAGCCAGTCTCCCAGGGCCCGGTGCACGCCCAGCAGCATCGCGCCGATCCCGGTGAGGATCAGCAGCTCGATGACGAAGGTTTTCACCTGATCCGCCCAGAAGGTTTTGGGCGTCGACTTGTTGAAGCCGTACCTCGCCTCGATTCCCATGGTCTCATGCCAGGAGAAGGGCAGCATCACCAGCGACGACAGGGCGGAAAGCAGCAGCACCGCAAACAGCTGCAGCACGGGATCATCCTTCGGAAAAAGCCCCGCAAACGCCGCGTACAGGTTGAACGCCATCAGCACGAACTCCACGAGGAAGGATACCGCGGATGTGACGATTTCAAAGCGGGATTTCTCCCCGTGATACGCCCGCCATTTTCCGTAGGTCTCCGCGTCATACACGTCCGCCACGTTGGCGGGAATCGGGTTCTTCGCGGAGCGCATATGGATCACAGTCAGCAGCAGCTTATACAGAAAGGTTACGGTTAGAATCAGCAGGGCCGCGGTTTTCATATTCATCCGGATTCCTTCTTTCGGTATCTTCTGTGTTTAGTTCCGTCCCGGGCGTATGGTACCATAAAGCCGCCCCCGCCGCAATACTGAACGGTTTTTTCCCGCTTGACAGAACCGGGCCCACGGGATATGATCATCTTAACCAGGTATCCATATTCTGATGAAAGGAAGGAAAGCATCATGAAGTACGAGTGTCCCTGCGGTTATATCTATGATCCCGCCGAGGGCGATCCCGAAGGCGGCATCGCGCCCGGCACGGCCTGGGAAGATATCCCGGACGACTGGGTATGCCCCATCTGCGGCCTGGGGAAGGACGCGTTCACCCCGGCCTGACACGAAATGCTCCTGCTGAGCAGAAGAACCCGGATGGCATTTTCGCCATCCGGGTTCTTTTTTGATTCTGACTTACTGCGCGAACAGCTGGCTGAGCAGATCCGCCAGGTCTGCGCGGGTGACAATCACGTCCGGGGTATCCGTGGAGATCTGGGCGCCGATGGCTGTGAGCAGGCTGCAGAGGAACTCCTCGTTCACTTCCGCGTTCAGATCCTGATCTGCCGGCAGCAGGCCGTATCCGGCCAGCCAGGCCAGCGCCTCTTCCGGTGCGTTCGGTGCGCCGCCCAGGCCGCAGTAGAGGGCTGCAATCAGATCGCCGACAGTCGCGGGATCCTCCGCGCCGAAGGCCGTTTCCGTCTTCGGCACCATCAGCCCGCTGTCCAGCGCGAAGTGGACGCCGGCATAGTGCTCGCTGTCCTCCGGTACGTCGTCGTACTCCGCATTGGACATATCCTTCGTGTTGAAGGGGTTCATAATCACTTCATACAGATCCGCCGCTTCGTTGATGGCCGCCGCGCTGCCCGCGGTGCCGTGGGCTCCGTTCTCCCAGGCCTTCCGGTACAGCTCGGCCGCCGCTTTCACTGTCTCCGGGGTTACGGCCTTCAGCTGCTTCATATATGTCAGCTTCCGTCCGGCATCCTTGCCGGCCAATACATCTTCCATGGCAGTTACCGCGCCGGCCAGTTCGCCCTCAGGCTTCGCCAGTTCGGAGTAGCAGCTCATGATATAGCCGTCCAGGGTGTCCTGATCCGTTTCCATCGCCGCGATCTGATCCGTCAGGGACGCGTATACGTCAAAGGTTTCCCGGATGGAAGGATCCCGGTAGGCCAGCAGATACATGGCGCCGTCTTCGATCACGTCGTTGACGGGAGTATACACGCCCATCTGATCCCGCAGAACGGGAACCAGAATCTTGTCCGCCACCATGGAGCCGATTGCCTTGAGACCCATGTCCATCTCTTCCAGCCCCATATCCGCCAGCGTGGCCGTCACGAGGTTGTACTGGATATTGCCGTCAATGATCAGGGCTTCCTTCTTGGCGGGAGTCTCGAAGGTATAGGAGACCGCTTCCCGCTCTGTGTGATCCATTTTTGCCAGGAAGGCGTCCGCCAGCGGCCGGTTCAGCGCGATGCTCGCTTCGTTTCCCGCGTAAGCCGAAACCGCTCCGGCGTTGTTGCGGAACCAGGCCTGAATCTCCTGCAGCTTCGCGGAGACGGCTTCCGGCGCTTCCGCCGCCTGCGCTTCCAGCTGCTCCAGGAAGGCGTAATAATCCAGGAAGTTCAGATAGCTGTAATAGGCGTAGAAGGGATATTTCTCCGCCAGAGCCCGATACAGAACAATCGAATACGCGTTTGAGTTAATCTGCGCCCGTACGGTGGTTTTCTGCGCCGTGATCAGGTCGGTCAGCCGCTGCAGGTCCGTAAACTGCGTGCGGAACAGCAGTTCCTCGATCAGATCATAGCTCTGCGGCAGATCGTCGTCCATGACGGTCCATTCCGCCACCAGGTAGGGATGAACCGTGTCGCCCAGGTTCACCGCGTTCACGCCGACCACCCGGTTATACAGATAGCGGCTGGAGAGCACGTCCAGCTCTTCCTTCGTATGGGTGTCGGTATTCATCTGGCCCACCAGGCGGGTGAACAGCCGCATCCAGTGGATATCCTCCTGCGGCAGAGCGGCCGCGTCGATCAGGATTTCCACCCGTCCGATACCGTCCATGCCGGCAACCGACTCCAGATGGCGGATGCCGTTTTCGTCTGTCTCGTCCAGTACGGTATAGGTCCGCACCTCTTCCGGCAGGCTCTGCACGGTGACCGCCTTGATCCCGGACAGCAGCTCGCTGGTGTCTTCGTTTTTCGGTTCCGCGTTCGTCTCCGCGATAATCGCCTGCAGTTCTTCTTCAGACAGGCCTGCCTTGATCTCCGCCAGCTTGTCCTTCAGGGCCGCGTCCTGCTTCTCCTTTTCGCCGGGGGCGGGATAGGTGGTGGTCAGCGTGTAAAGCACGTCGCCCGTCAGCCACTTTGCGGCCATTTCCTGCAGAGCGCCCTGCCGGTTTTCCTCGCTGATCTGCATGTACGCGTCGATTATATCCGCATAAGTGAAGGGATTGCCGGTCACGGCAGCGTAATAAGCAAGCTGATAGACGACGCCAGTCACCGGATCCGCGTCTTCCTGGCTCAGCTTCATGGAGATATTCAGGGCGTTCACGGCGCTGTCCACCATGTCCTGGGCAAAGCCCTCCGCCGCCACAGCCGCCAGCGCTTCATCCACGACCGCCTTGAAGGCTTCCGCATCGTTCTCGTTCATGCCGGTCGCCTCGAAAATCACGGCGTCGTCCGGTCCGGCCACTTCCCGGCCGCAGGAGACGGTCGCCGCAGGGAATGTTTCCCTCATTTTCTGCATCAGCACGGAACTGCTCTGGTTCAGCATCGAGCAGGTATGGTCCACCAGGAATTCCTGCTGCACGTCCCCTTTCAGGCCTGGGCAGAGAATGTAATAGATGACGACGGACTGGTTGGCCGTGTCAGTACCCTCCGCCATCGGATAGGCGTAGGACGCGGTCACGGACTCGGTGATCGGGGTGTAGCCGTCGTCTGTGTGGCTGAATTCCGCTTTCTCATACTGCGAGAACGTCTCGTCCAGCAGCTTCAGGAACGCTTCGGGGTTCTCGATTTTGCCGTACAGGAACGCAAGGCAGTTGGAGGGATGGTAATACTTGTCATGGAAGGCTTTCACGTCTTCCCAGGTCATATCCGGAATGATCTCCGGCAGTCCGCCGTAGCTGTAGCTCAGGGCGGAGCCGGGGAACGTCGCGTCGTTGGCGTATTCCAGCGCCATGCGGCTCAGGGTCATCGCACCCTGCATCTCGGAGTAGACCACGCCTTCGTAGGTCAGGTCGCTGTCCATGTCCGGCAGGTTATAGTGCCAGGCCTGGGTGCGGAAAATGCTCTCGTCCGTCATGATCAGCGGATGGAAGCAGGAATCCACATAATAATCCGCCAGATGCAGCAGCTGCTCCTCCGACAGGGAGGCGATGGGATAGCTCGTGCAGGCGTCCGTCGTGTGCGCGTTCATATAGGTGTTGTAGGTCTGATAGTTTATATTGAAGAACAGCGAGCTGGACGGATATTTTTCCGATCCGAACAGCGTCGCGTGCTCAAATACGTGGGGCAGGCCCATGTCGTCCGAAGGCCGGGTCGGGAAGGTCAGCTGGAAAGCCCGGTTGGTATCCTCGTTGGCAATCCAGAGCAGCTGGGCGCCGGTCTTCTGGTGCCCGAACAGCACCAGCTGGGCGCCGATCATCGGGAAATCACGGATTTCCTTGACTTCAAAGCCCTGAATCACCTCGCCCGCGGCGGGGACCTTCACGGCTTCCTCCTGCTGTCCTTCTGCCAGTCCCGCGGCGCAGGAAAGCAGAAGGGTCAGGACCAGGAACAGGGACAGGATTTTTTTCATACAGGGGTTCCTCCTTTTTTTCTCCATAACGAATCCGTTTTACGGATTCGCGGTTTTCACGATTCCCGCGCCGTACTTGCGGATCAGGCGCTCCGTTTCTTCCGCCGCGATCATCAGAGTCAGCTCGGTTCCCTCCTCCGTATGGTTCTCCCGGATCACCCGCCCCAGGGGACGGATCTCTCCGAGCAGGCCGTAACGGCTGAAGGGAATCAGGAAGGTGACGGGAGCATAGGACGCCTGCAGGGCGTCGGCGATCTTCCGCTTCAGTTCCTCCAGGCCCTCTCCGGTTTTCGCCGACACCAGTACGGCGCCGGGGAACATAGCGGCCGGCTCCGGCGCCAGATCGCATTTGTTGATCGCTTCGATGCGCTTCTGCTCCGTGGCGCCCAGCTCCTCCAGCACCTGTTCCACCGTATCGTGCTGCTGCACCATATCCGGGCTGGAGCCGTCGGAAACGATGATCAGCACGTCCGCCAGAACCGCCTCTTCCAGCGTGGAGCGGAAAGCCTGCACCAGCGTGTGCGGCAGCTTGCGGATAAAGCCTACCGTGTCCGTCAGCAGATACTCCGTCTTTTCCGGAGTTTCCATCCGGCGGGAAACGGCGTCCAGGGTCGCGAACAGCTGATCCTGCACATAGACGTCCGCTCCGGTCAGGGCGTTGAGCAGGCTGGACTTACCCGCGTTGGTATAGCCTACCAGCGCCGCCACCGGGGTTTCGTTCCGCTCCCGGCTCTTCCGGCGCACGGCGCGCTGCTTCTCCAGCTCCTCCAGGCGCCGGTTCAGCTCCGCGATGCGCTCACGGATCCGGCGGCGGTTCATCTCCAGCTTGCTTTCACCGGGGCCCCGGGTGCCGATGCCGCCCGCCAGGCGGCTCAGTACCAGTCCCTGACCGATCAGCCGGGCCGACCGGTACTGCAGCTGCGCCAGTTCCACCTGCAGCTTGCCCTCGGCGCTGGAAGCCCTTTTGGCAAAAATGTCCAGAATCAGGGTGGTGCGGTCCACCACCTTGATCCGCAGGATTTCCTCCAGATTTCGCATCTGAACGCCTGTCAGTTCCTCGTCAAAGATACAGACGTCTGCCTCCAGGGCCTGGCACTCCAGGGCCAGCTCCTCCGCCCGGCCTTTACCGATCATCAGAGCGCCGTCGGGCTTGTTCCGCTTCTGCAGAAAGCTGCCGGCCACCGTTGCGCCGGCCGTCTCGGCCAGGCGCTTCAGTTCCTCCAGGGATTCCCGGCTCTCGATGCCCATGAGGACGGCTCTTTCCCGCCCGTCCTCCAGCTCCTCGGCGGCTTCCCGGCCGATCTGAGCGTCGCTCAGCAGGATCTGCTCCAGCCAGATCTGATCCGGCAGGCGGTACCAGCGCAGGGGTTCGCTGATCAGCAGTTCCTCCCCCTCTGTCAGGAAAGCTGTCTGCACGAAGGTGGGCTCCCCGTTTTTCACGCCCACCGCGGTCATGGCGTCGTAGCGGAATATTTTCAGGGCGCTCAGGTCCACGTCGCTCAGCCGGCCGTCTCCGTCCGGATGGGTATGAACGCAGCGCACGCAGCTCAGCCTGCGGGTATTCCGGCGCAGCCGGTAATCCGTAAGCTCCACGTCGCTGTCCGTGCCCACCGCGATACTCACGATATCCCCGTCCCGGGTCATGTACACCGCGATTTCCCGGTTGATCTCGCAGGAAATCTCCGCCAGCAGCTTCATCAGCTCCCGGGGCAGGAAGGCGTCTCCTTCGGTCTCAAAGGCGTACAGGCTGTTCAGCCGGGCCAGCACGGAATCCCGGAGGCCTTCCGTATTTCCGTTAATCTCATATTTCATAAAATACTCTTATATATCCCCGTTCGCTCAATAGTCGTGGAATCTCCTTGAAGCAGAGCTTCCACTCTTCACTCTCCACTCTTAGTTAGTCCGGCATGGACAGGGCGGCGGAACCGCTGCCTTCCAGCTGCAGACCCTCGGGGCTCATGGACGGCAGGAAGCAGGTCTCTCCCTTGTTCAGCTTCATGCTGCCGCTCTGCCAGCGCAGCGTCAGCGCTCCCTCCAGCACGGTCAGAAAGCCGAACTCGCGTACCGCGGGCAGCTTCAGCGGCCCTGACGGCCGGAGAATATCCAGCGTGAAAAACTCCTCGTTCAGCACCCGCTTTACCCCGGGAGCCCACTCCACGTGAATCGGCTTCGGCGCCAGTTCCAGGTTGGTCACTGCCAGCGCCTGCTCCAGGTGCAGCTGCCGGCGGTTTCCCCGGCTGTCTCTCCGGTCCCAGTCATAGAACCGGTACGTGATATCCGAGGATTCCTGGATTTCGTACAGCAGGATGCCCGCGCCGATGGCGTGCACGCAGCCCGCGGGAATGTAACATACGTCCCCGGCTCGCACCCGCACCCGCCGCAGCAGCGGTTCCACCTCGCTGCCGGCCATGCAGGCGGATTTCAGTTTTCTCAGGCTGGTTCCCTCCGCGATGCCGTACACCAGTTCGCCGCCGGCTCTCGGGGTATCGAGAATCAGCCAGGCCTCCGTTTTTCCCAGTTTCCCGTTTTCATGGGCCTGGGCATATTCGTTGTCCGGGTGCACCTGTACACTCAGGGACTCCCGAGCGTCAATCAGCTTCAGCAGCAGCGGGAAGGGGCGCCCGTCATACTTCCCCACCAGCTTCCGGCCGTATTCGGCAATCAGCTCCGGCAGCGTTCTGCCCATGTGGTCCCGGCTCTCCAGCCCGGGAATGCAGCTGACCTCCAGGCTTTCACCGGTAGGAATCTCCTTCAGCTGCTTGCCGTATACCGTCCGCAGCCGCTCTCCGCCCCAGGGGGTCAGACTTCCGCCCCGGAAAGCCGGTGTCATCCGGATCGGCAGAATCGGCGTTTCCCGCCGCAGAGCCTTGTCCAGGCAGATCCGGGCGCCTTCCTTCGCCGGACGGATACCGCAGCGCCGGAAGCCCGTCCGCTGCTCCAGCAGGCCGAGCATGCGGACATTGTTTTCCCGCACCTCGCAGCGCAGGCTGTCGCAGCCTTTTGCGCGCAGCAGCCGGATCACCTCGTCCATCATTTCCGAACCGAAGCCCTGCTCCCACAGGGACGGATCCACCGCCAGCCGGCTGAGAGTGCCCCAGCGCGTTCCGCAGCTCCAGCTGATCCCGCCGGCATCCGGCCGCGGCTCCGTTTCCAGGATCGCGCCTGCCGCCGGACGGCCGTTCAGCATCCGCAGAAACAGCCTCCCGGCTTCAATATCCGCCCGCAGTCCGTCTTCCCCCGGAAACAGTTCCCCCGGATTCAACCCTTCCTTTTCCGCCTGTGCGGCAACGCCGCGGTACAGCTCCGCCGCCGCTTCCAGATCCCAAATGGTTGCCTTCAACAGTCCCATTAAATCACTCTCCATTTTCTCTACCTGCCCGTGGAGCCCATGCCACCCATGCGCTCCCCGGAGGTCTCCTCTTCCTCTGCCGTCCCGAAGGGCAGGAACACGCCCTGGCAGAAACGTTCTCCCCGGCCGATGACCACGTCATGGTCCGATGGATTCCGAAGCTTGACCATGATATGCCCCTCGTTTTTCGCCCAGGCATAGTCGCTGTCGATCACGCCCGCCGTATTGCTCAGGCGGACGCCGTGCCTGAATCCCAGGGAACTGCGGGGAAACAGGATCAGCACCCATCCCGGTTCCATTTCCGCCCGGATTCCCGTGGGAATCAGCGCGGTTCCCCCCGCGGGAATCACGGTTTCCGCGGGCGCGGTAAAATCGTATCCCGCGCTGCCGGCTGTGGCACGCTTCGGCAGCGGGATTTCCTCCAGCCGCATCGGATTCACCATGGACGCTGACGTTTCCGCGAACTGCGCCTCCGAAACATGGGTAAATCTTGCGATGCTCACAGCGTTTCCTCCTCGTCCATGACGTCCGCCAGGCGTGCCAGTTCCTCCATGCTCAGCCGCTCGCCCCGGACCTTATCATCCAGTCCGGCCTGCCGCATCCAGCCCAATGCCGTCTCCCGGTCCGCCCGGAAGGTGGCGCAGAGATTGTTCAGCATGGTTTTCCGGCGCAGGGCAAAAGCCGCCGCCGCGACGCGGAAAAAGCGTTCTTCGCTCCGCACCTGCACCGGCGGTTCCTTCCGCACCGGCATCACGATAAAGGCGCTGTCCACCTTCGGTGGCGGCGTAAAGCATGCCGCGGGCACTTCCACTGCCAGCCTCGGTTCACAGGTGTACTGGCAGCGGATCGCCAGCGGCCCCCAGCCCTCCTGCCCCGGGGAGGACAGAATCTTTTCCGCCACTTCCTTCTGCACCATCAGGGCCAGGCGGCTGAGAGGCAGCCCGGAGGTCAGCAGCCGCAGGATCAGCGGCGTCGTAATATAATAAGGAATATTCGCCACCACGGCGAAAGGTTTCTTCAGCGGTTCCGTCACCCGGGCCAGATCGAGGGTCATCACATCCCCCTGCACCAGGGTAAAGTTATCCTTTTCCGCCATAAAAGCGCTGAGAAGGGGGACCAGCCTCTCGTCCAGCTCTACGGAGAGCACGTGCCCGGCCGCCTCGCACAGGGGCTTCGTCAGGCTTCCGACGCCGGGCCCGATTTCCAGCACGTCCTCCTCCCGGTTTACCTCTGCCGCCCGGACCAGCTCAGCCAGCAGCGCCTCGTCATACAGGAAGTTCTGCCCCAGGGACTGCTTGTAACGCAGGTTCCCTTCCCGGATTCTGTCCCTGGTTTTGCTCATCGGTACGCTTCCTTTCCGTGCTTTTGCGGCAAGCTGGGTTCCGGCGCGCCGGACATCGTATTCATAATAAAACAGTATAGCACAAAAGCAGGGCTGCCGCAAACTGCGGCAGCCCCGGGAAAACCGATTGGAACCCTGTCCGGTTTCGGCTTACGCCTTGCCGGCCAGCTTCTTGTAGGATTCGAGACGGAACTTCGCGTCCTCTTCCTGCTGCGCGAACAGCTTTGCGGCAGCATCCGGGAACTGCTGTGCCAGAGCGGTGTAGCGAACCTCGCCCTTCAGGAATTCCTGATAGTCTCCGGTGGGATCCTTGCTGTCGATGGTCATCGGATTCTCCAGCTCGGGGTTGTACCGGTAGAGCTGCCAGTATCCGCAGTCGACAGCCTTCTTGATTTCCGCCTGAGCCTTGCCCATGCCGCCCTTGGCGCGGAGGCCGTGGTTGATGCAGGGCGCGTAAGCGATGATCAGGGACGGTCCGTGATAAGCTTCCGCTTCCAGCATGGCCTTGACCACCTGCTGCGGGTTGCTCATGGCAACCTGCGCTACGTACACGTAGCCGTAGCTCATAGCCATCATGCCCAGATCCTTCTTCTTGGTGCGCTTGCCGGCCGCGGCGAACTTGGCCACGGAGCCGGTGGGCGTCGCCTTGGAGGACTGGCCGCCGGTATTGGAGTACACTTCGGTGTCCAGCACCAGGATGTTCACATCCTCGTTCTGGGCCAGCACGTGGTCCACGCCGCCGTATCCGATGTCGTAGGCCCAGCCGTCGCCGCCGAAGATCCAGATGGACTTCTTGGTCAGCAGATCCTTGTTGGCCAGGATGAACTCACGGCGTTCGCAGCCCTTCCTGTCTTCGCGGGCTTCCAGCGCGGCAACCAGCTTGGCGCCGGCCTTGCGGGAACCTTCCGCGTCATCCTTGTTCTCCAGCCATTCCTTCGCCGCGGCGACGATGTCTGCGTCCTGGCCGACTTCGGCGACCTCAGCGATGACGTCTGCCAGTTTGGCGCGGCGCTGTACGGTACCGAGGTTCATGCCGAAACCAAACTCGGCGTTATCCTCGAACAGGCTGTTGGACCAGGCGGGGCCGTGGCCCTTTTCGTTCACGGTGTAGGGGCAGGTCGGGGCGCTGCCGCCGTAGATAGAGGAGCAGCCCGTCGCGTTGGCGATCATCATCCGGTCGCCGAACAGCTGGGTAA
>CAMKJS010000066.1 GCA_946413245.1 uncultured Clostridia bacterium
GGCGCTGGAAGCTTACGGCGCCGCGAACACCCTGCAGGAAATCCTGACGGTGAAGAGCGACGATACCGTGGGCCGCGTCAAGACCTACGAAGCGATCATCAAGGGACAGAATATCCCGACGCCCGGCGTTCCGGAGAGCTTCAAGGTGCTGCTGAAGGAAATGCAGGCGCTGAGCCTGGACGTACGCGTGCTGGATGCCCAGAAGAACGAAATCGAGATTCCCGAACTGGATCCGGAAGATATGCCGCAGCCTGAACCGCCGGTGGCGCGTCCCAAGGTTGCCTCTGAATCCGCCGAGGAAATCGCGATCCTCGCTGAGGAGGACGAAGAGCTCTCCAAGGTGGCCGATGACGTCTTCAATCTGTCCGAGAAGGATCTGTCCCTCGGTTCCGACAGCGTGGACGACGAGGACGAGGACGAGTTCTCTCTGGACAATGCCCCGGCGGACATTGACAATCTGGAAGACTTCAGCGTAGACGACCTGAGCGATCTCAATCTGGATGACGATGATTTTTAATCTGACCCGAATTTGAAGGGAGTGTGCCCCTTTTGTTTGAACTTTCTAATCTTGATTCCATTCAGATCGGCATGGCGTCTCCGGAGCAGATCCTCGCCTGGTCGCACGGAGAGGTTACCAAGCCCGAAACCATCAACTACCGCACCCTGAAGCCGGAGCGGGACGGCCTGTACTGCGAGCGGATCTTCGGACCCACGAAGGACTGGGAATGCAACTGCGGCAAGTACAAGCGGATCAAGTTCAAGGATAAGGATAAAATCTGTGACAAGTGCGGCGTGCAGGTGACCCGCGCCAAGGTCCGCCGTGAGCGGATGGGCCATATTCAGCTGGCCGCCCCTGTCAGCCATATCTGGTATTTCAAGGGCATCCCCAGCCGGATGGGCATGCTGCTGGATATCTCTCCTCGCAACCTGGAAAAGGTGCTGTATTTCGCCAACTTCATCGTGCTGAATCCCGGTAACAGCGACGAAACCGGCCTGAAGAAGCTGGACCTGATCAACGATATGAAATACCGTGAGATCGAATCCCGCTGCGGCAAAGGCTCCTTCGTGGCGAAGATGGGCGCGGAAGCGATCCTGGAGCTCCTGAAGGAGCTGGATCTGGACAAGCTGTCCGCGGAGCTGAAGGCTGAAATCGCGCAGCTGGCGGAAAAGGAACGGGATCGGGAGACTGAAGGCCAGAAGCGCGCCCGCGCGGTGAAGCGCCTGGAGGTCGTGGAATCCTTCCGCACCAGCCATAACCGCCCCGAGTGGATGATCCTGACCGTGGTTCCCGTGATTCCCCCGGATCTCCGCCCCCTGATTCAGCTGGACGGCGGCCGCTTCGCCACCTCCGACCTGAACGATCTCTACCGCCGCGTCATCAACCGCAACAACCGGCTGAAGCGGCTTCTGGAGCTGGGCGCTCCGGATATCATCGTCCGCAATGAAAAGCGTATGCTGCAGGAATCTGTGGACGCGCTGATCGACAACGGCCGCCGCGGCCGCCCGGTCACGGGCCCCGGCAACCGGGCGCTGAAATCCCTGTCCGACCTGCTCCGCGGCAAGCAGGGCCGCTTCCGTCAGAACCTGCTGGGCAAGCGCGTGGACTATTCCGGCCGCAGCGTCATCGTCGTCGGCCCCGAGCTGAAGCTGTATCAGTGCGGCCTGCCGAAGGAAATGGCCCTGGAGCTGTTCAAGCCCTTTGTCATGGAGCGGCTGGTCAACCTGAAGCTCTCCCATAACGTGAAATCCGCCAAGCGCGCCGTGGACAAGGTACGCCCCGAAGTGTGGGACATCCTGGAAGAAGTAATCCGGGACCATCCGGTGCTGCTGAACCGCGCGCCGACCCTGCACCGCCTGGGTATTCAGGCCTTTGAGCCGATCCTGGTGGAAGGCAAAGCCATCAAGCTGCATCCCCTGGCCTGTACCGCGTTCAACGCAGACTTTGACGGCGACCAGATGGCCGTGCACGTTCCCCTGTCCATGGAAGCCCAGGCGGAAGCCCGCTTCCTGATGCTGGCCCATAACAACATCCTGAAGCCGCAGGACGGCCGTCCGGTTATCTCTCCCTCTCAGGACATGGTGATCGGCTGCTACTACCTGACGATTATCAACGAGAACGCCAAGGGCAAGGGCCGGATCTTCTCCTCCGAGGATGAAGCGCAGATGGCCTATGCCCTGGGTCAGATCACCCTTCAGACCCCCATCAAGGTGCGCATTACCCGCAGCTTCAACGGGGAAACCGGCACGAAGCTGATTGATACGACCCTCGGCCGTCTGATCTTCAACGACGCGCTGCCGCAGAACCTCGGGTTCCGCCGCCGTGACTGTCTGGAGGACATGTTTGCCCTGGAGGTGGATGAACTGGTCGGCAAGAAGCAGCTGTCCAAGATCGTGGACATGTGCTTCCATACCCAGGGCGAGCATCGCACCGCGCAGGTGCTGGACGCCATCAAGGCGCTGGGCTTCAAGTATTCCACCCGCGGCGCCATCACCGTTTCCGTGGCGGACATCAAGGTCCCCGCGGTCAAGGAAACCATGCTGGCTTCCGCGGACGAAGCCGTCCGGAAGGTCAACGCCCTCTTCCAGCGCGGTCTTCTGTCCGAGGACGAGCGGTATAACCGGGTCATCAAGATCTGGGAAAACTGCACCCGCGACCTGCGGGATCAGATCCTGCCGAACCTGGATGAGTTCAACCCCATCCGGATGATGACCGATTCCGGCGCCCGCGGTTCCTCCGCGCAGGTTTCCCAGCTTGCCGGCATGCGCGGCCTGATGGCCTCCCCTTCCGGCAAAACCATCGAGCTGCCCATCCGTGCCAATTTCCGTGAAGGGCTGACCGTGCTGGAGTTCTTCCTCTCCTCCCACGGTTCCAGAAAGTCTCTGGCGGACACCGCCCTGCGGACTGCTGACTCTGGGTATCTGACCCGCCGCCTGGTGGACGTTTCCCAGGAAGTGATCGTCCGGGAGGAAGACTGCTTCGAAGCCCGGAATGAAAAGGTCCGCGGCATCACGGTCTCTGAGCTCATGAGCGGCAAACAGTCCATCGAATCCCTGGAGGACCGCCTCCGCGGCCGCACCGCCGCCCAGGATATCGTGGATCCGGCTACCGGCGAGGTGCTGGTCCGGATGAACGAGCCCATCGACTATCAGATGTCCCGTGAAATCGTAAACCGCGGCATTACGGAAGCCACGGTCCGCTCCGTGCTCACCTGCCGCACCGAAAACGGCGTATGTGCCCGCTGCTACGGCGAGAACATGGCCCACGGCGGCAAGGTGGACGTCGGTGAAGCGGTCGGCATCATCGCGGCCCAGGCCATCGGTGAGCCCGGTACCCAGCTGACCATGCGTACCTTCCATACCGGCGGCGTCGCCGGCGCGGATGATATTACCCAGGGTCTTCCCCGCGTGGAAGAGCTCTTCGAAGCCCGGAAGCCGAAGCGTGAAGCGACCCTGGCTGAGATCAGCGGCGTCGTCTCCATCCAGGAGAATCGGAAGCGCCGGGAGCTCGTGATCACCTCGGACGAAGATCCCAAGGATACCAAGGCGTATCAGATCACCTACGGTTCGCGCCTGAAGGTGGAAGAAGGCGACCATGTGGAAGCCGGCGACGAGCTGACCGAAGGCTCCGTCAATCCGCACGATCTGCTTCGCATTCTTGGTATCAAGGCCGTGCAGGAATATCTGCTGAAGGAGGTTCTCTCCGTGTACCGCCTGCAGGGCGTGGGCGTGAGCGACAAGCATATCGAGATCATCATCCGGCAGATGCTGCGCAAGGTCCGGGTGGAAGACAGCGGAGACACCGATCTGCTGACCGGTTCTCTGGTGGACATCTTCCGCTTCGAGGAAGCAAACCGCAAGGCGATCATCGCCGGCGGCACCCCCGCCGTGGCGAAGCGCATCCTGCTGGGAATCACCAAGGCTTCCCTGGCCACGGAGAGCTTCCTGTCCGCCGCCTCCTTCCAGGAAACGACCCGCGTGCTGACCGAAGCCGCCATCCGCGGCAAGGTGGATCCGCTGATCGGCCTGAAGGAGAACGTGATTCTGGGCAAGCTGATTCCCGCCGGCACCGGCATGAAGCGCTACAAGAATATCCAGATCCGGGATTCCTACAGCTTCTGATAAACCAACCGGGAGTTATCGGCAAAGTCGATGGCTCCCGGTTAATCATTATATGGAAGATCTTAATCAAGTAGCTGTGATAGCATTAACGAAAGCGTATTTATGTTATCGATCAAAAAATGTGATTCATGCAGATCGGACTAGGATTCAGTAATCCAGCGTACCGGTTTTTTTTGCGAACACCTATTAACACAGGCTGTGCGGAGTTATTGATTGCTTATGGAACAATTTCACTAAAGAACAAATCTTCTGCATCAATTGGATTATAAATCCAGACAAACTCGGATGCTACAGTAAGTGGAATGTCAAAAAATAAAGCAATAATATCAACATTACCACGTTTCGGTTCCATACCCATTTGTTGTAATTCATCACCAATCTTATGAACTGTAAGCAAAGTGCCGTTCTTAACAATAGACAATTGAAAAACTGATTCATCATAGTTTGAGACTGAGCAAAATGCAACATCCTTAAATAATTGAGACATTCTCTTTGCTATCGAGAAAGTATTCTCAATAGATAATAATGGATGAGTTATTTCTAAAAGATGCCTCGTTGATCTTGTGTTTGGCTTTTCCAACAGACTGTTTACGTATTCTTCCGCAGCTCTATATGTACTGTCTTGTTCAAACTGATTCGGTGCTCTTCCTTGTAGCATTTTAAACATATTAATCCCATTGATATATGTTTTATCTATAAGATCTTTTTTCCCATTCTTTCCAAATGTACTTGCAAAGTATGTGGTTACCCTATGACCCACTGTTGAGTTACAATATATCTTACCATACGAAGTCATGTCATAAAACCTCATTAATGTGTTTTGAAGCCTACTGCAACATGAAGTCTTGCCATATATTTTCTGGTACGCCTGCGCTTTCATTTCCTGTCTATCACTAACTTCTGATACCATATTCAAATGCATGAGCGGGGCAATCTTTTTAATACGACATCCATGTTAATACTGCTGGTATAGCAAAGTCGTCACCATACACTCCAAACAAATCATCTGCAAATAAAAGAGCTAATAAAAACGCACCAAGAATTTGTTTTGCATAATTGCGAACCTCTACGTTTTGAGTTTGACGTTGTGTTTGTCTCTCCTTCCAGCTATAATGAATAATAGCCATATCGTTTTTCTGAGAAGTAATGGTCATAAAGTAATTCTCAAAAACAGGAATGTCAATAAGAATTATTGCTTGTGTACCAGAATGATAATGATCACCACCCGCATTCAAATATCGATTAAGTTGGCTTCTACCATTAACTCCGACCGGTTTTACCTCATAAAGTTCAATAACACCAGATACGCAATAACAAGCGATATCTCCTTCATAATATCCACCATTGCTATTTAATATTGATTCTTCAAGGACTACGTTTGTATAATTGCCTTTATCGAGCAATTCCGTAGCAGAAAGAACTTGTGCTGCCTCATGAAATGCCAAATATATGTTTCCTCCATTGCTTATAAGAAAGTTATTCATCAGTAAGTTGGGATTTCGAGCCAAGTAATACTCAGATAATTGTTGGTTCAGGTAAGATTTTGAGGAAGTTCCGTTATCATCCACGAAGGAAGCAGGAGAGTTATTTGCATATCTCCATATATTGCCAATGATAACTACATCCACATTCAGGAACCTGTTCCACATAGGTTTGTAATACCTACTTCTGAGATAATACAACTCTATCTCCTCATCATACACATAACCCCTGTACCGAAACGGCTGTACTGTTCCAAGTGTGCTAGCCAAGCTACCCGTCTTTGTCAGCGTCTTTCCCCAAGCATCATAACTGTATTCCACCACTTTCGTACCGCTGGCATTCACCAAAGACACCACATCGCCTTGCAGGTTATACAGGTATCCATAATCAGTTCCGTTAAAAATGACGATATCAGGTCTGCCCTGCGCGTCATAATAGAAGTGCAGGGTATCGCTGCCTCTGGTCATATGTACGATATTCTTTCCGTGCAGGATATAATTGGTAACGGTGCTCCCGACCGTTTTCTTTGTTCTCAGTCCCTCCTCGTTGTACTCAAACTGTACGGTAGTGCCGGTTTTGCTCATCTGTTTGAGCTGTCTGCCGTGTTCCCAGGTATATGTCCATGTGCCGTCGCTCGTTGGATTGCCAATGGTGTCATAGGAAATCGTGGTGCCGCCATACGCTGTCAGCTTATCTTTCCAGTTGCTGTCCCCGTAGGTATAAGAGATACTGCTGACTTCCGTCCCTACCGTTCCCGTGGTGTAAGCGTAGGATTTCTTCGTCAGCATATTCCCGCCCAGGTCGTAGGTGTAAACCCAGGTAGTACCCGTTGTCGCCGCCGAGGTATCCGTCTGGTCGTTTACCCGGATCAGCTGATTCAGCGCGTCGTATACATACTGGGTCTGCTTTGTGCCATCCGTTACCTTCGTGATATTTCCATTGTCATCATAGGTATAGGTCAGCGTTACTCCGCCCTGCACGATCGTTTTCGTCAGCGGTGTCGTGCTGTTCGTCCCGTGTCCGCCCGCGTAATATGTGTAAGTTGTTTCTATGGCCGTGCTTCCGGGTTTCAGACTGCGCTTCGTGATCCGGTTCAGTTTGTCCCAGGTATAGGTCAGGCTTCCTGTTCCGTAGGTCAGGGTGATCGGTTTGTTTTCCGTATCGTAGGCGAAGGATGTCGTATATTTGCTTCGGGCTGTACCTACCGTTTCCGTAAATTTGGATACCAGCTCGTAGGCGTTATAGGTCAGTTCGCCGGTATAGGTATGGCTGGCGCCTGTCCGGGTGACTTTCTTTGCCGGTCTGCCCGCCAGATCATATTCTGTCTGGGTTACCGTGTTCCTGACACTGTCTTTGACATATCCGATCTGTCCCTGCGCGTCATACCCGTAGGTGAAGCGGTTTGCCGTATCCGCGTCGAACTTTACTCCTGTCAGACGGTTGTATCCGTCATACGTATACACTGCCTTCCCGCTGTTGCCATAGGTAACGGATTTCACGGTGCCCTTCGTGTTATACGCCGTGGTACTCAGCGTCTTGTTGCCCACCTTAACCGTCGTGGGTCTCGTCAGAGCGTCGTATCCGAAGGTATACGTGACTTCCGTACTGGCAGCCGTATTGTGCTTCACCGTCGCCACCTGTCCGGAGTCTTTATAGGTGGTCTGTGTCCTGACCTCCTGACTGTTCAGCGTTGCGGCGCTCTTTATGCACCTGCGCATGCTGTCATAAGTGTGCAAAACGGATTGTCCTTTGGGATCCGTCTGTGAAGTCAGCGTGCCGCTGTTTGCGTCAATCGCCTGCTGGGCGGTTTTTCCCCTCGGATCCGTCGTGCTCGCGGAATAATTCCCGTTACCGGTATATGCTGTTGTGCTTTGGATGAATTTTGCCGTGGAAGCTGTGGACAGACTTGCCTTCGACGTTGTTCTGTTTCCGTAGCTGTCGTAGGAATAAGTGCTGTATGTGCCCAGGGGACTTGTACTGGTTTGCAGTAAATGCTTTTTCTGCTGAGCTGCCGTATCGCCCCAGGTATAGGTGGTTCCGGCGGTTCTGCCCGGCGCTTTCACTGTCAGGGGATTATTGTAGTCATCGTATGTGGAACCGCCCGCGATGTTCGCGCTGCTCCTGGCGCTGGTTGGATTGCCTTTCGCGTCATAGACATAATCCGCTCCGGCTTTCTCTTTGTATAGGAACAAATTGCTGAAGTCCGCCCAGTTCATCTGCCGGTTCAGGTAGATAACCACCCGGATCCAGTTGTAATCCCTTGGCGCGATAATATCTCCGCAGGAAAACTGCCATCCGTGCTCCGCGTGATGGAAGTTCACGTCCCCGCCGTAGGTCCAGCTCTCCCAGTTGCTGCTCTGGGAAGAGTTGAACAGCAGATAGATCTGGCAATCCACCCAGTTGATATCATCCGGTTCCCTTGTAAAGGAACTGCACCAGCCGCCGACGCTCAGATGGTCTCCCGTATTGCCCTTCACGTTGATATCCTGATATGCTGTAACCGTCCGGTCATAGCGGCCTTCCACATGAAGCGCGTTTCCGGTCACACAGGACGGCATCGCTTCCGTGCAGGATGCCCGCGCGAGATAGCTCAGATAGCTTGCGGAATTCGGCCCCGCCAGCCAAAGATCCGGAAGCCCGCTGCCGGCTGTCCGGTTCATCTTTCCGTTTTCGATCAGGTTTACGTGATTGGCGGTTTCCCCCCTTTCCAGCTGCGCGCTGTCCCACCATACGCTGGAGCTGCTGCCGGTCCCCGTGGCGCACATGTCGATGTTCGCGCTGGTAACGCCGCTGGGCATCGTAAAAGTGATTTCCGTCCGGTTCAGGCTTCCGTTGCAATCCGCCAGCAGCAGCTCAGGGGAGGTAAAGGTACTGCTTCCCGCCGTGACCCGCAGGAATGCCTTTGGCCCAAGGCTCTGGGCATACCCGGACAGTGTATAGGGGTTTCCCGCTGTCAGACCTGTAACGGTCTGACGCAGGTATACGGTATTTGTGCCGGTCACCTCAAATTTTCGTTCGTATCGCCCGAAACCCGTACCGTTCATTGCCTGGGTAACCGTTCCGGTTCCGCCCTTCGTCCATTCGCTGCCGCTGGTCTTGCACAGCAGGCCGTCCCTGAGCAGGTTGTTTACGGCACGCTGCACCCGGGTAACTGAGGTTGGATGATTGACCGGCGCATTGGCGTTATCTCCGCTCCGATCATATTCCATGAACAGGGCCTGGCCCAGACCGTCATCCGTGCTGTCACAGTTTCCGTCGCTGTTGAAATGGTAGCGCACAGATTTGCTTGTCAGGTTGTTTGTGACTGTACACAGATTGGTCCCATAGGTGTAGGAATGGTGCAGGCCTGTCAGGCTGCCGCCCGTGACAGTGGCGGCGGTTACCACATGCGGAAGACCGCTGGCGGATCCGGAATTGGTGTATGTGAAGGATGCCAGCAACGCCTCCGGCCCTGTGGCGGTCATCAGCAAATGATGGCTGCCGTATGTGTCATACGTATAGGCAGTGGTCTTCGTATCCTCATAGGTGATACCGGTCAGATTACTGCCGGTATAGGAAAAACTGACCCGGACAGATGTCGTATGCCATGGCCCCTGAATGTAGGAAAGGAGATTGCTGCTGTATCCGAATTTGGTGACCCGTCCCGCTCCGTCCGTGATCTTTGTAATCTTCAGTCCGCTGGCGGTGACCGTGGCCACGTTCCCGCAGGCGTCCGTCATAGAGGAAAGCAGTACCTTCGCCGTCTTCGGACTGCTTGCGGTAGGAGTCGCGCTGATCTGCGGGAAGGAAAGAACATTGTCGCCCTTGTCCCGGATCGTCGTCGGACTTCCGGCTGTCAGCCGAAGCCCCAGGCCGCTCTCATCGGTATAAACGCTGCCGGATGTGGGCGGCTTGAACCAGTGCTCTGTTCCGTCCCCGTCGGCATATACGTACCACACCTTGCTGTCCAGGTATTCTTTGTGCAGCGTCTGATGCCAGTTGGTGCGCCAGCCGTATCCCATATAGAATTCGTTCCTGTCCGCGTCACAGGAATTGTATATATGCGTCACGGAGACGGGCATCCGGTTTCCGTTCATCACGGTATCACTGTGCAGCAATACCATATTGCCGTTCACCAGACTGACGGAGGCGGTTCCTGCCCTTCCGGCGGAGACGGAATCATACGTGAGATAATCCTCCAGGCCCGCCAGGGAAGCATATTCCACGGACAGATAGGGTTTGATGCTTGCCGTTGAATCGCTGGAATACAGGTAACTGCCGCTGGGAGCGGAGTCAGTGCCGGTCAGCGCCACACCGAAATTCGTGCCGTGGTACCATTTCTTTACCAGATCGGTGATGATAAAGACGCATTTGGAATTGTAATCGCTTCCGGAAGACAGTCTCGCGTAATCATGGATGACCGTCATATCAATGGTCGGTTTCGTATTCCAGGTAACGGAGGAAGCGGTCCAGGAAGATGTGATCTCACGGGCATAGACTGCCGTGGTGGAGGACGGCTTCTGCGCGTTGGCGGCGGTCAGGGTCGCTTTGGTCATAAAATGATTGGCACTGATCGCCGGGAGAGACGTGAACCGGAGGAGACTGTACCGCACTGCCGAAGAACCGTTGTTGGTTGCGTACAGATTCGCGGAAGTATTATAGTTAACGGTGGGTGAAGCGCTGTTTACGTAGGTATCCTGCACAGCGGAACTCCCGGTTGTGATCACCGGATCCAGCGTTACGGGATATTCCGCGGATTCCATGAAAGACGGATCGGGAACATATGAAAGCGTAAAGCCGGATTCGGAAGGTGCGTACTCTAAAGATACAGGTCCCTCCGTACCTTCCGCGTCCCGAAGGACGGGAGGCAGAAGAAGAAACGCGGTTTCGCTCTTCTCATCCGTCAAACGAACAGAGCCATCCTTTTCCTGAACGGGGCAGAGATCGGTTGTAATATGGAATATGACAGGCCTGCAGGAAGAAGGCTCCCGGAACAGGAACTCATCCTTAAAGCAATCGTCCACATGACATCTCAGTTCCACGCCTGGGAAGATTTCACGGTATACCAGAGTACCCTGCGCCTGCAGCAATGCTTCCAGGAACAGCGCTTCGGCAAGGTTCTTTGTCTCCGGCTTTTCCTGCTCCGGGATCTCAGGCTTGACTGATGCGGCCTCCGCAATCCCCCAGGACAGGCTGTGCCCCTTGAAATCTGATATTGTGATGAAGTGATCGGAAACAGAAAAGGAGCATACAGTCGCAAAACGGCTTCCCCGGCTGATGTAATCGGAGGAATCCTTTTCCAGTTGGAAAGATGCGAGGACAGGTGACCAGGAGCCGTCTTCCTGCTGAACATGCAGCGGAATGCCTGCGGAAAACGCATGATACATTCCGGGACCCACGAGATATGTTTTCACATTCTCGCTTCGCGCTGATATCTGCTCTGTAGGATGGAACGCAAGATTATCTGATTTCATCATGATAATCCCTCCCATATCCGCCAAATGAACGCCTGATTAAGTATATATGACTGATGTTATCCAGTCAATTATATTACGAAACAAATAGCGCTTCCCTTCCCCTGCCACCCTGAGCAAAATCAAAAACGGCGGCAAGGTGGATCCGCTGATCGGCCTGAAGGAGAACGTGATTCTGGGCAAGCTGATTCCCGCCGGCACCGGCATGAAGCGCTACAAGGATATTCAGATCCGGGATTCCTACAGCTTCTGATCGATACAGAGCAAGCCATCGGCTCATTTGCCGATGGCTTTATTAGTTTACGATCAGTAATCCCTTCCGTCGCTCACGCGCCACCTCCCCTTGCATCAAGGGGAGGCTATAAAAGGCTCTCCTTAGCATCAGGAGGAGGCTTTGTTCCCATGAAGCTAAAAAGGCTCCCCTTGATGCAAGGGGAGCTGCCGGCACAGCCGGCTGAGGGGATTATCACCTGAAATCCCACTATCTGTTCCCGAATACTCTGATCCGGATGATCCCCGGCACCTGAGCCAGCACATCCAGCTCCTCCTGGGAGGGCAGCTCCGCCAGCTCCATGACGGTTACCGCCATATCCTTCTTGCTGCGGTTCAGCATGTTCTCGATGTTCAGGCCTTCCTTCGCGGCCGCGGAGGTGATCCTGGACAGCATGTTCGGAATGTTCTCATGCAGTACCAGCACGCGGACGCCTTCCGGATCCGCCAGCTGCACGTCCGGGAAGTTGACGCTGTTGTGAATGCTTCCCCGCTCCAGATACTCCCGGATCTCCGCGGCCGCCATGCTGGCGCAGTTTTCCTCGCTCTCCGGCGTGCTGGCGCCCAGATGCGGGATGCAGATAACCTTGTCCACGCCCAGCAGATCGTCGCTGGGGAAATCCGTCACATAGGCGCTGAGCTTTCCGGAGGCCAGCGCTTCCTTCACGGCTTCCGTGTCCGCCAGTTCGCCCCGGCTGAAGTTCAGCAGCACCGCACCGTCCTTCATCTTCGCAATCATGTCCCGGTTGATGGTGCCCCGGGTCTTGTCGTTCAGCGGCACGTGGAAAGTGATATAGTCCGCCTGTTCCAGGACGTCATCGGTGGACTCCGCCCGGTGGATCGTGGTGCTCAGGCTCCAGGCGCTGGCTACCGAGATAAAGGGGTCATATCCGACTACATACATTCCCAGGCCGCGGCTGGCGGCGTTCGCCACGATGGCGCCGATCGCACCCAGGCCGATCACGCCCAGGGTCTTTCCCCGCATTTCCGGACCCACAAACTGGCTCTTGCCCTTTTCAACCAGCTTCGGTACTTCTTCCCCTTTGCCCTTCAGGCCCAGAGCCCACTGGATGCCGCCGGAGATGTTCCGGCCGCTCATCAGCAGGCCGGCCACCACCAGTTCCGCCACCGCGTTGGCGTTGGCGCCCGGCGTGTTGAAAACAACAATTCCCTCTTTGGAACAGCGGTCGATCGGTATATTGTTGACACCAGCCCCGGCTCTGCCGATGGCCAGCAGTTCCTTCCCGAACTGCATATCGTGCATGGCGGCGCTGCGCACCAGGATCGCATCCGGCACCGGTTCGTCCTTGCTGACGGTGTAAGTGTCGGCGCTCAGCTGGGTATGGATAATATCGGAAATGGCGTTCAGTGTCTTAATCTTGTACATCGGTGATTCTCTCCTGTCTGTCTCAGTCCCGGATCAGGTGTTTTCTGCCTCGAACTTCTTCATAAATGCGACGAGCTTCTGCACGCCTTCCATGGGCATGGCGTTGTAGATGCTGGCCCGCATGCCGCCGACGCTCCGATGGCCCTTCAGGTTCACAAATCCTTCCGCAGCCGCAGCTTTCACAAAAGCGGCGTCCTTGTCCGCGTCTCCGGTGACAAAGGTCACGTTCATGCGGCTGCGGTATTTCGGCTGCGCTGTAGGCTTGAACAGCTTGCTGTTGTCCAGGAAATCATACAGCAGCGCTGCCTTCTCCTTGTTGACGGCTTCCATGGCTTTCACGCCGCCGTTCTCCTTCAGCCACTCGAAGGTCAGCCCGGCCAGATAAATGCCCCAGGTGTTGGGCGTGTTGTACATGCTGCCCGCCTTCGCCTGCACTTCCCAGTTCAGCAGCTTCGGGCAGATATCCATGGCCTTCCCCAGCAGATCCTTCCGGACGATCAGCAGGCACAGGCCGCTGGGCCCGATGTTCTTCTGCGCGCCGGCGTAAATCGCGCCGTATTTACTGACGTCCATTTCCTCGGAGAGGATCATGGAGCTGGCGTCACAGACGATCGGCGCCTTGCAGACCGGCAGCTCCGTATAGCGGGTGCCGTAGATCGTATTATTCTGGGTAATATGCACGTAGTCCGCGTCGTCGTCGAAAGAAATAGCGCTCAGATCCGGAATATAGGTGTAAACGTCCTCCCGGCTGGAAGCCACCACGTTGACTTCTCCGTAGCGTTTGCCTTCCTCCGCGGCCAGGTGGGCAAAGTTGCCGCTGTCGATATAATCGGCTTTCCGGTTCACCATCAGGTTCAGCGGAACGGCGGAGAACTGCTGGGTAGCGCCGCCCTGCAGGAAAACCACTTCATAATCCTCCGGCACGGCCATCAGCTCACGCAGATCCGCCACGGTCTTGTCGTAAATATCTGTATACATCTTGCTCCGGTGGCTCATTTCCATCACAGACATCCCGGTATTCCCGTAGCAGAGCAGATCCCTCTGCGCCTTTTCAAGTACAGGCAGCGCCAGCTGGGAAGGTCCCGGAGAGAAGTTATAAACGCGTTCCATGTGTGTTCCTCCTTCTGTTGTGTGGGACAATTTCGTCCCAGCGGGTTATTTTTGAACCGCAACGATAGTATGCCTGACTTTCTCCAAAAAATCAAGAGGAAAACAGGCGAAAAACAATTTTCATCTTTTCTTTATTCAGAATCCAGCACGCGGATCGTGCCCCCGTCCGCGGTAAAGCGGATGCGCTTCCCCGCAAATTCGAAGGCATAGATCCGTTCCGGATCGTCCTGGTACCGCGGCCTGGGATCTTCGGCCAGAACGGCCGTCAGCTCCCGGGTCGCCTCCTCCCCCAGCAGCTCCCGCGTCGCCTGCGGGATCGTTACCCGCATCGGTGCGGAACAGATTCCCTCCGTAAAGCCGCCGGCAGCGTCCGGCCGCCAATCCGTATAGGGCAGATAAGGCTTGATATCGTAGATCGGCGTGCCGTTCGCCAGATCGGCGCCGGCTACCCACAGCACACAGCCCTCTTCCGTCTGCCGGATCTCCGTCAGGCGTACACAGCTGAGCCCAATGGGATTGGGGCGAAAAGGAGAACGGGTGGCGAAAACGCCCACCCGTTTGTTTCCTCCCAGACGGGGCGGCCGGACCGTGGGGTGCCAGGACTCCCCTTCGTTCCGGTCGAAAGCCCAGATCAGCCAGAGATGCGTGAATTCCTCCAGCCCGCGGACCGCTTCCGGCGCACGGTATTCCGGCTCAAACACGATCCGGGAGAGTACGTCCTCCACCACGCCGCTCTGCCTGGGCACTCCGAATTTCCCGTCATAGTGATTATAGATTCTCGCAATTACTTTCATTGTCCCCATTACATAATCACGGTAATCCTGTTCTCTTCCTTCAGCTCTTCATCGTAAATCAGCCCGGGTTCCCGCTCTGTCCCGTTCAGAATCAGCTTCACCGGATTGCCTTCCCGGTGCGCCAGATTATCCACGGTGATATACAGCTTCTTTCCCCGGAAGGTCTTTTCCATCGTAAACCCGTCCCATTCCTCAGGAATCGCGGGGGAAATCAGGATGCCCTTCGGCGTGGGCCGCAGGCCCAGAATGCCTTCCACGCAGCCGACCATCACGGTGCTGGCGGTTCCCGTCAGCCAGTGTACGTGGCTGCGGCCCGCGAAGGGGCTCTCGCGGCCTTCGATGAACTGCCCGTGCACATAGGGCTCGATGACCCGGCGGTCCGCGTCCTCATTGAAGGTTGCGGGACTGCTCTCCGTGAAGTACCGGAAGGCCCGGTTCCCATGGCCGCGCAGCGCCTCCGCCAGAATCGCCCAGCCCTGGGGCTGGCAGAAAATGCCACCGTTTTCCTTGGTGCCTGGATTGAAGAGGATCATTGCGGCGCCGTCAAAGGCATCGTAGCGGTAACTGGGGTGCATCACTTCCAGGCCGTAGGGCGTATTCAGCTTGTCGCAGGCAGTCTGCAGAATTGTATCCGCCTGCTCCGGCGTCGCGGCGCGGGAAATCACGGCCCAGCTCTGCGGATTCAGCCACATGCTGGCCTCCCGGTCGTTTTTGCTGCCGATAATCTGCCCGGCTTCCGTGAAGCCGCGGATATACCGGTCGTCCTCAAAACAGTTTTCGTTGATGATCTTCAACAGGTCTGTCGCCGTCTTCTCCAGATACGCCACATAATCCGGCTCGTCCTCGCAGAATTCCTTCATGATATTCAGCGCGTAATACAGCTGGAAGGCAACAAAGGTGCTCTCGCCGGTAGCGCCGAGCCGCAGGCAGTCGTTCCAGTCCGCGTGCAGGCCGGCGGGCATGCCGTGGGTTCCCAGATGCGTCATGCTGAAATGGATCGCCCGCTTCAGATGCTCCCGCACCGTGCCTGTATCGTAGTCCGCGAAGGGAATTTCCTCGTCCAGATATGCGGTATTCCCGGTCTCCGCGACATATTTGTAGACGGTCGGGAACAGCCACAGGGCGTCGTCCGCCCGGTAATGCGGATGCCCGGTTTCCTTCACGTAGCTTTCCTGTTCCGGCGTATCCTCGTGGCCAGCGTTGTGGGAGTATTTCACCAGCGGCAAGCCGGCGCCGTGATGCACCTGTGCGCTGAGCATGAAGGTCAGCTGCTTCCGGGCCAGTTCCGGATCCAGATGCATGATTCCCTGGATATCCTGCACCGTATCCCGGTATCCGTATCCGTTGCGCTCTCCGCAGTAAATCAGGCTGGCCGCACGGCTCCATACAAAGGTGGTAAAGCACTGGAACGCGTTCCAGGTATTCACCATGGCGTTGAAGCCCGCGTCCGGCGTGCTGATCTTCAGGTTATCCAGCTCTCCGTGCCAGTAATCGATCAGTTCCTTCACTTCCCGGTCCGTGACCGCTTCCGTGTCCTGATAGGCGTCCAGAATGCTCCGGGCCTGGAACTCCGTCTTCTGCCCCAGCAGGAACGCCGCTGTCTTCTTCTCCCCGGCTGCCAGCTCCAGACGCATCTGCAGGGCTCCGCAGGGATTCCCGTTATAGTTCAGACTGTTGTCGCACTGCCCGTCCAGCACGGCCTTTGGCGCGTCGAACCGGTTCCTGCCCAGGAACTGTTCCCGCCTGCCCGTATAGGAGGCCACCGGAGCGCCGGCCGCGCCAAAGAAGCGCTCGCTGCCGTTGCTTCCGTCCGCCGCCACGTGGCAGTATTCGTTGATGCGCTCCAGGATGAAGTCGTTTTTGAACTCCGTCCGGGTAATGAACTGGGTATACTGCATGTTGACCAGGTCCTGGGTATAGAAGCTCTCCGTCGTAAACTCCGCGTATCCGAACACGCTGATCTTCCGGGGCCGCCCGGACAGGTTTTCCAGGCTGATCCGCCATACCTCATGCGTGGCGCCCATGGGCACGTAATACATCGCCCGGCTGCGGATGCCGGCATATTCGCTTACGAATTCCGTATAGCTGGTGCCCATGCGGCACTCCGTACGGTATTCCTTCAGATCCTTTTTGACGGGCTTCCAGCTGGCGGACCAGAAATCTCCCGTTTCCTCGTCCCGCAGGTAAATGTACCGGCCGGGTTCGTCAAACTGATTGAACATGTACCGCAGAATCCGCCCCGCGGCGCCGCTCTTGACGAAGCTGTATCCGCCCGCGTTCACCGTGATGATCGCGCCGTACTCCGGGGATCCCAGATAGTTGGCCCACGGTGCCGGCGTATCCGGGTTCGTGATCACGTATTCCCTGGCTTTCTCGTCGAAATATCCGTATTTCATTCTCTTTTCCTCCCTGCATTCAGTGTGTCGGAGGTATTGTACCTTAAATCTTCCGCGGCTTCAATAGATGAAAACGTTCCCAGTTCAGAAAAACCTTTTTTTGTTTTTTGTAAAGGAAAAGTAAAAAACGCCCCTTCTCAAACAGACCGGATTCCGGTATAATATGTGATACACCCTTTACAGGGAGTGACAGGTTCGCAGTGTATATTAAAGGAGGGACAATAGATGAAAAAGAGAGTACTGGCCCTTTTGCTCATTCTGGTGGTACTGCTGCCGTCAGCCGTGGCTTCCGCGGCGTATTACCGCGTCAATACCACCTGGCTGAAGGTCCGCCGCCTGCCCAGCTCCAAGGCGGAAGTGCTGGACAGCTACCGGAAGGACTGGGCCCTGACCATTAACAAGAAGTACGGGGACTGGTCCTACGTCATCTTCACCAACGGGAAAGACGGGTACGTGCAGACCAAATACCTCAAAAAGTCTTCCAGCTACAAGGCCTGGATCACCACCAACAACACATCGATGCGCCGCGGTCCGGATTATTCCTTCAACACCGTGGGCACCCTGGCCAAAGGCACCAAGGTTACCGTTCTCTGCCACGGCGCGAGCTATGACTATATCTCCACCAGCGTGGGCAACGGCTATGTGAAGAACAGCTTCCTCAGCAAAAAGAAGGTCAAGCCTTCCGGCGAGGAATCCACCGCGGTGGACGAGCCCGTTTCCGAAGGGATCGAAGGCTACGTCGTCAATCCCAACGGCAATCCCGTCAACCTGCGCCGCGGTCCCGGGACGGAATATCCCGTGATCAGCTCCTATAAGGTCGGCACGAAACTGACCGTGCTCACCAAGGGAAGCGTCTGGTGCAAGGTCACGATCAGCGGCGCCACCGGCTATATGATGACCCAGTACATCAATATGGATGTCACGAAGACGGCGCCGCCGCCCCCCGCCGGCGATCCCACGCCGACGCCCGGACCCAAGCCGCCTTATACCGCGTACATCACCAGCCCCGACGGCAAGAGCGTGAACATTCACCGCGGCGCGGGGCTCGGATATTCCAACGTCTGCCGCCTGGCGGTCAATACTGTGGTCACTGTGCGG
>CAMKJS010000067.1 GCA_946413245.1 uncultured Clostridia bacterium
CTCACTCCTTACAGATTGCGCCCGAATGGTAACCTCCACGTTCGCTCTCAACTCTCAACTCTCAACTCTCAACTCTTCACTCTCAACTCTCACAATTGATTCAGGGCGTCGTACATTCCCAGAATCACCAGGGTACAGTCGTCCTCCAGCGGCGCGTCGATATCCGGAGGGATCCGGATATCCTCCCCGTGGCGCACGGCGATCACGTTCACTCCGAACCGCTTTCGAAGCTCCAGGTTCCGGATGGTCTTTCCCAGCCATTTTTCCGGAGGTTCCCTTTCCACGATGCCCACCTCGTCGCTCAGCTCGATGTATTCCATCACGCCGGAAGAGGTCAGGCCCAGGGCCAGCTTGTCCGCCATTTCCCGCTCGGGAATGATCACCCGGTCCGCCCCCAGGCGCTCCAGAATCTCCCGGTAGGTATCGTCATGGGCTTTGCAGATGATGTAGGGTACCTTCAGGGTTTTCAGGTTCATGGTGATCAGGGCGGAAGCCGCCAGGTCGGAGCCCACCGCCACCACGGCGCAGTCGAAGTTGCCCACGCCCAGCTTTTCCAGCACGTCAGCGTCCTGGGCGTCGGCGCACACCGCCCGGGTCACCCGGTCTGCGATCTTGTCGATCAGTCCCTCGTCCGTATCGACCACCATGACTTCCTCGCCGCAGGCATACAGCCGCACGGCCATCTCTGTCCCGAACCGTCCCAGTCCGATAATCGCGTAAGATTTCATCGTCTCTCTCCCATTCCTTATCCGATCAGCAGGTCGGTATTCGCGTATTTGTACTTCTGTCCCGCCGGTTTGTTCTTCAGGAAGCCGACGCTGATCGTCAGCACACCGACCCGCCCGAAGTACATAAAGAGAATGATCAGAAGCTGTCCCGGCAGCTGCAGTTGCGGCGTAACGCCGGTTGTCAGGCCCACCGTGCCGATGGCGGACATGGTTTCGAACAACGCGTCCGTCAGATCCACCCGCGAGGTGGCGCAAACCACGACAGCCCCTGTGAAAGCCAGCCCCACCATTACGATAAAGATCATAATGGCATTCAGCACGTGGTCGTTGGAAATCGTCCGTTGAAACACGCTGACCGTGTGACGGCCCCGCATCCGGTTCCACAGGAACATGAGCAGCACCACGAAGGTCACGGTTTTCAGGCCCCCGGCGGTGGAACCGGAGGAGCCGCCGATCAGCATCATGAACAGGGAAATCGCCTTGCCCGACTGGGACAGCAGTCCCTGGTCCACCGCGGCGAACCCCGCGGTCCGCAGCGTGCAGGACTGAAAGAAGGCTGCCAGCAGCTTCTGCGGCACCGTCATGTTTCCGATCGTCAGCGGGTTGGACCATTCCGTAAGGCAGAACAGCAGCGTCCCGCAGGCCAGCAGCGCTCCGCTGGTAATCAGCACCAGCCTGGTATATACGCTCCACTTCCGGGGATCACGCTGCCGGATCACCTCGTCCCATACAAGGAAGCCCAGGCCACCCAGAATGATCAGCGCCGCCAGCGTCAGACAGATCACCGGATCCGTCTGATAGGTCATCAGGCTCGTTCCGGCTCCCCGGAAGCCCAGGATGTCGAAGCCGGCGTTGCAGAAGGCGGATACCGCGTGGAACAAACCCAGCCACGCCGCCTTCCCCGCCCCGTATTCCGGAAGGAACCGCAGCATCAGGATCAGGGCGCCGGCGCCTTCGATGGCAAACGCCCGGATCAGCAGTTTTTTCTGCATCCGCACCACGTCGCCCATACTGTTGGCGCCCATGGCTTCCGCCATCACCATCTGCTTCTGGATGCTGATCCGCCGGCGGAACAGCAGGTATGCCATGCTGGCAGCGCTCATGAAGCCAAGGCCGCCGATCTGGATCATGCACAGCAGCACCACCTGCCCGAATGCGCTCCACTGGGTCCAGGTGTCCCTCGGCACCAGGCCGGTGACGCAGGTGGCGGAGGTCGCGGTAAACAGGGATGTCATCAGTCCGGCGGAGCGCCCGGAGCGGGACGCGGCCGGCAGGCACAGCAGCAGGGTTCCTGTCAGAATCAGGCCCAGAAACACCAGCGCCATTACCCGGCTGATGCTCACGGCGCGCCGCGTGTGCCGCCGCTTCTTCGCTTTGTCAGTGAACATCGCTTTCCCACCTATGAAAAAGGACTGCCGTATACAGACAGTCCTCCTGAATTGTGATCAGTTATTCCTCGTCTTCGTCGGACGGTTCTGCATCCTCTTTCTCCGCGTCCTCCGGCAGTTCGGGAAACAGTTCCTTTCCGCAGGCGGGGCATGCGGCGTCCTCGTCGAAATCCACATCGTCCGGACTGATGTCGATCACGGCTCCGCAATGAGGGCATTCGTACTGGATCAGGCCTTCCTCATCCTCGTCGGATTCGTCCTCGTCCTCGTCCTCGTCGTCGTAATCCTCGTCGTCCTCGTCGTCATAGAAATCGTCTTCCAGATCCGACAGGTCCTCGTCGATGCTTTCCACGTAATCGCTCAGTTCGCCCTGGGCTTCCGCAAGGGCGTCAAAGGCGTCTCCGACGTCGCCCAGCACGTCCAGGATCTCAAGTATCAGCCTGTTGGAATCCTTGTCGGCGTTCAGTTTCATTCCTTCCGCCAAACCCTGCAGATAGCTGATGCGGTCTGTCAGCTTGCTCATTTCCCTCACCTCCTGTTTCAGTCGGGAAAACACACTTGCTCTGATGAATCTGCCGGCGGCAAATCCGTCAGAATCGTTACGCTCTCTTCAGATACTCCCCGGAACGGGTGTCGATCTGAATCTTGTCGCCGGTGTTGATGAACAGCGGCACCTGCAGGCTGAAGCCGGTCTCCAGCGTAGCGGGCTTGTAGGTGTTGGAAGCGGTATCGCCGGCGAAACCGGGTTCGGTGTCCGTCACCTCAAGCACAACGAAGTTCGGGGCTTCCACGGAGAACGCGCTGCCCTTGAAGAACCGCACGGTCACGTTGGTGCCTTCCTTCACGAAGGGGATGGCGTCTTCCACCTGGTCCTTGCTCAGGGGAAGCTGTTCATAGGTTTCGGTATCCATGAAGTAGTACAGATCACCGTCGTTGTACACGTACTGCATATCCTTGGTTTCGATGATGGCCTTGGGCATCTTGTCCGTCGGGTTGAAGCTGCGCTCCACCACCGCGCCGGTCATCACGTTCTTGATCTTGGTGCGCACAAAAGCCGCGCCTTTGCCGGGTTTCACGTGCTGGAAGTCCACGATGTTCCATACGCCGCCGTCCCATTCAATGGTAATGCCCTTTTTGAAATCGCCCGCTGTAATCATGTTTCCTGTCTCCTCCGTTCTTTTTTTCTCTAAAATTCTCGTAACAGTCATCTGGTTTCAGAGAGGAACCAGATAAAAACTCCACTCTTAACTCTCAAATCTCCACTCTCGTTTAAAGGATGATCAGCTGCTTCTCCGCCGTCGTCAGCGGCACACACCCGTTTTCCTTCACCAGGCAGGTATTTTCGATCCGCACGCCGCCCAGGCCGGGTATGTATACGCCGGGTTCCACGGTGATTACGATCCCTGCTCTCAGCGTCTCGTGACACTTCTGGCTCAGCCGAGGCTCCTCGTGAATGTCGATGCCCACCGAGTGCCCCAGACCGTGGCCGAAGCGCCCCGCGTATCCCATGGCGCCGATATAGTCCCGGGCCAGTTTGTCGATATCGAAGCAGTTCTTCCCGGCAGCCAGCGCGTCCTCGCACATCGTCTGCGCCCGGAGTACCGTATCGTATACCCTTCGCATTTCCGCGGAAGGCTCTCCCAGCGCCACGGTCCGCGTCATATCGCTGCAGTATCCGCCGACCTTCGCGCCGAAGTCCATGGTGATCATGTCTCCCCGCCGCAGCCTGCGCTGCCCGGGAATCGCGTGGCAGAGGCTGCCGTTTTCCCCGGAGGCGATAATCGTGTCGAAGGCGTTCCCGTCAGCCCCCAGGCGAAGCATGGTGAAATCCAGCTCGATCCGGAGTTCCTTCTCAGTCATTCCTTCCCGGATTTTCGGCAGGATGGCCGCGAACGCTTCGCTCGTGATGTCCGCCGCCCGGCGCATCACCACGATTTCCGCCGGCGTCTTGATCTCCCGAAGCTTCTGAGGCGCTCCGTTCAGGGGAACGTATGTCACGTCCTCCCCCACCGCGGCCCGCAGCTTTTCAAACGTGTCCACCGACAGCCAGTTGGATTCAAAACGCAGATCGGTCACTCCGTCCGCCTGCACCAGCTCTTTCAGCCAGTGGTTATGATCCTTCTGCGAATCCGTCATAACCACGGTAAAGCCGGGTGCCTGCCGCTCCGCCTGCTCCGTGTACCGGAAATCCGTTACGATTACCCTGCTGCAGGAGGAGATATAAACCAGGCCTTCACCGGTGTACCCTTCCGTCAGATAGAACATGTTGGAAGGATCGTGCACCACCGCGCCTGTAGACGGCCCCATCCGCAACAGCTCGATCAGCCGGTCCGAAGCGCTCATTTCTTCTCACGTCCTTTCAGCGTTCCCGCCGGGAAAACCACTCCCGCCTTTCAGAACACCCGTTTTTTATTGTATCATACCATCAGCCGTTTGAAAAGAAAAAGTTATTTCCCGAATTCCCGCAGAACAGCTGCCGCCATGGCGTCCTTCTCGCATACCGCGGTATGGCGCACCGGCAGATCCCGCAGCTTCCGCACCTGCTCCGGCATCGGAACACCCGTGCGGCGCTCCAGCTCCTCGCTGGCCGCGAAGGCGTCCAGGCCTTCCGCCGTCTCCGGCCCCGCGATCCCGCGCAACACGTCCGCCGCGAACTTGTATGGGCTGGCTGTGGAAACGATCACCGTCGGCGTGTCGTCGCCGGTTTCGTCCCGGTACTCCCGCAGCGCGTGGCCGGCTACCGCCGTATGCGGATCCATCAGGTACTGTTCGCCTTCGAAGCGGTTCCGGATCTCCGCCAGCGTATCCTTGTCGTCGGTGCAGTAGCCCGCAAACAGGCTGATGATCCACTCCCAGCGCTGCTCGCCCACGGAGAAGCTGCCGCATTTCTTCAGCTGATCCATCCATACGCGGATCAGCTCCCCGTCCCGGTCCGCCGCCTCATACAGCAGCCGCTCAAGGTTGGAGGATACCAGGATGTCCATGCTGGGGCTGATGGTTTTGAAGAAGGTGCGATGCGTGCTGTATACGCCCTTCCGGAAGAAGTCTGTCAGCACGTTGTTCCGGTTGCTGGCGCAGATCAGCCTGTTCACCGGCAGGCCCATGTTCCGGGCGTAGTATCCCGCCAGAATATCCCCGAAATTCCCCGTGGGTACGCAGAAATTCACCGGATCGCCCATGAGGATGGCCCTGGAGCGGAGCAGATCGGCATAGGCCGAGAAATAATAAACTATCTGCGGCGCCAGCCGGCCGAAATTGATGCTGTTGGCGGAGGAAAGGGTCTTTCCGAGCCCTCCGACATCCTCCGCGAAGGATTCTGAGGAAAACAGCTCTTTCACACCGGTCTGAGCGTCGTCAAAATTCCCCTTCACGGCGATCACGTGCGTATTGTTTCCTCCGGTGGTCACCATCTGCAGCTTCTGCACGTCGCTCACCCCGTCCAGGGGGTAAAACACGGTACAGCTGGTACCCGGAACGTCCCGGAAGCCTTCCAGCGCGGCCTTCCCGGTGTCTCCACTGGTCGCTACGAGGATGGCGACCTCCCGCTCTTCCCCGTTCTTCCTGGCGGACAGCGCCATCAGGCGCGGCAGCAGCTGCAGCGCCATATCCTTGAAAGCCAGGGTGGGCCCATGGAACAGCTCCAGCACCCAGGTGGATTCGTTCAGCCGTTTCAGCGGCGCCACGGCGGGATCCCGGAAACGGTCCGTTCCGTAGGCGCCCCGGGTGGCTTCGTCGATCTCCGCGATGCTGAAATCCTCCAGGAACAGTTTCAGGATCTCCGTCGCCCGCCGGGCATAGTCCATCTCCATCAGCTCGGAGATTTTCCTGTTGCTGACCATCGGAAAAATGGAGGGCACATAAAGGCCTCCGTCCGGAGCCAGCCCCCGCAGAACCGCCTGGCTGGCCGTGACGCAGCTTCCGCCTCTCGTGGAAAAAAACGACATGAAAAAAGCCTCCCTTTCAACCGTAAAAAACGCCTGTTTTGGAAAAACGGGAGCGACTATGGGTTCCGTCGCTCCCGGATGATTCACGGATCAGTTTGTGTAATCAGATCAGACAGGTTTTCATGCACTCCGGCAGTTCCTCCGGATCAGCGCTCAGGCTCAGCACGAAATCCACCTGATGCTTGCTGCTCAGCTCTTTCAGCACGTTCACCACGGGTTCACAGTCTTCCAGCCCGGTGTGACTCAGCTTCAGAAACGCGTCCACAAACACCGTGCCCACGTCAAAATTGGAGGACAGAATCCCGCATACGAAACCGATGAACATGTCCGGAGTGTGTATATGATAATCTTCGGCGTTGATGAAACGGACTTTATGGTCCACGTCGAACATATAGCGATTGTCGTCATCCAGGAAAATCACATCGTGGGCCGCTTCCCTCGCTGTGGTATTGGTCAGGTCAATCAGCCGCTTCGTTTTGCCGGAGCCCTTCTTGCCTGCGATTACCTGTATCATAAGGTATCCCTCCCTTGATTTATTTTGCCGCCCTTATTATACGACCTTTTTTCATTTCTGGCAAGGGCACCAAAATTATGACTCTGCCAGGCCTGAGAACCCGTCTCCGATGGCTTCATGAGCCTCGACGATGATGACGAACGCCTTCTCGTCCTCCTCCCGGATGATCCTCTTCAGCGCCATCACCTCCATCCGGCTCACCACGCACAGCAGCGTCGGCCTGGATTCCCCGGTGTACCCGCCTTTCGCGGTAAGCTGCGTCACACCCCGATCCATTTCATGCATAATCCTGTCCGCGATCTTCTCCCAGGCCTGGGATATCACAAAGCAGGCCTTGTTTCCGCCGAAACCCACCATCACGATATCGATCACCTTGGAAGCAAGGAAGATATTGATCAGCGCGTACAGCGCTTCCGAAGTGCCCATCAGGATGCCCGCCGCGGCCACCACCATAAAATCCAGGGCGAACAGGAAAGCACCGACCGTAATAAAGGGAAAACGCCGGTGCACCATGCGGGCCACCATGTCCGTGCCCCCGGTGGTGGCGCCGCCCCGCAGAATCAGCCCCAGTCCGATGCCCAGCAGCACGCCGCCGTACAGCGTGGCCAACAGTGGATCCATGGTCATGGGTTCCAGGGGAAGAATGTCGATCAGCAGAGAGAACAGCAGGGTCGCCACCAGGCTCCGGAACACGAAAATCCGCCCCATCGCCCGGTAGCCGATCAGGAAAAGCGGAATATTCAGAATCAGGGAGGTGGTGCCGATCGGCAGGCTGAACAGGTAGTTCAGGATCGTCGCAGCGCCGGTCAGGCCTCCCGGCGCGATGTTGTTCGGCGTCATAAACAGCGGATATGCTGCCGCGCCGATCAGGCAGCCCAGGACGATCTGACCGTAGGACAGAAGTACTTCCCGGGAGTGTTTCTTCTCCCAGGAATTGCGGGATACAGGTACTGGCTCAGTCAACGTGGGTCATCCTTTCAGCGGCCGGGAAATTCATTTTTCAGGAGGAGACTTTCGTCCTCCGGCCCTTATACTGTATCACATTCTCTGCCTCCCTTGCAAGCGATTCCGGGTGTCAATGGGAGGCGATGCCGGGTGTCAGTGAGGGCGGTTCGCGATTGCCGGACACAGCAAAACCCCGTGACACAGCGTCACGGGGTTTTGAGACTCACGGTGAATTACTTGTTCACAGCGTCCTTCAGAGCCTTGCCGGCCTTGAAAGCGGGAGCCTTGCAGGCAGCGATCTTCACGGATTCGCCGGTGCGGGGATTGCGCGCCACGCGGGCGGGGCGGGTCTTGGCTTCGAAGGTGCCGAAGCCGATCAGCTGCACTTTTTCACCCTTGGTCAGGGATTCAGCAATCACATCGAGAACAGCATTCAGAGCAGATTCGGATTCTTTCTTGGTCAGCTCGGTCTTCGCGGCCAGAGCAGCAACGAGTTCGCCCTTATTCATGGATAAGGTACCTCCTTCAAAATATTGCAACAACAGTATACGCGAACCGGCTTGTCTGTCAAGGCTTTTTTTGCTGAATCCCTTGTATTTCCTGCAATTTCGCCCGACCCTGTGTTTTCCGGTTCCGTTTTTTGCCGTTTTTTCCTCTATGGTCTGAGCGGAATTCCCCGGTCGCGCAGCCCACCCACGTTTATACTTCAAGAAAATTCCTGATCAAATCGGAAGCTTCTTCCACAGGTTCCGCAGCCATATCCAGCCAGTGAATCCGCTCATCCCTCCGGAACCAGGTCATCTGCCGCTTCGCGAACCGCTTGATGGCGTTCCCCAGTTCCTCCTTCATCTGCTCCATACCCATCTTCCCGGTCAGATACCAGGTCAGATACTTGTACTCCAGCCCCAGCTTGGTGAGAAAGACCTCGCTGACGCCGTCGTCCAGCAACGCCCGGACCTCTTCGACCATCCCCTGCCGCAGCCGGGTTTCCAGCCGCTCGTCGATCCGCTGTTTCAAAACTTCTCTCGGCCAGGTCACCCCCAGCTTCAGCAGCTCGAAGCGGGGTTCCTTCCGCCCGGGTGTGTAGTCCTCCGCCTCCAGCTTCTCCAGCGCACGCATCACCCGATGCCGGTTCTTCGGGTCGATTTCCGTGTCCGGCACCTGTTCCTTCAGCATAGCATACAGCTGCGGTGTTTCGTAGGTCTCCAGCCTCTCCCGCACCGCCGGATCCGGCGCCTTTTCGCTGAGCACGTATCCGTCCGCCACCGCGTCCACATACAGTCCCGTTCCGCCCACCAGAAAAGGAACATGTCCCCGGTCCAGGATTCCGTCGATCGCTTCGTAAGCCAGGCGCTGGAAATCCGCCATGGAGAAAAACTCTCCCGGCTCCCGCACGTCGATCAGATGGTGAGGCACGCCGCGGGTCTCCTCCGGCGTGATCTTGCCGGATCCCAGATCCATCCGGCGGTATACCTGCCGGGAATCCGCGGACACGATCTCCCCGTCAAATCGCAGCGCCAGTTCCACTCCCAGGCTGCTTTTCCCGGAAGCGTTGGTCCCCTCGATCACGATCAGTTTCGGCAGCATATCTCTGTCTCGCATTTGCATTCTTCACACTCCACTCTCAAAGAGAAACGCCCGCAGCTCCGCCACAGTTTTGAAGTAGCGGTCACAGTTCCCCCGCATGAAGCGCTCAATCTCCGGAATGTCGTTGGCCCACCCGGCCGCCGCAAAAGGAACGCCCGCGGCCCTGGCCATGTCGTAGCCAGGCTTCAGGTCGTCCACCACCAGCAGTTCCTCCGGCTGCATGCTGAACCGCTCCAGAATCTGCCGAAGCGGCCAGGGACTGGGTTTGCGTTCCTCCGGCGGACTTTCCCATCCGAATACCAGGTCCGGCGCCGGCAGCCCGTTTTCCCGGTAATCCCGCAGGATATTCTCCGTATAACTGTGACTGATCACAGCCACTTTCCCGCCCCGCTGCTGCTGTTCCTCCAGGATTTCCCGGATTCCGGGATATGCCGCGGGCACGTGCCGCTGCACGTATTCGTTCCAGAATTTTTCCTCTTCGTGCATTTCCGCTTCCGTCATGCCGCAGATTTCCGTGAACAGCGCCACCACACCGGGATCGAAGTTCGCCCGGAAATACTCTTCCAGCGTCAGATGAATTTCCGGATGATACAGCTTCATGTATTCCACAAAAGCCGGATAGTGTACCGTGGCGGTGGAGTTCACCGTGGTGTCGTCGTGATCCAGCACCAGACACCGGTACCGCAGGGCACCCGTTCCCATACAATCGTTCCTTTCCTCGCTGTCCTTTTAGCCGTGCCGGCCCGGTTCTTACTCTTTTGCGGGGGCGTTCGTTTCCTCCAGCAGGCGCAGCGCTTCCCCGAAATACGTTTCCATTTCCGCGTCTGTCAGCTTCATGGTGCTCTTCAGCAGCTCCGGGATTTTCTTTGGCCGTACCCGGGCGTAATATTTCGTCGCCCGGATGTTCTTCTTCCAGTTGCTCAGCTTCATGTTTTTCCAGCGGGCGATATGTCGGGGCAGAATCGGCTCCAGCTGCCCGATCACCCGGTCGAACGCCGCCTCCACGTTGTCCCAGCGGAACACCGTGGTCAGCAGCCCGCTGACCCGCCGCAGGAACCGGTCCTTCATCTCCGGCACCGCCAGCAGCGCGTTCATGGGTTCGTGGCGGAAGCCCTGAATCTTTCCGTTCACCGGCTTGATGTAGTATTCGATGGGCGTTTTGTCCAGTCCCCGCCAGCAGGCTTCCACGTCGAACAGCAGATACTTCCATTTTCCGCCCGGCACCCGGTAAATCCGTACGTTGGTGAAGTCCACGTTCCCGAGAATGATCTCGAAAGCCGCGTGGGTGAACATATTGTCGATGTCCAGCCTTTCCTCCACGTACCGCAGGTTTTCCGGGTCGTTCAGATCGTTCTTTTTGCAGAAATCGCACAGGGCCAGCCAGTCCGTATTGTCCCCGTTCTGGAGGAACTGATCCGTCCCCGTCCGGGCCAGCAGATCGATGGCGTCGATTTCCTCTTCCTCCGTCACGCCTTCATACTGCGCGATGAAGTATTTGTTGATCTTCTCCCGCAGGTTGTAATGCCCGTAGTATTCTCCGTTGATGTACACCTGGATCACCTGGTGATCCTGATACAGGATTCCCTCCCCCTCCGCCAGGGAACTGGCCACGACGTCCCGCAGCCGTGTGGCGTGGGCGTCCGAGTTTGCCGCCCGCAGCAGCAGGCTCTTGTAGCCCTCGTAATCCCGGGTCGGAAAGGGGTTGAAATCAAAGCTCTCCGCGCCCCAGGCTTTCCGGGCGTACAGAGCGATGCTCTTCTGGGGATTGACCCGGGCGCTGTGCCCGGAACAGGTAAAGGTGCCGTCCTGGCTGATCTCCCGTTTCCCTTCCCCGTTGAAATACTCGATATGGATCGGGTATTCCCAGCCTTTGGAATAATTGGGAATCGATCCGGTTCCTTTCACCAGGATGCCCGTCTTCTTGCTGAACAGATATTTGTCGTCGGAAATCAGGGATACGATGGGCGTCGCGGGATCGTCGTTAATGAAATAGGTGGCGCTGACGGTTTCCGAGGAAACCAGGCCATCGCTGAAGGCTTTCACCCGCAGCGGCGTCGTCTTCTTCAGTGTCAGCCCTTCCGCCGGGAAAACCTTGCTTTTTTCCGTCGGGGTTTCCCCGTCCGTGGTATAGTGGAGTACAGCGCCTTCCGGCGCGGCGGCCTTCACTGTCACCGTGTCGGTATAGAAACCGCCTTCTGTTTCGATGGCCGGCGTCCCCGTCCGTCCGGCATAAGCGTGCTGATCGTTGGCCTTGTTCCGGGTCGGCGTCTCAAAAAAGCCGTATTCCCCGCCGTCCCGGGGCAGGCCCCAGCTGACGCAGCCGTACTGCTCCGGCATCTTCAGCTTCTGTATCTCGTTCCCCGCCGCGTCGCTGAGTACCAGGGTTTCCCCCTTGGAGGACAGCGCGAACGGCGCGTAGAAGGTGTTCCCTTTGCCGGGATCCATGCCTTCTTCCCCGGTGCAGAACACCGTCAGGGTTTCCCCGGCCTTCAGCTTCGTTCCCTGGGGAAACGCCCATTTCAGCGGATTTTTCCCGCTGTCGCTGAAGTACCAGCCGCTCAGGTCCTCCGTCGTCTTCCCGGTGTTCTGCAGCTCAGCCCAGTCCCAGGAGTGGCCGTTCTCGAACCAGCCGTTGCTGGCCATGACCTCGCTGATCACCACGTCCGCCCGGGCGCCGATGCACAGCCCCAGCAGGAACAGCAGGGACAGCAGGAGCAGCAACATTCCTTTCTTTCGCATAATCATTCCACTCCACGTTCGCTCAATCGTCGTACAGCCGACTTGGAATGTCGTCTGTACTCGTTTCGCGCTAACGAGTTCGAGTCGCTTCCGGCTTACGCCGGACAGCACACTGTGCTGACGCTTCTCTCGCTCGCTCTTCACTCTCCACTCTCCACTCTTAACTCTCCACTCTACTTCGCAAAGTGATCCACAAAATACTGCGAGTACTTCATCATTTCCTCATTCAGTTCCTCATACCCCATCCGCTCCGTCAGCGTCTCCTCGCCGGAGAACAGATCCGTCCCCAGTCCCAGCCGGTTTCCGGGAATCTCCCAGCCCATTGCCGACAGCGTGGTGGGATAGAGGTCCATCATCGCGGCGTCGCGGAATACCGTGGCCCCCTCCGCCGGCTCCTTCCGGGCGTTCAGGAAACAGTTGTACACCGTTCTTTCCCGGAAGGGCACGTCCTCCGTCAGGCACGTGTCCATCCGCGGATGATCCCCGCAGATGATCATCACAGTGTTCTCCCAGAAGGGCTGCTCCCTGCACCATGCCACGAAGGCAGTCACCTGCCGGTCCGTGCAGGCGATCACGTTGGCGGTTTTGTCCGGATATTCGTCCCCGCATTCCTCGCAGAGATAGCCGCCCAGATGGTGGGCGTCCACTGTCAGCAGGGTCAGGTTGAACGGAGTTCCTTCCTCCGCCAGTCTGGTCAGCTCCTCCCGGGCGATTCGGAACATCACCCGATCCTCAAATCCCCAGAATACATAGTAATCCTTCGGAATCGCGCCGGTCTCCCGGGCTTTCCACAGATCGTAGATCGCGTAGTTTCCGTGGGTGCGGAAATACAGTTCCCTCCCGCCGTAGGCGGCGTCGCTGCCGCAGAGAAATTCCTGCGTGTATCCCTCCCGTTCCAGCAGATCCCCCAGGGTCACGATGGACGGCGCGAAAGTGGAATATTTCCACATGGAGTTGTTCTCCACGGGAAAGGCGAAGGGCAGGCCGCTGGTTCCCGCGAACAGAGCCGCCATGGTCCAGTTCGTATTGTCGTTGGATCGCATCCCGCCCAGTTTGTCCGTATTGGAGAAGGAAATATTCTCCCGGGCCAGCTGCGTCATTCCGGGGATGTAGTTCACCGGCTGAATTCCGCCCTCCTCCTCGGAAGCATAGGTCGTCTCCATGCTTTCCAGGTACAGACAGATCAGGTTGGGTTTGTCTGCCGGTGCCTCCAGAGCGACGTTGTCCGGATCGACGTATTCTTTTTCATAAATATGCGTCTGAGACCGCATGAGCCGTATATATTCCGGTGTCTCCAGCCGGAAAAAAGCCCATGTCGGTCCGGCGACGACAGCTATGAAACCAATCGTGATCACGGTGGCGGCCACAGCCCGCATCGCTTTCCGGGTTCCCGCCGGGCGGCGTGTCAGCTTTCCGGCCGCCGTCCGCAGTTTTTCGCTGGAGAAAACGGTCAGCAGTACGGCATAGATCCCGAAAATAAACAGAATCGGCGGTGCCACAGATGCGATGACCTCGTTCACGGTGCCCGCTCCGGCTCCCTGCTGGGGAATGGAAAGGGTATACAGAAGCGCGGCCAGGCTGTTGTCGTACAGATCGAGATACCACTCCGTCAGTACGACCAATATCACTCCGATTAAAAAGCAAACAGCCGCTGCGATCCGCAGGGGTATCCGCTTTTTCTTCCGCTTTTCCGGTTTTTCTTCCATCGACCTTCGACCCGTCCTTATTTCACGTAATAGTGCCGGGCAATCCATTTGCTCAGCCCGTCCAGCCCGGGATACAGCAGCCGCTCGCTCAGGTTCAGCTGATCCAGCATATCCCGCACCCGCCAGCGAAGCCGCCGGTCGATCACGTATTTCACCGTGTGCTCCGTCCGCTCGTCCAGGAAACGCTCGATATCCTCGATCCCCATCGGAATGATGGCGAAAAAGGAGTACTGCATGATGATCCGGTTGCTGGTGCTCGGCGGCTCGATGATGACCATGGAATGATCACCCATATCCTCGTCGTACTGATCCAGGGAGTCGGTAATCTTCCGCAGCATGTCCACGGAAAACAGCGTCGTCTGTTCCCGTCCCACTGCCAGGCGGTATTTCTCCGGCAGATGGCTGATCTGTTCCTGCATGTCGATCCGCCACACGATGCAGTCGTGGGCCGGCATATCCTCCAGGTTGTCTTCCGTCATGGCGAAGTGCAGGGCCACCAGCGCGGAATGGCTCCAGTCCAGCAGGCGGGTCGGCAGCCCGTTGTGCTGCCCCGTGATCATCCGGTTCCATACCGAATTGGTCACCGTAGGATCCTCCCGCACGGCATACTTGGCAAAATTGTTGAGGATCGCGGGCTCCAGCGTCTTCTGCAGATGCTTGCAGCAGCGGCTCAGGCTCGTTACCATCTTATAGTCCACGTTGGGCATCCCCCGGTACAGGTAGCTGCTGCGGTTCCGCCCCAGCTCGGGCCGGTACTCCTGCTCCGTCAGCAGCGGCAGCAGATCCTCCAGCGTCTCCACCCGAACTTCCTGAATCATCCCGCGCTCTCTCCCTTCTCCCGGCCACTCCGGCTATCATACCACATTTCAGGCCCGCGTGCCAGCATGAAAAAAGCGGGCGAAGCCTGCGCCGCGCCCGCGAAAAAGCCTTGTTCTTATTTGACCGTCACAGCGGTGATGTGGGGGTTCGCTCCGTTGTACCAGTACAGGAAGCCTTCCAGATCCACCACGTCGCCCACCTTCAGGTTCTCCACAGCCGCGTACACTTCGCTGTCGTTGCCGCACAGGTAGGATTCCACGGTGAACTGATAGGTCTGGCCGTTGATGCCCACGTTGAAGTACAGGTCGCTGTTCCCGTCATGGGTGCCGGAACCGTCCCAGCTGTACAGGAAGGCGTATTCTGTGTCGTCTCCCTCGATCTTGCTGGGCTCGATGGTCAGGGCATTGAAGCTCACGAACTCGTTCTGATGGTTGATCAGGTCGTCGGTCCCCAGCAGCTCGGTCACGTCCGTCGCTTCCGCAACGAAGGGATCGGCTTCCAGAATTTCGAAGGTCGCGTCGACGATTTCCACTTCGCCGCTCCACTCAGCCTTGAAGCCGCTGACCTTGATCTTCGTGCCGGGCACCAGCTTCGCGGCATCTTCCTCGGAGCAGGCCATGTTGTACAGGAAATAGGCGCCGTCTTCGCTCTGGGCGTATACGGTGATCTTCCCGTCCCACCAGGACTGATGCGCCTGGACATAGGTTTCCACGGTCACAGGGGTATCCAGCTCCGCGGCGACATACTCGTCATGGGTCATCACAGCAGCTTCCTCCGCGCAGGCAACGCCCAGCGCAAGAACCAGGGCCAGCATCAGGGCAAAAATCTTCTTCATGGGTTCATTCTCCTTTCATCCGTTCCGGGCCGCCTCCCGGCCCGTCAATACAACGTTTATGATACATCAATCCATTCCAAAAAACAATGCATTATTTCTTTTTCTTTTCCCGGATTGCTGCCCGCAGCTTCACCGCTCCGATCACAACCCATACACAGGCGATGCCGATCAGCAGCGCCTTCGACCCTGCCGGAATCTCCCTTGCCGCCCGGTTCCCCTCGATCTGATCCAGCCGGTACAGACTCGTCACATCCGCGTACAGCTTCTCAATATACGCGTCGTTCATCTCTTCCTTCCGCCGGGCGCTCTTGCACGTATTCTCGATCAGCTGCCCCGCCGCGCTCCGCAGGCTGGCGCTGCCGTCGAACACCGGCGTCACGAAGGTATCCGCCGTGTGCGCCATCAGCAGTTCGCTGGCGTCGATCTTGATGCTGTAATGGGCGCTGTCCTCCCCCTTCCTGCTCAGGTAATCGAGATACTGCTCGCTTTTCTGGGCCTTCAGGGTCACAGGCACATAGCCCTCCGTCTCGGCGTACGCCGTCTGAATGTCGTTGCTCAGCAGGTACTGCACGAACAGCCAGCTCGCCAGCACCTCCTGGGAATCCTCCTTGGAGAACACGCACACGCTGGGGCCCTGACTGATCATTTTCGGGTGCTCCGGATCGAACTGAGGAATCGGCCGCACCACCGTCTCAAATGGAACCACCTGATCCGCGGGAATATCCATCAACGGCGCGTCGCTGCCCATCCAGGTGGCGCCGGCCGTGGAATCCAGCGCAAAGATGCACTGTCCGGCGTTCAGGAAGTTGCCGGGATAGCTGCTGATCTGGAAGGTGGAAAACGCCCGGCTTTTCGCGTGCTGATAGATTTCCTCCAGCAGTTTCTTTGTGGTGTCGCTGAAGATCAGGATCTCCCCGGCATCCGTGGAATAGGGAGCGTCCAGCTGTTTCAGCATGGAGATCATCATGTTGTCCGTGCTCTTGTAGATGAAGGGGATCAGCACCTTCTGGCCGTTCACGGTGAACAGGCCGTCGGCGTCCTTCTCCATCGCCTTTTCGCTGACTTCCCAGATATAGTCCCAGGTCAGGATATCCGGCACCTCGTACCCCAGCTTCTCCACGAAGGTTTTGTTGATGTACAGGGCTTCGGTGGAACGCATGTAGGGCATTGCGTAAGTATGCTCCCCGATCACGCCTTCCGCCAGGAACTCCGGCACGATTTCCGCCTCTGTCGGCGCGTCGAAGCGCACTTCGCTGCCGCCCAGACCGTATTTCGGATCCTTCATCAGCTCGTCCAGCGGCGCCACGACGCCGCTGCCCTTCAGGTAGGTTGCGATATGATCCGGATAGGAAATACACACGTTTGGGGTGGTGTCCGTGGATATATTGGTGATGACGTCGTTATAGATCCGGTTGTAATCCGTATACAGCCGCATGGTCACGGTCACGTTCGGATACAGGGCGTGGAAATCGTCTATCGCCTTCTGATAAACCTCGGTCTGTGTCTTGTTGGTGTCGTTCTTCGCCCAGAAAACGATCTCAAGAGGTCTGGTTTCGTCAAAGGTTTCGGGCACCGTGAAGCTCTGCCGCTGCTCGCTGCCGTGGCAGCCGCTCAGCAGGGGCAGCACCAGCGCCAGCAGCAGGCAGAGAACAATCGTCTTTCTCATCCCTTGGTCCCTCCCCTCGAAACGCCGGCCATGATCTTTTTCCGGAACACCAGGAAAAGCACGATCAGCGGTATGCTGATCACCACCACTGCCGCCATCATGGCCGGGGTGTTTTCCCGCCCGAATCCGTTCTCACGGATTTCCTGAATACCGTTCGAAACCAGGAAATAGTTGGCGTCATAGGTGATCAGCCTGGGCCATACGTAGCTGTTCCAGCACTCGATCACCTTCAGGATCACGATGGTCACGATGGTGGGCTGGCTGATGGGGATCATGACCTTGCACAGATATTTGATGTCGCTGGTGCCGTCCACCTTGGCCGCGTAATACAGGCTGTCCGGGATCGCCTCGAAGTTCTCCTTCAGCAGGTAAATGTAGAACACGCTCGTCACCGACGGAAGGATCAGGCCCAGATACGTGTTGCGCATATTCCAGTTGACGATGGTCACATAGTTGGTGATAATCACCAGCTCCGTGGGAATCATCATCAGGCTCAGGAACAGGGCGAACACCAGGTTCCGCCCCCGGAACTCCAGCCGGGCGAAGGCGAAGGCCGCCGGCACGATCACCAGCATCATCAGTCCGGTGGTCACCACCGTAAAGATCAGCGTGTTCAGGAAATACCTTCCCAGCGGCACGGTGGTGAAGGCGTCCGCGTAATTCTGCAGCGTGGGATTCGTGACGATGAACCGTGGAATATATTCGCTGTTGTACGCCGCGAAGCTCTTCACGCTGGTCAGCACCATCCAGTAAAAGGGAAAGAGCACGATCAGCGCCCACACGGTCAGCAGGGCATAAATCAGCCCTTTGGCGAGGCCGCTGTTTTTTTTCTTGATTTCCATGTTCGCAGCCTCCCTTCTCACATGTACTGAACCTTGTTCTTGCTGAAGGTCAGGTTGATATAGGTGATGGTGAATACGATGGCGAACAGGATCAGCGCCGCCGCCGCCGCGTAACTGGGATAGCCGCCGCTGTCGCCGTAAAGCATGTCGTATACATAACCCACGATGGTGTTCATGCCCGCCGCGTTCAGGTTGGTGCCGAACAGGGCCACCTCGTCGCTGTAGGCCTTGAAGGCGCCGATGAAGCCGGTAATAATCAGATAGAAAACGGTCGGGCTGATCATCGGCAGCGTGATTTTCCGGAAGATCCG
>CAMKJS010000068.1 GCA_946413245.1 uncultured Clostridia bacterium
ATAATCGCCTTTCCGACAGAAAACCGTTTCTGCACCATCCTGTTCGCCTCCTTTCCGCTTCTCTGTAATACTAATCTCTGGTCACAAACAACAACCCTCAGCTCATCACGGTTCACGAATCATTAGCTACTCATCACTCTCCACTCTCCACTCTTCACTCTCCACTCTCCACTCTCCACTCTTCACTCTTCACTCTTCACTCTCCACTCTCCACTCTTCACTCTCCACTCTCCACTCTCAGTTACCAGATTCCTTCACCGCTTATGCGCCGGGCAATCAGATTCGTGCCCACCACCAGCACGAAAGCGATCACGTTCTTGAAAAGGCCGACGGCGGTGGCCAGGGAGTACTTCATATCCCCCAGGCCGTACCGGTACACGTAGGTATCGATGATATCCCCGGTCTGGTACACGGCGCTGTTGTACAGGTTGAAGATCTGGTCAAACCCCGCGTCCATGATGGAACCCACATTCAGAATCAGCATCACCACGATAGTGCTGACCAGGGATGGAATCGTGATATACCGGGTACACTGCCAGCGGGTGGCCCCGTCCACCGTCGCCGCTTCATACAGGGCGGGATCGATGCCGGAAATCGTGGCCAGGTACAGGATGGAGGACCAGCCCACGTTCTTCCAGATATCCGTCACGATCAGCGTTCCCCGGAAATACTGGTTGTTCCCCAGGAAATAGATGGATTCCTTTACCCCGAACACATCCCGCAGGATCGCGTTCACCGCGCCGTTGTTCGGCGACAGCAGCTGCTGGAACATGCCGGCCAGCACCACCCAGCTCAGGAAATGGGGCAGGTAGCTGATGGTCTGCACCGTTTTCTTGAAGCGGAGATGGTTCACCTCGTTCAGCATCAGCGCCAGGATAATCGGCGCGGGAAAGCCGAACAGCAGCTTCAGCGCGCTGATCGTCAGCGTGTTCCGCACGGAACGGGTAAATGTCGGCGTCGCGAAGGCCTTCGTGAAATTGTCCAGCCCGCACCAAGCGCTTCCGAAAATACCCTGGCTGATCTTGTAGTTCTTGAAGGCGATGACGATACCGCCCATCGGAACATATTTGAAGATCACAAAATACACGATGACAGGGAGGAACATCAGGAAGAGCTCATAGTGCTTCCGGTAGCCTGCAAAACTATGCAGCCAGCGCATGAACCCCTTCTGCTCCCGCAGGGAACGAGCGCCTGTTCCGTTCACAGTCAACCCTCCCTTCATTCATGCTTTTTCCGGGATACTTTCTGACATCCTTTCAGGCTGTTCTTCTCCTGAAATCTGCCGTGAATATATAAACGCTGCATCAATCAAACGGGATTATTGTAACAGTATCCGTTCCGACCGAAAAGTGCATCAACAAATTGAAAATGTGCAAAAATTCATATTGGACTCAGGGCTTCCTGTATCCTTTCCGGTACTTTTGAGGCGAAACCCCGTAGTATTTCCGGAACGCCCGGGTAAAGGTGCTGGAATCCGTATACCCGCAGGAATAACAGACCATCTCATTGGGCAGGCCCAGATTCAGCTGCGTCACCGCGTACTGCATCCGCTGCTGAACGATATACTGGTACGGCGTATATCCCGTTTCCTTCCGGAACAGGTGGATGAAATAATTCGGGTGATAGTTGAACAGCTTGCTCAGCCGCCCGATACTCAGGTCTTCGGAAATGTGGCTCATAATATGCCGCTGCACCCGGGTCAGCATCTGGGAATTCTGCAGAAAATGCTCGTTTTCCTTCAGGAAGAAGGAGAAGGCCTCCGCCAGCTGCTCCAGCAGCTCGATGCGCTTTTCCCGGATCGCCTTCCGTACGGTCAGAATCAGATCCTTCAGGCAGCTTCCGTCCTCCACCGGCAGCTCGATCAGCCCGTTCACGCGGTACCGGCTGAACACCACGTGCAGATAGGTGCATACAAAATCCTTCCGCGGATCCCGCGTCACATGATAGGCCGCGGTGGAGGGAAGCGCGTAAAGGCAGCCCGGTTTCATGGCCTGCCTTCCCTCCTGGGATTCATAGGTCAGATCGCCGTTCACGATATAATAGATCCGGGAATACCCGGTAGGTACTTCCTCGTTCAGCTCCCACTCCGGTCTCACCGTCGTGTTGCCGTACTCGATCAGCATATGCAATTCCCCCATCTGCGACTGATTGTACCATTATTCCTGCGGAAAGTAAAGAAATGAATCAGGGGATATCTTACTTTTTGCATATAATCTGCTATTTCCTGCACTTGGTTTTCGACCGGCAGTCCAGCCATAATAATATTATTCACGGCCGACTATAATATACAGACCGGCCGGGTGTTCCGACTGAGGACCTTATCATTTAGCCGGTTCTTAGCGATTGGGCGAACCTCTGACGACCGACTGTGTTGGAAGTCTCGTCAGAGGTGAGGTCACCCGAAAAGGAGCAATCTCCACTGTGTGGAGTTGCGACTATTGAGGGTGCGGAAAGGCGAATGCCGAAGACAGGGCTTAGAACCGCTGCTCAAAATGATAGAGGCGAAGCACTGACGACCGACTGTGTCGGGAGTCTCGTCAGTGCTGAGGTCAAGCGAAAGGGAGTAAGCTCCACTGCGTGGAGTTACGACCTTTGAGCTTGCGTGGTGTCCGAAGCGGAATTCCCGGTCGGGCTGTCAACGCACGAATAACCTTCCGTGAATAATATCGTCAAAGCAACTTCGGAGGAAAAGCGATGAGAGGGTATTTTGCCTGGGACGATCAGCATCTGGAAGACAGTCTTCCCATGGAATTCCGATATACGCAGGTTTACCGGGACTATACCGGCCAACCCCTGCCCCTTCGCGAGCTGAAATGCCTGGAGGTCGCTCTCCCGGCCGCCGCGGCTCCGCTGCAGGAAGGCGACCTTTTCGTCGGCCGCCGCGTGTTCCACCCGCTGGGCGTCGCCCCCAGCTATTGGAACGACGACGGAGACGGGCTGGACAACGTATCTTACTACGCGGATTTCAGCCGGCTGGAGCGGGTCATGAACCGGCCGTCCCAGACGCCGGAGAGCCGCGCCGCCATCGCGGATCTGATCGCCTTCTGGAAGAAGGAGAACGTTAACGGCAAGGTCCGCTCAAAATTCGACGACATAATGCGCCGTGAAATGCCCAGCGACCTCTGGGCCTCCGATTCGGGCGTGATCTTCGGGCTGTACCGCCTGGTTTTTTCCCAGCTGGATTACGATAAGCTGGTGCGTCTCGGCCTGCCCGGGCTCAAGTCTGAAGTTCTTTCCCGCCTGGAGGACGCCTCCCTCTCCGAAGAGCAGCGGGCATTCCTCCTTGCCCTTTCCGGAACGGTCGATCTCCTCCTCTCCATTCTCGCGGAATATGAAATGCAGCTGGACGCCCTGCTCGAACAAGGCGCGGACCCGCGGTGGATCCGGCCGATCCTCGAAAGCATTTCCCGCCTGCAAAACGGCGCCCCCGAAACCTTCCGGGACGCGCTTCAGCTCGTATGGTTCTATTCCGCCATGGCCGGCGGCCGGGATTTCGGCCGGATGGACGTGTATCTGGGCGATCTGTATGTTCAGGATCTGGACAGCGGGCGCATGACCGAGACGGAAGCCGAGGATCTGCTTCTCTCCTTCTACCGCCTGATGCGGGACACGGATAGCCGGGACGGCCGGATCGTCATGGGCGGCCTGGGCCGCCGGAATCCGGAGAACGCGGACCGGGTTTCCCTGGCCATCATGAGAGCCGGCATGCGCTTCCGGGAACTGAAACCGGAGTTTTCTCTCCGGATTTATCCCGGCCTCTCAGAGGAAGTCATGGACCTCGCCCTCGCCATGCTGGAGGATGGGATGACCTATCCGCTGCTCTTCAACGACACGGCTTCCGTCCGGGCCGTGCGGAACATGATGCACGTCGATCCGGACGAGGCGGAGCAGTACGGCTTTTTCGGCTGCGGCGAGTATGTCCTCGGGCACCGGAGTATCGGTACGCCCAACGACATCATCAACCTGGCCAAAGCCCTGGAGGTCACCCTCCACGAGGGAACGGATCCCATTCGCGGCTGCCCCCACGGGCTGAATCTCGGCACGCCGGAAAGCTTCGACACCTTTGAGAAGCTGCTGGACGCCTATAAGCAGCAGGTGGTCTATTTCACGGAAATCGCCGCCCGGCACCAGCGCCTCGTCTACGATACGGTGAGAGAGAACGGCGCCATGCTGCAGATGAGCCTCCTGATGGACGACTGTATCGCACGGGCAAAACCACTGGTATCCGGCGGCGTGCGCTATCTGGCCGGCACCTACGAAACCTACGGGAACACCACGGTGGCCGACAGCCTCACTGCTATTCGCAAGGTCGTCTATGAAGAAAAACGCCTCTCTCTCCGCGAGCTGGTGGACATCCTGGATCAGGATTTCAAGGGGCACGAGGATCTTCGCAAGCGCCTGCTGAATTGTCCGAAATTCGGCAACGACGATCCCACGGCGGATGAAATGGCCCGGATCGTCAATACTCACGCCTTTGAGACCACAGCCATCCAGGCGGAAGTCCAGGGGCTCTCCTCCTATCTGGTGGTCATGATCAATAACGGCGCCAACGTGGATCTGGGGAAGAACACGCTGGCCACAGCCGACGGCCGGCATGCGGGAACCTATCTTTCCAACGGCAACAATCCCATGGCCGGGATGGATCATAACGGGCTGCCCGCCATGCTGCGCTCCCTGGCGTCGACACAGATGAATCTCACGGCCGGCACAGCCCAGAACCTGAAGCTCAGTCGGGACCTGTTCCGGAAACACGGAGACGTGGTGCGGGATCTGATCAATACGGCCTTTGACCTGGGGATCCTCTCCCTGAACATCAGCGTGCTGGACCGGGGTGAGATGGAGGACGCCATGGTCCACCCCGAACTCCACCAGAACCTGTTTGTGCGGGTAGGCGGCTTCAGTGCCCGGTTCGTGAATCTGGACCCCGGCACCCAGGCCGATATGCTCGCCCGGGCACTGTATTAAGATGAACGGCGTCGTCAGCGATATCATCTCCATGTCCGTCAACGACGGACCCGGCATCCGTACCAGCGTGTATCTGAAAGGATGCCCGCTTCGCTGTGCCTGGTGCCATAATCCGGAAATGCAATCCCGAACCCCGCAGGTAATGGTACTCCCCTCCCGCTGCGTCCGTTGCGGCGCCTGCGCCGCCTGCCCCTCCGGTGCCCGCGGATCTCACGGTGAATACGATTCCTCTCTCTGCGCCGGCTGCGGCCTGTGCGTATCCCTGTGCCCCGCGGAGGCGTGCAGAATCACCGGCAAGGCCATGAGCGCCGCGGACGTGCTGACCCGCGTGCTCCCCGACAAGCCTTTTTTCCGGCGGCGCGGCGGGGTCACGATCAGCGGAGGAGAACCTCTGTTTCAGCCGGACTTTACCCTGGAACTGGCAGCTCTCTTACACGGGAACGGCATCAGCGTCATTCTGGAAACCTCCGGATTCGCTCCCTGGGAAGCCCTGGAACCGCTCCTTCCCTTCGTCAGCCGTTTCCTGTTTGACTGGAAGATCACCGATCCGGAGCAGCACCGCCGATGGACCGGCGCGGACAATCTCCTGATCCGGGAGAACCTGCAGAAGCTCCATGACCGCGGCGCGGACATTGTCCTCCGCTGTCCCATCATCCCAGGCGTCAACGATACATCTGCCCACTTTCAGGGAATCGCGAATCTGACCGTCGATCTCCCCAACCTGCTCCAGGTCGACATTCTTCCCTATCACGCACTGGGCAACGACAAGCGTCAGCAGCTCTCCATCCCCCGTGATCCCTTTACTCCTCCCTCAGAAGCCACTATCCAGCTCTGGCACCACGAGCTTTCTTCTCTCTGCCAGATACCAGTATACGATTAACCATCTTCAACCACGAACTCTGAACCTTGGACCAAAAAGGCCCCCCTTGTTGCAAGGGGAGCGAGGGAAGCGTCAGCCCAGTGGGCTGTTCGGCGTAAGACGAAAGTGACCCGAACGAGTCAGCTGAAACGAACAAAGCGACCGCCCCAAGGGAGCTTTGTGACGATTGAAGCTGCGGATAGCTGTCGGCTCCGCCGACTGAGGGGATAAAAAAGAAACGGAGGCCTTCACAATGTCTATGCTTACCCACACCCCCGATTTCACCTGCAGCGACAATTCCCTGAACCGTGCCTTCCGCCTGGCGCTCGGCACCCTTACCGGCAACACGAAGCACATTGCGACCGGCCTGCTGACAGAACCCGCCCCGTGCCTCATGGCCGGCCTGGAGTACGAGAACCCCTGGACCCGGGACGCGGCCATCAACGTCTGGTACGCTGCCGCCCTGCTGGATCCGGAGACAGCCCGAAACACTCTCCTGTCCGTTCTGGATCAGCAAAACGGCAAAGCCGTCATCGGCGGACAGTACTGGGACAAGATCATCTGGGCCCTTGGTGCTGAAAGGCTCTGGGAAGTTACCGGGGACGACGCCTTCGCCCGCTTCGCATTTGACACGGTCCGCCGGACCATGGATTGCTGCCTGGAAGAGGAATTTGATTCCGCGGACGGATTGTTCCGCGGCGCCGCGGTTTACGGGGACGGCATCTCCGCCTATCCGCCCGAATACCGGAACCCCTCCCTTTCCTCCGGCATCTCATCCTGGGCAAAGGAGCATCCGGACACCCGTGTTCCGACCGGCGGCGGCGTCCCCATGAAGACCTTGTCCACCAACTGCGTCTATGAGCACGCCTTCCGGGTACTGGCCCGGTGGGCGGACGCCCTGGGCGAAGATTCCTCGCCTTTCCGGCAGCGCGCGGACGCACTGAAAGAAGCGATCAACCGCTCCTTCTGGAATCCGGCCACCGGGTTATATGATTATCTGGCGGGAGAATGTGACGCCCAGGAAGGCCTTGGGCTGGCTTTTGTGATCCTGTTCAATATCGCGGATGCGGAGCGGACCCGCTCCGTCCTCGAACACGCATATGTGACAGAGCACGGAATTCCCTGCGTCTGGCCGTCCTTCGCCCCGTACGACACCATGGGGTTCGGCCGGCATTCCGGCACCGTCTGGCCCCATATCCAGGGTTTCTGGGCCCTGGCAGCCCTGAAGGCCGGCCGCGGCGATCTGTTCACCCATGAACTGTTTGCCCTGGCGCGCAACGCGGTGCGGGACAGCCAGTTCGCGGAAATCTATCATCCCGTCGACGGAAGAATATACGGCGGGATCCAGGAGGGCGGTCCGGAAGGCTACCACGAATGGCACTCCTGCTCCTGGCAGACCTGGAGCGCGACAGCGTTCCTGGCTATGGTGTTCTACGGCATCTTTGGCCTGGACGGGGAAGGTCGCCCCGGCCAGTCCTTTCTGCCGGAAGGCGTTTCCTCCGCCGGACTGCGCGGCCTGTCTGTCCGCGGGCAGCCGCTGCAACTCAGCCTGCACTGAACAAAAAAGGGCGGATCCCTTTTTCGCGGATTCTCCCTTTTTTCATCCTTTTGCAGCTATTCAGTCCTGACCCTGTCATAAGACTCCAAAACAATCGAACTCTTTCAATTATTCTTCACTTTCAGTCTGCTCCGGTGCGGACACCCGTCCCGCGGATCTTCTCCGGTCATGTAACCGGTAAAACGCGCTCTTATCCTCGTACATCCGCCGGTCGCTGGTCCGGAGCAGCTCCTCCAGGGAATCGTTCGTTCCCAGCCTGGAAGCTACGCCGACTGCCACATGCAGCCCGACCCGCCACATCTCGTTCTGGAACGCCTGCACCACCTGCCGCATTTCCTCCTCGCTGCGGTGGAAGAACAACATGATAAATTCGTCCCCGCCGACCCGGTAGGCAATCGTTTTCTTGTCCGATACGCTCTGCAGACTGTTGCCGATCATCTTCAGGGCCCGATCGCCGGCGTCATGCCCAAGCTCGTCGTTCACTTTCTTCAGCCCGTTCATGTCGATGGCCGCGGCACCGGTAACCGTGTTTTTATACTGGTTGCAGTCCTCGTAAAAAGCCATCCGGTTCCGCAGTTTGGTCAGCGAATCGTGGTCCGAATCCTGAGCCCGCAGGAACAGATAGAAGGTCATGCTGCTGATCAGAATCGCGGAAACCAGCAGGATTTCATCGAGCTCGATATCAAACCACATCGCGCCCAGGCAGCCCAGAACACACAGATAAATCACGAGCGTATCGCCGGTGCGCCGGTCCCGAAAGCGGACGTGAACCATGATCAGAATCAGGATCAGATAAAGGAAGCAGGGCACCAGCATGAACCATCCCAGGGGCCCGCGGGTAAAATTGTATTTTTCGCCGAAGGTGAACGTCAGCGGACTGAACAGCGCCGTTCCATACAGCAGAAAGTTCACCACCGCCGGGATCCACAGAAACCAGCGCTTCATATCCGGGGGCCAGATCACCAGCAGAAATCCCAGCACCGCCATCGGCCGCAGCGTGTATCCGGCGATCGAGGTAAACATACGCATGGTTCTCCGGGCAGGATCCATCTGGGCGTAGTCTTCCAGGATGTCCTGCGCGATCAGCAGCACACAGACCAGAATCGTAATCCAGAAGCTGCTCGGATGAATACGCTCGGACAGGATCGTTCTCCCCAGCAGAATACAGGAAAGAATTACCGCCAGCATCAGCGGCAGATAATGCCCCGCGTCAACCAGACTCCATATTTCCTGCAGCATATCTGTCCCTCCCTTCAGCCGGAATATTGGTTTCTCTCTCTCGATTTGTTATTTTACTAAATCATCGGTTTTAAATCAAGTAACTTTTTTGCCTGATAATGAGTTTTTTTGACCGGCCGAAAGCGAACGCCTGATCCACCCAAATCCATACCGCTATCCGCAAAAAGGCTCCTCCGTTCATTCCGGAGGAGCCTTTTCTCCAATCTTCTCAGTTGTCCAGCTTCCCCGCCGCATCCTTCAGCAGGTCAATGATCGGCAGATGCTGCGGACAAACCCCTTCACACTGCCCGCACGCGATACAATCCGCGGCGCGCCCGGATCCCTGGCTGATCACCCCATTGTAGAACGCCTTGGGCCGGAACACGTCCCCGTACAGATTCATGGTGTTCACCGCCCGGAATATGTCCGGAATCGCGATTTTCATCGGGCAACCCGGGGTGCAGTACCGGCAGGAGGTGCACCCGATCTGCGGTACGTTCAGCATAATCGCCCTTACCTTGCCCACCAGCGCCTGCTCCTCTTCGGTCAGCGGCTCGAAGTTCGTGAAGGTCTTCACGTTGTCCGCCATCTGCTCCTCTGTGCTCATGCCGGAGAGAATCGTCATCACACCGGGCAGGGATCCCACGAACCGCAGAGCCCAGGACGCCACGGAAGCGTCCGGTCGCGCCGCCTTATACATCGCTTCCAGCTCGGGCGTCAGCTGCGCCAGGGTCCCGCCTTTCACCGGTTCCATGATAATCATGGGAATTCTCCGGCCGTGCAGAATCTCATACAGCTCTCCGGAGCGAACCACAGGGTTCTTCCAGTCCGCATAGTTCAGCTGAATCTGCACGAACTCGATCTCCGGGTGTGCGTCCAGCACCTCGGTCAGGTAAGCAGGGCTCCCGTGGAAGGAGAACCCGAAATGCTTAATCTTGCCCTCCGCCTTTTTCTGCAGCGCCCAGCTGTAGCAGTCGAACCTCTCGTAAGCCGGCCCGTTGCTTCCGTCTTCGATGGAGTGCAGCAGATAGAGATCGAAATAATCGACGCAGCACCGCTCCAGCTGCTCGTTGAACACCCGGTCCCGGTCCGCCGGCTCCTTCAGGCACCAGGCCGGCAGCTTGGTCGCCAGCATAAACTGATCCCGGGGATAGCGCTTCGCCAACGCCTGACCGATGGCTTTTTCCGAGTTTCCGCCATGGTATACGTACGCCGTGTCGAAATAGTTCATTCCCGCCTGCATATAAGCGTCTACCATGCGGCACACCTGATCCAGGTCGATGGCTCCGTCCTTTTCCGGCAGCCGCATCAGCCCGAAGCCCAGCTTCGGCATTTTGCTCAGATCGATACTCATTCGATTTCTCCCTTCTGCTTCCTTTCTGGTCCTGCTTGTTCATCTTTACGCTGGTATGATTGTAAATCTTCAAGCCGACTCTAAGTCAATCATCTTTTTTGAACAACAGCAACTTTCTTCTACTCTCTGTTACTCCACCGCGATCTCAGCCTCGCAGCCTCTGACTCCATCCGCCTGAACCTTCAGCCGGAGGAATCCCTTCTCCCTCGGCGCCCGGACCACAGCCAGCAACAATCCGCCAAAGGTATTCCGGGTTCCGCTGCGGTACAGGGTATGGTCCCGTGCGCAGCCGTTGTCCAGCCCCAGCAGCTCTCCTCCCTCCGCCGTCACGGTCACCGGCAGATCCTGATCTGGTACGACGTCCCCGTTTTCGTCCCTCAGGGCGATCTCCGCCAGAACCACGCTTCGTCCGTCCGCCGGCAAGCTGTTCCGGCTCATCCTGATCTCCAGATTCTCCGGCTTTCCCGCGGGCCGCAGCGTCTTCCGGGCAATCTCTTTTCCCTCCGCATCCCTTCCGATCACGGTAATCTCCCCGGCCCCGGCCGGCACGTCCCAGCTCAGGTGCAGATCGTTGGTGGTGATCGGCGCCATAGGCCGGTCGAAATGGGCCCAGTCCTTTGTCATGCCCTGATTGGGGAATTCATAGGCTTTCACGCCGTAGCTCACCCCGTCGGCGAACAGCTCCGCCGTGAAGCAGTTGGTATAGGCCAGCACCGGATAGATTCTGCCCTGCTTCAGGGGCAGGTTCAGATGCGGAAATACATGCAGAACAGGCACGTCCTTCCGCCAAATGGACTGATAGAAATAATACCCGTCCTTCGGATAGCCGCAGGTGTCCAGCACTCCGGCACCAGCGCTTTTATCCGGCCAGAAGCATTCGCCCAGATAATCCACCCCGGTCCACATGAAGCTACCGATCACAAACGGCCGGGTACGCACATACTTCCACAGCTTCTCCGCCTTCAGGGATTTCGCGTAATAAGGAGACCGGCCCCATACGCTGTCCGGCACGTCCAGCCGGTAGTCTCCCCGGGCGCCGTTCACCGCGATGTCCTCGGTACCCAGCAGCAGCCAGTCCGGATGTTCCCGCTTCTCCTCGTCGAAGAAGGTTTCGGTCCGTTCCCGCCATCGGTCCGTATAGTTGACACCTACGATATCCAGCTCGTTCAGAAATTCGGTATAGGCCGGCACCGGTTCCGCCTTAACCATATCACAGGCCTGGGTAATAGGCCGGGAGGGATCCAGGCTGTGGCACAGGCCGGCCAGCATCCGCGCGAATTGCCACCCCTCCGGTTCCACCTGTTCCCGCACCTCATTCCCGATGGACCACATCACGATGGAAGGATGGTTCCTATCCCGCTCCACCATGGCGGTCAGATCCGCCCGGGCGCAGGTGTCGAACCATTCGGAGTATCCCCGGCTCTCATGGGTATTGGAGCCAAATTCCTTACCCTTCATGGTATGCCACTCGTCGAAGGCTTCGTCCATCACGCAGAAGCCCATCTCGTCCGCCAGATCCAGCAAAGCAGGATCCGGCGGATTATGGCTCATGCGCAGCGCGTTGCAGCCCATCTCCTTCAGGGCTGTCAGCCGCCTCTTCCAGATTTCAGGCGGTACCGCGGCGCCAACACATCCGCCGTCATGATGCAGGCACACTCCCCGCAGGATTACCTTCCGCCCATTCAGCAGGAAGCCCTGATCCCGGTCAAACCGGATTTCCCGGATGCCGAAGCGTGTTTTCGTCTGATCCGCCAGCTTCTCGCCTTGCCAGACCCGCACCACAGCTCTGTACAGCCTGGGCATATCGATGTCCCAGCGGTTCGGAGCCGCCACCTCCACGGCCCAGACCACAGTTCCCGTTCCCTCCGGCAGCGGGCGCTCCGCTCTGGCGCAGGAGTGATTCCAGGGATCGTAAATTTCCGCCTCCGCCCGGACGCCTTCCGTCCCGGCAGGTCCGAGCACGTCCGCCCGCACCTCCAGCAGCGCCTTTTCGTCGGCAATCTTCAGGGTCTGTACCGCGATGCTCCAGGTGCGTACGCGCAGCTGTCCGCTGCGGCGGAAATATACGTTTCGGGTAATGCCGCTGCCGGTGTACCATCGGGAACCCGGCTGATGGCTGTTGTCCACCCGGATCAGCAGCTCATTCTCCCCGTCCCGCAGCAGTTCCGTCACGTCCAGTTCAAAGCTCGTATATCCGTAGATATGGCCGCCGGCATGTTTCCCATTCAGCCAGACGTCGCAATGCATATAAACCCCGTCAAACCGCAGGGTATACAGATCCCGTTCGTTCCGGTTCACCATGAAGCGTTTGCGGTACCAGCCGATCCCGCACCGAACATATCCGCCTGAGCCGCAGCTCGGAGCGTTCTCCTCCACAGGATACTCCGTGCTCCAGTCGTGGGGCAGCTGCACAGGGCGCCAGGTGTCTCTCTTCTCCGGAAACTCCATCCGGTCCGTCAGGCAGAATTCCCAGTCAAAGCCGAAAAAGCGCTCTTCCCGCACGCCTTCTGTATGATCAAAGAACTGTTCCATTCTATATTTCCCTCCCTGTTTATCGCTCAATCCATTTTATTCGTTTCCTGCCAAAAGATCAACACAGACAGGATATCCGCCTTCGCATATGGAATTATGTATAAGAACCCATATTCCCTTCTGACGCTTCGCAAGGAGAAAAATATGATGAGCATTTCCCTCTCCCCTGAACGGCTGAAGTATCTGGAGCTTCTGGAAGAGCGCTATCCCACCGTGGAAGCCGTCTGCACCGAGATCACCCGCATCAGTGCCTGTCTGGCCCTGCCCAAAGGCACCGAACACTTCATGAGCGATATTCACGGTGAATATGAAGCCTTCACCCATGTGATGAACAACTGCTCCGGTGTCATCCGGGAGAAGGTGCAGCTGCTCCTCGGCGCGGAACTCACCGGGGTCCAGGCGGATGAGCTCTGCACCCTGATTTATTATCCTGAGGCTGTTCTGCGTCGCCGGGCCCAGGAAGGCACCGCCTCCCCGGACTGGCTCCGGCAACAGGTGCAGCATATGGCATATCTGGCGTATATGCTTTCCTCCAAATATACCCGGGAGAAAGTCCGCGCCGCCATGCCGGAGGGCTGGAAATTCCTTCTGGATGAGCTTCTGCACGATCAGGGGGCAGAATCCGATCCTCCCACAGAGCAGGATATCAACCGCCGCCGCTATCACGACGCGATTCTCGACAGCCTGATCGCCACCGCCAGCGCCGACAGTCTGATCACCGCCCTGGCGCAGCTCATCAAGGATCTGGCTGTGGATCGGCTCCATGTGGTAGGCGACGTCTATGACCGGGGCCCCCGGGCAGACAGCATCATGGATATCCTGATGAAGCATCACTCAGTGGATATCGAGTGGGGAAATCACGATATTCTCTGGATGGGCGCCGCCTCCGGCAGCGACGCCTGCATCGCCGGCGTGCTGCGCAACTCCCTGGCATATAACAATACGGTCATCCTGGAGCGGGGATACGGGATTCCCCTGCGTTCCCTGTCCTGCTTCGCCGAGAAGGTGTATCCGGAACTTCCGGCGGAAACAGCCATGAAGCACGCCGTCACGGTAATCATGTTCAAGCTGGAGGGGCTGGCCGTCCGGCGGAACCCGGAATTCGGTATGGAAGACCGGCTCCTCCTGCACCGGATCAACCGGGAAACCCATGAAATCGAAATAGACGGCCGGATCTGGCCGGTGAAGGATCTTCCCCTGCCGACAGTCAGCCGTGAGGACGCCTATGCCCTCACGCCGGAGGAGGAAACGCTGATGGCGGAAATGCGCCATGCCTTCACCCACAGCCGCCGGCTCCGGGAGCATATCTCCTTCCTGTACCGCAGCGGCTCCATGGTTTGGGTCCATAATGGGAATCTGCTGTTCCACGGCTGTGTACCCATGAATTCGGACGGAACCTTCCAGCACAAAACCCTCGGCGGAGAAGAACGCAGCGGCAAAGCCCTCATGAATTATGCGGATCAGATGGCCCGCCGCGCTTTCTATACCGGGGATCAGGAAGCCCTGGATTTCATGTGGTATCTCTGGTGCGGCGCGGATTCGCCGGTCTGCGGCCGGCAGGTCAAAACCTTCGCCCGCGCCTTCATCCCGGATCAGGAATCCTGGCAGGAACCCCGCAACGGCTACTACGCCTGCTACAATCAGGAGTCCGTCTGCGCCGCCATCCTGGCGGAATTCGGGCTTACGGATCCGTCCAGCCGCATTATCAACGGCCACACCCCCGTCCGTGTCACCCATGGAGAGAGCCCGCTGCGGGCCGGCGGACGGCTGATCGTCATCGACGGCGGCTTCTGCAAGGCGTATCAGAAAACCACCGGCATCGCCGGCTATACCCTGATCGCCAACAGTCACGGCATGCGGCTCATGTCCCACCAGCCCTTCACTTCCCTGAAGGACGCGCAGGAAACCGGCCGGGATATCCATTCCCAGTCCTTCGAGTTCGCCGCCTACCCGGCCCAGCGCTACATACGGGATACGGACCAGGGCAAAATCCTTCAGGAACGCATGGAGGATCTCCTTACCCTCCTGGCCGCCAAACGCAGCGGCGTACTATAACCAATCAAAAAATACCCTTCGAAAACGAAGGGTATTTTTTGATTGGTTATTTTACGGTTCTTCCTCTTCTTCCCCCAGCCTTGCGCCGACAATCGCCTGCGCCCAGGTGGTGTTCTCGTCGATCTTATAATTCTGCAGCTCGTCGGTATAGAAGTCAAAGTAAGTGTTTCCGTAAATCGGGATCATTACCAGGCATTCGTTGAACTTCTCCTGGAAGGCAACCCAGTTTTTCATGTATCCCAGCACGTCCCCGGCTTTTGTGCTCCGCATGGCCACCGCCAGGTCGTACAGCGCCTTCCCGTCCTCGTTCTCCACAGAATCCGCGAAAACCGGCGTCGGATCGAAGATCAGGTCGAAGTTGCTCGCCAGGAAGATCATGTCCGCGCTGTTTTCACTCTGCCCGTAGTACGCGCTCAGCAGTTCCGCCATAGGCAGCGTTTCGATTTCCAGCTTGATGCCAACCTGCTCCAGGTTCGGAACCAGGTATTCCTCGAATTCCTTGCCGATCGTGTTTCCTTCCGGAATCAGCAGCTTCAGATTCAGCGCCGTTCCGTCCTTTTCCCGGATGCCGTCCGCGTTCAGCGTCCAGCCGTCGCCGTCCAGCAGCTCCGCGGCCTTCGCCGCGTCCGGCCCGTACACCGTCAGGTTGTCCAGGTTCAGGGCTTCGTATTCTTCCTTGTCCTTCACTTCGCCCTTTTCATCCTTTGGCGGCTCGATGATGCCGTTAATCAGCCGGTACATCCACTGTCCGACACCGTAGTAGCCGTCCATCCGGCTGCCGTATTCGCCGGCATAGCCCATGGTTACCTGATCCCGGTCCATGCTCCAGGCAATCGCCTGCCGAACAGCTCTGGATGCCACGGTTGCGTTCTTCAGGTTGAACCGGATGTATCCGAGTCCCGTCCGCGGGTAATTCGTCATCTGGACGACTTCGTCTTCCGCCAGTTCGATGCCCCCTGCCAGCACGTCCGCCCGGAGTGCTTTGTTCAGCAGGTCGATATCATAGTTCTCCAGCTGATCGATCGCCGTGTCGTTGCTCACAGCCGTATAGGTCAGTGTTTTAATGCTCGGCTTCTGGCCTGCGTAGTTCCCTTTGTAGTTGGGATTCACTGCGAACTCCGCCGTCGTTCCGTCCCAGCTCGTCAGCGTATAGGGGCCGGAAACCACCTTTGGATTCGAGCGGTAACTGTTCAGCGCTTCCGCTGAAATCGCTCCGTCCAGATAGATACCGTCTCCGTCGTCCTTCACAGTCGCGCCGGGGGCAATCTCCTTGATCGGATAGGGATTGCAGCTCAGCAGTCCCACTTCATAGAAGAACGGAAGATATTCATGGCTCAGCGTAATCGTCAGGATATCGTCAGCCGTCACGCGTACGCCAGCCAGGGTTTTCGCGCTTCCGTCCAGATACGCCTTGCTCCCCAGAATGTATTCCTTCACGTTCGGGGTTCCGCCCAGCTCCGCAATCTCCGGCGCCATTTCCAGCAGCATCGAGAAGGCGTAGTCCCAGGCGGTGATCTTGCTTCCGTCCGAGTACTTCAGATCGTTCTGCAGCACGAAGATATACGTATGATCCCCTGCTTCGTTCGCCGTGGCAACCATGGTGTTCACCGCGGAAGAATCCGCTGTAAACATGCCGTTCCCGCCGTCCCACCGGACCAGGTTGTATCCGTGAATCAGATCCCGCACGTCCATGTCGCTGGTGGCGTTTCCCCACATTCCCGTGAAGAAATCTCCGCGCATCGGGGTCGGGTTTCCCACCGTCAGATGGCTCGGTTCCTCGTCCGCTTCCGCGAACACGGCCGTCACGCTGAACATCATCAGGAGCGCCAGCAAGCCGGCGATGATTTTCTTCATAGTTCTTTTCCTTCCCTTCCTATGTCTTCCAGTGAATCTGCGAAAACTCTTCCAATGGTTATTATCAGGAAGCCGCAGGTTCAGGGCAGCTTGGAAAGCCTTGATCGTCCCTCCCCCAGATGCCCGAAGGACCAGGGTTCAGAGTGCCCGGAAAAAGTGCCAGTGGCACTTTTTCAACGGAGAACGGGCGGTAGCCCTGGGTACTCAGAATGCCCTGGCCGCGTCAGCAGACACGAAATCCTTCAGGTATAGGAAGTCCTTATTCGATGCAGTCTCCGATGTTCATATGAACCGGTCCGATTCCCAGCGGTTCATCGGGATCAATGATGATCACGTCGCCAGGGAGATACAGTACCGTGATCTCCAGATCATGCGCCGGCATGATGCCCGTCACGATCGGGATCGTGCAGGTGTAGCCGTCGATCACCGGGCTCTCGATGTAGTAGGTTTCGCCAGCGTTGTGCATCTCCACCACAGTCGGCGCCGCCATCAAACCATTCAGGAAGCGGTAGCGCACGGTCAGCATGTAGTCGCCGCGGTCGGTCAGCACATTGGTGAAGACCGTCGTATCGCCGTCCATCACCATGCTCAGCTGACGGTATCCCTTGATCTCGGGTTCCGTCCAGATGTAGTTGATTTCCTCGCCTTCAGTCGTATACCTCGGCAGATCTTCCGCTGTTCCGCGCCATTTGGTCGCCGCGGAAATCGTCACCACGCGGGTGATTCCGCCGCCGGTCAGCACCATATCCAGAGACTTCGGACGCAGCTTCTCGCTGTCGTTTTCGTCCTTCCAGACTTTCTCGACGTACAGCGTGATGGTATCAATCGGGGTAATGGTGAAGGTGCCGTTGATAACGGTAATCTCGTAGTTTCCGTTTGCGATTTCCCGCTCAGCTGTGAAGAGGCCCTTATCAGCCGCTTCTTCGGCCAGATTCACGAAGATCTCATATTCGCCCACTTCCTGGCCGGGTTCACGGCTCAGCGTGTAGTCGATCTCGTCGCCTTCGATCAGGCCGGTCACCGTCGCCGTCAGTTCGGGATCGGTGCTCTCGTCGTTGTCGTACACCTTTTCCTTGTCGTCCGCCTTGATCGTCAGCGGAATGGGCGTAATGGTCAGCTGGCCGTCCACAATCACGAAGATGACGTTCTCGAAGTTCGGGTTGATATTCGTGAAGTCTTCAGGCGTCAGTTCCATGTCATAGACGCCGACGTTCTTCCCGCTCACCACGTCTTCGCCGTTGAAGGTGAAATCTTTCTCCGTGTACAGCTTATTGCTGATTTCGACGTCGTAACCCGTTATGGTGTGCTCTTCACCGTCGTACGCTTCTTCTCCGCTGTGCTCGGTGATCGTTACAATCACTGCGGTCGTCACGATGACGCTGGTGGGTTCTTCAGGCTCCACCGGCTCGTCGGTCGGATCCTCACCTGTCGCCAGTACGACATTCAGCACCTGGCCGGCGTCGAAGTCTTCCTGGGTCACCGTGTAGGTGTAGGTGATAACCTTCTCCTCGCCGGGTGCCAGCTCAAACGGTTCAATGTCGATGTTAACC
>CAMKJS010000069.1 GCA_946413245.1 uncultured Clostridia bacterium
TTTCTTGCGCGTTTCTCTCTGTATCGTTTTCAAGGTTCGATCCCGCCCGCTTCAGATCATTGCCCGTAAGCGAGCTTGGATAGAATACCAAAGATTAAACCCTTTGTCAAGCACTTTTTTGAGAAAAATCCTGAAAAAAATATCACAATTTTCCCCGGATTATAACGCCTCCCACATGTAGCGGATGCGCCTGTTTTCCCTCGCTACATTTTGTGGACTTTTCCCGACTTCCCTGCTAAAATATTTTTTGGAAAATCACTCATTTTTCAGCAATTCCGCCCGAAGGGAGATCCATTCCGTGAAGAAAAACGACTGCATCCGCATGCGCGCGGAGAATCTCGGCGCGAATCTGGAGGGGATCTGCCGCCAAGAAGGCTTCCCCGTTTTCGTTCCGGGTCTGCTTCCCGGAGAAGAAGCGGTGGTCCGCATCCTGCGGGTGGAGAAGAAGTATGCCTTTGGAAAGGTGGAAAATCCCCCTGATAACCCTTCTCCGGACCGGCGGCTGCCTGACTGCCCGGTTTTTCCCCGCTGCGGTGGCTGTTCCGGGCGGCACATGACCTACGAGGCCACCCTGGAAGCCAAGCGGCAGCAGGTAGCCGACTGCTTTGCCCGGATCGCCGGAATCCCGGCGGAAGTACCGCCGGTTCTGGGGATGGAATCGCCTTATGCCTATCGGAATAAAACCTCTCTCCCCGCCGGAACAGCAGGAACCGATCCCGTTCTCGGGTTTTACGCAGCCCGGAGCCACAGTGTAATCCCCATTGACACCTGCCCCAACGCCATGCCTCCCGCAAACGACATCGCTACGGCTTTCCTGGCCTGGATGAAGCGTTTTCAGATACCGCCGTATCAGGAGGAAACCGCCCGGGGAGTGATCCGCCACCTGGTAATCCGGGTCAACCGGGCCGGGGAAAGCATGGTCACCGTCGTCGCCGCGTCCGCCTCGCTGCCGCATGCCGCGGAGCTGGAGAAAGCACTGAAACCCCTTGGCATCGTCAGTCTTTGGCTGAACGACAACCGCCGGCGGGATAACGTAATCCTCTCCGACCGGTTTCACCTGCTGTACGGGCAGGAAACCCTTTCGGACACGCTGTGCGGCCTGACCTTCGCCCTGTCCCCCGCCTCGTTCTTCCAGGTCAATCCGACGCAAACCGAAAAACTTTACCGGACCGCGCTGGAGTTCGCCGCGCTCACGGAGCAGGATCTGCTGTGCGACGTATACTGCGGCGCCGGCACCATTACGCTGACAATGGCCTCCCGCTGCGCGAAAGCTGTGGGAATCGAGATCGTGCCCGACGCTGTCCGGAACGCTGAGGAAAACGCCCGTAGAAACGGAATTCGAAACGCTTCCTTTTATACTGGTAAAGCGGAGGAAGTCCTTCCGCGTCTCGTAGCGGAAGGACTTCGCCCGGACGTGATCGTCATCGACCCGCCCCGAAAAGGCGTGGAACCCCCGGTTATCGATGCCATCGCGAAAGCAGCGCCGTCCCGGCTGGTATACGTTTCCTGCAACCCGGCTACCCTGGCCCGGGACGCCGCCCTGCTGCATGAAAAAGGCTACACCGTTCGCAGGGTGCAGCCTGTGGATCTCTTCTGCTGGACATCCGGAATCGAAACCGTCGTATTGTTTACCAGGCAGAAACAAACTGATTAACCGGCGGTTTATCCGTTTCCGTCCAGGGTCGTGTCATAGTCCAGATACTCCACCGTTCCGTCCAGCACATTGACGATGATTGTGTAGACTCCGTCGCCTTCCATCCAGCCGCCTTCCCCGCTGCTCTGGAACGTCATATTATAGGTGGGTTTTTTATCTGCTCCGATCGTGCTGTAATAAGCGGGGAAAAAGCTGGTGTCATAAAACTGCAGACGTTCCTGCTGCTCCGGATTCAGTCCGTATGCTTCAATAATTCCCCGGTGCCCGAGTTCGATCAATTCTTCCCGGGTATAGCCGGACTGCGCTTTACTGTCCTTTCCGGATTCCTCCAGTTCTTTCCGGAATCCATCCAATACCGTTCCGTCCAGAACGTTGATATCAATGGTATATATTCCGTCCCCGGCTTTCCAGCCGTCATTCCCGCCGATTTCGAATGTCATCTTAAAAGCTGGGATTTCATCCGCACCGGTCTGATAATAATATGGAATCAGTACCCCTTCGTCACAGAAACGGAGCCGGTCCTGCAGATCCTGGCTGAGCGCGTAAGCGTCTATAATTCCCTGACGCCCCATCTCAATCAGTTCCTCCCGGCTGTACCGGGACCGGGCCTCTGCATCCTTCCCCTGTTCTCTCATTGCTTCCCGATACGCTTCCTCCTCGGACACATTCTCCTGTAAAGCGATTGTTTCCTCCGGGATCGGATCATCCATTCCTTCATATAAATTGACATCCTCTCCCTGTATTTTCCGGTAAAACCGGTTTACGTCATGCGTCCTGCCGGTGATGTTTACCATCTCTTCCAGCTGCTCCGGTCCCCACGCCTCCGCGTCAAAGCCGCCCTGCGTACTTTTTCCTTCGTTCGTCCAGGTGATTTTATCCACATGATTATCCGTGATTTCCACACGATACGCACCGAGTCTGGATGCCAGGCCTTCATCGGGTATATAATCCACATGCCAGTGATGATCGTCTTTTCCCTGCGCGTCCTGCGCGAAAAAGCCCAGCATGGCAGGGGTTAATCCGTACTTCTCATATAAAGCTTCATTGGCCAGCACTTTGGCGTCCACCCGCGGAGACAGCGTCACGCTCTGGATCACCGCGTACGCGGTAACCGACAGCAATAGCAGTCCGATAACCAGAATCAGATTCCACGACAGTTTTGTTCCTGTTTTCACTTTTTCTCCTTTCACGATCTGCCGAACCATATGGTTCTTCCAGTAATCAGAAGGCCGACAGCCCGTGATGGAAGTATTCAACGCCTCCCGTAATGCGGTTTCCTTCATTGCCTCCTCAGCCTCCTTCCAGTTCAAGCTTCAGTCGTTTCTTCGCCTTCTCCAGATCCCGAAAAACTGCGGACTGGCTGACACCGAGCATCTGAGCAATATCGCTCAGCGTCATCCGGTTCCAGAAATAGAGAATTACGATCTGCCGTTCCCGGAGCGGGAGATCTTTTACCATGGCGAGGATCTCCTGCTCCGCCGGATCCGGCTCCGCAATCTGTATCTCGTCTGCCGGTGTCTTCCGGTCAATATGTTTCCACCACCGGCTGCGGTGATAATCATGGCAAAGGTTCATGGCTACCCGGATCAGCCAGGCTTTTTCGGTTTCCTGCCTGAATCCGCCCTGCCTCCATGCTTTCAGAAATGTTTCCTGAACGATGTCCTGTGCCATCGCTGTGTCACCCAGTGTCAGCCGGCATACTCCCAGCAGAATTCCTGAATAGGTATCCACCAGGCGGATTAATTCTTCTTCGCTGATGGAGCCCGGTACCAAGGTCTCCTTCCGCATCCGCCTCACCTCACTTCTTCCTGCACCGCGGGGCTTTTCGCTCCGCTCTTCTACTAATCAGACGGAATACTTGCCGGTTTTTTTTCGCAGCGGCAAAAAAATGATCCGGCTGCCCCGCGGCAGACGGATCAGAACAAAACCGGCTATCAGGCATCTGCCGTTACCGATATTGGCATCTGCCAGTCTATAAGAAAATGTTTATCCGTGATCAGACAGTGCTTCCGGTCACTTTTTCATACCGTATGCCCGCAGTGAATCATGGAATGCCCGACGCCGGCTGTATTTCGAACGGTATTCCTCCATGAGCTTTGCTTTCGCACCGGGAATTCCTCTTGATTCCAGCACTTCCCCGAATGCCGCGACAAACGATGCGCATTCATCATAATAATTCCTGCGATTTTCGCTCATGATTGCCTCTACGCGGAGGGCTATCCACTTTTTAATCCGTTCCAGCCATTCCTGCTGCTCTTTTTCGCTCATTGAGACTGTTTCACGCCACTGATCAAACAGTTTGCGGAATAAAGCCGCATCATCCCTCATCTTCTCAATATTCGTTCCTCTGCAAAAAGACTCTGCCATGAAATCGCATCCGTCCACTGCCTTTCTCAGCATTTCTTTCATCCCGGGACTCTTTACAGTTACAGCCCCATGATCAAGCAGAAGAAGCATCAGTGCGATCCCTTCCTTCATAAAGGTCCGCGACCAGCCGATCCCTTTGCCGGCTTTCATATACTTGTTCAAAAGCTCATTGAAGCAACCGTCAAAAAAGGTAATTCCGCCAACCGGACCAACACCCCACCCAGTGATCTCTTTGTACCGTTCGTCGTATAACGCGCGTGCCTCTTCGGAATAATTATCCCATTCCTGTGCCAGCAGGCGAAGCCGCAGGAAATTTTCAACCGACGGCATCGTTCTGAAGGCTTCCATCCAGCACTTTTCCGCTGTTTGCTCATCAAAATCCGCCAGTGCGTATTCAGCAGCCAGCAGCGCTATCTGCTCTCTTTCCGGCTGCTCAGCTGGAACCGCCTGCAGCGCCTTAATCCCCACTTCCTTCATTTTCTTTACTTCAGAAGAATCTCTGTTCAATTCCAAAAATGCTTTATACAGCGCAGGATGATCCGCAGCGTATTTGCTCGCGTTATTCAATATCGCTTCTTCATCCTGAATCATACCTTGCGCTTCAATGAGCAGCTTATCGGCATACGCAGTCCGTTTTTTCGCAAGTTCTGCTATCCATTCGGGAAGGAAAGTATCCAGATCGATTTCTTCCCGCCCGATCTGCAGAATATCCTCAAGCCGAACGCTTGTAGTCTGGAAATTGTCCAATATCGCAAGCACCGCTGCGGCTTTTCTCTCGTCCCCGGTTCCAACGCAGGTCAGATAAGCTGCTTCCTTTACGCCTCTGTCAAAGTCCGTATTCAGCAAGTCGTAAACATCAAGATCATACAGACTCATTGTTTCATCTGTGTATTCGCTGTATTCTCCGCCGACCTGTACCTCTACTTCTGACAGCTTTTGCGCCAGCTCCGCTCCTTTCTCATACGCTTCATGATCCAGACAGAGATGTATCAGATCAAAAGCTGAATTGATATCGTCCAGCAAATGTTCCGGATCCGAAAACTCGAATTCATCATCTGCACTGTCGTTCCAGTCATCCCATTCTTCATTGTAATCGCTGTCCAGCTCAACCTCCCCGTCAATGATCTTCTGCAATCGTGATATCATCGAATCAACTGTTCCTTCCAGGCTCTCCGAAGCCTTTTTGTTCTGCCGCTTTTTCTTCTCATCCTGAATATTGCAGATATCCATAAGAAGCGTCAGGAAACTGTCCCGTTCAGATTCACGAATATTTCTGGCAATTTCGTGAATAAACAATTGCAGCTCTTCAATTTCGCCCTGTGCAGCGTATTCGTCCACCTTTTTCATAAACGTCGGGTAATTCATGTGCCCTTCCCCTCCTTCATCATTCACAGCATTCGTTTCAAATTCATATTGTCCGACCAGCCCAAACCTTTTGCCCATTCAAGGCTGCTCTGCCTGGTATCATAAGCCCAATTGTCCGGAACGTTTTCTTTCCCCCAGAAAGCGATTTCCTGCCTTGGATTCAACGCCCTCAGGAAACGCACATATCCGCCAATTCCGCCCGCGTCATCCACCAAAGGAAGGCCATCCGCCCCGTCATTTCAGTTGACTCAGTATCCAAATACGTCTTGATAATCTTTTGATACAAAGAACCCCGTTTCACAGTATCCGTTTTTTGTTCATGCATCATAATACCTCTCTCGCTGTTCCTGTCAACCTAACGCACATTTATGATAATAAGCTTTGTGCGATCCTGTCAACCTAATGTTGTGTACGCTAAAAAACAAAAGGGGGCTTCGTTTGATTTTGCAAATTATAATTTGCCTAATCTAAATATGACTAATTACAATTTGACTAATTGTAAATCGATATGTATAATGGGTACTGTAGTGGGGAGGTGATTTATATGTTCTTTTTTCGGGAAGACGAATTTCAGCAACTGACAAGATTTCTTAATCATTCATCTGCCAGAGCCATGGCTGTCTATGGGAAAAGACGAACCGGGAAAACCCGGCTTCTCACCGAATTCATACAAACGAAACCAGGCGGTTTCACTTTTCTCTATTTTCAATGTACCAGCTATGATTATCATGCCTGCCTGACTGATTTTCTCTCTGTCGCCCGGAATCTTTTTCCGAATGAGACTTACCTTTCGTCGATGCCATCTTTTAAAGAAGCTATTTCTCTGCTGACAAAAACTCATCCGGATCATTTTTGCATCATTATCGATGAATTTCCATTTCTGGCCAAAAAAAACGAAAACGCTCCCGTAGAATTCCAATGGATCATCGATCATGGGCTTGGCTCTGCCAAACTGATCCTGTCCGGATCAAACCTTTCTTTCATGAAAAAACAGATCGGAAGCCGGGAAGCACCGCTTTACGGGCGTTTTGACGAAATCATGGAAGTTCGCCCGTTTTCCTATCAGCAGGTCCTGTCTCTGTTCCCGTCGGGAGAGGATGCCATGAAGGTCTATTCCATGACCGGGGGTGTTGCACAATATGTCATGTTTTTTCTGGACTACTCCTCCATACAGCAGGCGACCTCTTCCCTGTTCTTTTCTCCAGACGGCCGTCTGATCCGGGAAGCCCCAAATATGCTTCTTCAGGAACTGCGTGATCCAACTACCTATGAACAAATCCTCCGCGCCCTTGGAGGCAGTGATAAAACCATTCCACAGATTGCCAAGCAAAGCGGACTTGACAGCAAAGGCCTCTCTCCCTATTTGAGTCGCTTACAGGAACTGTGCCTTGTCGCTCCTGTTGATAATCCCTTGTCCCCGGAAAAAAGGAAACAGCGATTTCGTATCATCGACGCACTCTTCCGTTTCCACTACACCTTTATCGAGCCAAATATGTCCATGATCAATTCTCTGCGAGAAAAGGCTTGCGATTATATCCTGGATCATCAGTATCAGGAATTCATCGGCGTAACTTATGAAGACATTGTTCGTGACAGCTGTTTTCAGTACGCCCTGGACCACAGACTCCCTTTTATGCCGCGTTCTCTTGGGAAATGGTGGGGCCCGGTTCATAAGGATAATACCTGGCAGGAATCCGAAGTGGACATCATTGCTTATGATGACCATCATCTGCTGGCTGGAGAATGTAAATATCGAACCAAATCCATTGGTCTTAAGGAATTAGATGACCTTAAGCTGAAAGCCAGCTTTATACCAGCAGGCGGACGCGAACTCTTCTACCTTCTCGCCAGCAGAAGCGGTTTTACAGAAGATGTAAAACTTGTTCAGGATTCGCATCTCATTCTGATCGATTCGGTTTAAGCTTGAACCCGTTATTTCCAAAAAGATGCATAAATAGCCGGATATCATTATTCGTTTCAGCCAGCGGGAAGAAGTTCCGCTTTCAGCCGTTTCCTTCCCCGAACCACGCCATCCGCGCATAGACACATTCGCCGTCATTGCTGAGCAGAATATAGGTATCCTCCAGAAAACCCACGATATCCCAGCTTGCTTCCTTCAGCAAACGCTCTTCCTGCGTCGTCAGCTGCGGATCGGTCCAGCCTGCCTTATCCCGGTATACCTCCTTCAGCTCCAAAGCAGGGTATGCCGGCTCCACGCTGTCCATCCTGTCTTCAAAGGCCAGATACTTCTTCATCATCCAGCCTTCCGGGCCGCTGATCCCGATTTGAACACGGCACCAGTCTCCGTCTGTCTCCAGAACACGGACCGGGGTTCCGTTATAAAACTTCCCGAGCGATACATCCCGGTTTCCCGCTTCCGGCCGCAGATGCAGCCGCTCTTCCGGTTTCGGGTTGCTGACGACAGCCCAGCCTTCCCGGTTCACAGCCCGTTTCAGTGTTTCCAGGTTTCGGGGAATGCTCACAAAGTCTGTGGTCAGCAGATCGCTGCCTTCCATGGAACCGATCAGCCGGCCTTCCAGGTCTTCCCCGTCTGTCTCCGAAACACCGGTGTACGTGACGCCGTACCAGTGAAGCGAATAGTTCATATAATCCGGGCCTTCACCCATTACCCAGGCCAGTTTCCAGGCGGAAGACGTTTTAGTGAACCCGGCGCACCATTCCTGTTCACTGAACTCCGCCTGGATTTCGTTTTCTCCCGCATGGAATGTGTCCAGTGCCGTATTGGCCGGAAGCACATTTGTTTCCCGCAGAGAATAAACTCCCGTTGCATCCTCCTCCGCGATAACAATCCGCCGCTCACTCCGATCGTCTTCCGTCAGCAGAACCAGCTGACCGGCCTGGATGGAATAATCCACAACCCGGCCGTTCACCGGCAGCCTGGCGCTGTCCAGGGCGCCCGGCTGTGTCAGCAGCTGATAAGCGTCCTGCCACAGCGTTTTCACCGGTATGCCCTTTAATGATTCGGAGAGCGGGACATCCGTCTGTTTCGTCATTTTCGGGTTTTCAGATTCTGTATCGTACAGCCCTTTGACCGTATGCAGGGTACAACCGCCAGAATTCTCCGTCACAGCGGCAAAGACCGTCTCCGCCTCTGTCCCCGAATTGTATGAAACATACTCCACCAGTTCCATCCCCGGTATGTCGTCACGGATCGAAGCCGGAAGAATCGCCGTACGCTTTTTCGCGTCCTCCGGCGAAGCCGGCCGCTCCTGATAAAAGCATGTCCAGAAATACAACGTCTGCCCGTCTCCGGTATCCGTTTCATATTCCGGAGCCGTGCTTCCTCCCGGGAAATAGCGCAGTACGGTTCCCTGAATCATCACCTGCCCGCTGTAGCGGTTCGGATCAACCCACCCGCAGAGGGAATAATATTCTCCGTCCCAGTGATAGCTGTCAGAGGTTCCGTTTTCGCAGACCACGTCGAACCCCTGATCGTCTCCACAGGGCGTTCCGTCCGGGCGGAGCTGATCCGCCTGATGCCGGACAAACCGGGCATTCCCGAAATCCTGCAGCGCCTCCCCGCCGCTGACGATCAGTTCCCATTCCCCGCTGTTCCGCCGGTATGCGTCCAGGCTGCATCCGTACTCCCCAATCAGATATACATGGGTGGAACCGTCCGGTGCAGTCAGAACGATGCAGTCCTCCGGTGTTCCCTCCGGCAAATCGGCCAGATCCGCCGGGATCGGATCGCAGTACCAGTTCTGCTCCGCGGATACAGTTCCGAACCAGGCCAGCAGTGACAGAATCAGGATTACGAAAATCAGCTTCTTCATACGATGACAACCTCCTCAGATCATCGTTTCTGCAAAGGAGACAGAGAATCGTCCCCTGTCTCCTTTTTCTTATCCGTTGCTTGTGCAGCTGAAGATTTCGATTCTCCACTCCGGCTGAACGCGGACGATGATGGAGAAACCGTCCCAGTCCTGGGCAATCGGATCCTCATGGAACGAGAAGAACAGTTCCCCGTCCTCTTCATACCACCATTCCAGACTGATTTGATCCACAAGCTGCCGGACTTCCGGATTAACCTCCGCCAGATACTGAAGCGCTTTTTCCGATGCCTCCGAAACCAGTTTTTCGTCCGGCCAGGCGTCAAAGTGATACTGATCCGCGTTCACCTGCTGAAAGATATTGTTCAGATGGTGCAGTCCCAGCAGCTTTCCCTCGGGATCTGTGAAATAGCAAACATGCCACTCATCGCCGTCGCCCTCAAATTCATAGCGGATCCGGTTGTTTTCCTGATAAACCGTACCGCCGTAACCCGATTCGGTTGCATATCCGCTCTGCCCGAGGAAGGCCCTGGCCTGTTCCGTCAGCAGATCAAATTCTTCTTCGTCAAAATAGCTTCTGTCCTCCGCCGCGGATGCATAGGGATCTTCAGGCCCGCCGCTCCTGACCACTCCGTATTTTTCAGGATCGAATTTTTCGACATGGCTTCCGTCCCGGTCAAAGACGTTCAGATAGAAGGTGCTATTCAGCTGCCGGATGCCGTCTTTCCCAGTATTCAGGTTCAGGGAAAAATCTCCTTTCGCCGCTTCCAGGAGCCCGGCATGATCCCGCTTCAGGGTAAGGTCCGCTTTTTTCAGGGATAAGGACTTCGTGGCATTGAGAATTCCCTGGGTCACCGTCAGATAATTCTCCATGGGTTCCATGTCCCGCTCGCTGACATGATCGTAATCCGTGTCGAAATACCGCCTGGCAACAAACTGATAAAACAGGTTCAGCGCGGTATTCACCAGGTCCGGAACATTTTCATCCAGTTCGATCCGCAGGTCTTTTCCGCCCTGGTCTTCCGGGAGAACAGTAATCGCCTTTTCTCCGAGGAGCGTATCCGCCTGCTCCGCCAGAACCCTGACCAGCTCTGTCATCAGATTCATCTGAACGGTTTTCCGCAGGATCGTGCTCTGCGAAAACGTGCTCCCGGTTTTATATACCCCGGGATAAAACGTTTCGATTACATAAACGTTCTCTCCGTTCGCGATGACGGTATATCCGGATTCCCGGTCCGGGCGCCCGGTTCCGTCCCGGCGGGGCGTGAGTAAATCCAGCCTCAGCAGGGAATTGTCATAATCCTGTACATATCTGATTTTCGCGGTTTTGAACCGCTCCCCGTCCAGCGTAAACTCCGCTTCCCCTTCCAGGGAAATGTTGTTCGCCTCAAACAGCAGTTCCATGGCCGCGTCATAGAAAAGATTCACCGGCTGCTCCGCCATGGCACCGGCAGCAGATCCCAGCAGCAGGATCACAGATAACACAGCAGCAATCAGTTTCTTCATTCCGTTCTTTCCTCCTGATTTTTCCGGGCTTTTCCCGGTCGTTGCGGAAAAAAGTCTTTCCTCTCTATAAGACGATGAAGGCCGCATTTTTGTTTCACTTCTCAGCCGTCTGCTTCATTGGCGTAATGCACGGTCACTTCGTTTATTTCCCCGTCAAATTCACCTGTACAGGCTTCCGAACGGAGGCAAATCTTTCATTTTCAAAAAAACGGTACAAAAAACCCGGCCGATAACAGCCGGATCCGGAATCAGTGCGCCACCCATTCCGATTTGTTCCTGGGCCCCTGCCTTTCCAGCAGTTTCATGTCCTGCAGCTTCAGGACAATTTTCTTCACGCCGCCAAGGCTCAGTGCGCAGCCATCCGCCGCTTCCTGCAGGGACGCACGGGGGTGCTCCGCCAGATAACGAAGCACCGCCTGCTGATTATCCGTCAGCGAATCCGCTGCTTCCATCCGCTCAGGCCAATCCGAACCGCCCGAAAGGAGCATTTTTCGCAGCAGTTCCCTGTCCATCCTCTCATCCGACGAAGCTACCCGAAAATAATATCTTCCGTCACAGGCATACGGAATATCCGAACCTTCCGCGTCAATCCGGAGAAAAGAGCGCCCCTTTTCATCCTTCCGCTCTTCAATGCGCAGCGTCACAGCCGGCTCAATCAGTTCCGCCGCTCTTGCCCGGATCGCGGACAGAAGCTTCTTCCCTGTTTTCAGCCCCTTCACCGTACCGTCCTTTTTGACCCCGAGGTAAACCGTCCCCTCCGTCTGCCTGTTCAGCATCGCCGTGAGAGACCGCAGACCCTTGTTCAGCTGTCCCGGTTTCCGTATGAATTCCTGCCGCTCGTCTTCTTTCCCCAGATTCATATTGCAGTCCTCCTGTTTGCGTTTAGTCTACCATAAAAAGCTCTCTAAGTCTACTGTTCTTCAAGGCTGATTCCGCTATCCGAAAAAATGCGCGAAAGCGCCATTAAATAAGGTGATTCCCGCATTCTTCCGATCCCGATCCGCATGACGCCGGATCGGACTAAGTCTACTTGACGAAGGAACTGAAAAAGAGGTCCAGGCAGCTCTGTTTCGGGCCTCTTTTCAGGGGATCGCCGCCGCTTTTTCAGCTGGCTTTTGTCCCGCCCGTATGGTATACTGAAAGACACCGAAACCGCAATACCAGTATGGAGATGAATCGATATGCCATGGTCCCTCAGAGAATACACCGCGCCGGATTTTACGCAGGAACGGTTTATCCGGTCTCCCGAAGCCCGTCTCTGCGAAGCTCCGGCAGACCAGGTGGCGCCGCAGAATTTTCATGCCATGAGCATCTTTCCGGAATATTTCAAAATCGGGGGGCGGTGGCTCCTGGCCAGGGAAAGCCGGATGGACTGCGTGCCTGTATACCGGGACGGAGAAATCAGGGTTGTGGAATTCCGGCTGCTGAAAAAGGGCGATCCGGTCGTCATCGGCCGCACGGAAAACTGTGAGGAGGGCATTTATGTGCATCCCGACGGTTTCCGGGATCCGGTCAGCGGTCCGTCCGACACGTTCGCCTTCCGGCAGAGCCGGTCCCGGGAAACCGCCTTTTCCCGGGATTACGACGAACTGTACAACGTGCTCCGCCATGACCGGGAGCATGGGAAAATCGTATGGGTCATGGGTCCGGCCTTCGCCTTCGACTATGACGCCCGGAACGCTTTTTCCAGCATGATCGCCGCGGGATATGTGCACGCCGTGCTGGCGGGAAACGCGCTGGCAACCCACGATCTGGAGGCCGCCTATATGAAAACTGCCCTCGGGCAGGATATTTACACCCAGTACAGCCAGCCGAACGGGCATTACAATCATCTGACCACCATCAATCAGGTCAAGCTGCGGGGCGGCATTCCGCAGTTTATCGAAGCGGAGAAGATCGACAACGGGATCATCTACAGCTGTGAAAAATACGGGATCCCTTACGTTCTGGCCGGCTCGATCCGGGACGACGGCCCGCTGCCGTCCGTCTTCGGCGACGTTTACGAGGCGCAGGACCGCATGCGGGATCAGGTACGGAACGCCACCACTGTTCTCTGCATGGCCACCATGCTCCATTCCATCGCGGTGGGAAACATGACCCCGTCCTATCGGGTCATGGCGGACGGCACCGTCCGGCAGGTATACTTCTACTGCGTGGACATATCCGAGTTTACCGTCAATAAGCTCAGCGACCGGGGAAGCCTGGCCGCCCGGGGCATCATTACCAACGCCCAGGATTTCATCGTGACCCTCAGCAAGGGGCTCGGACTGTAAACCCGTACCGGGAAATTCTGTTCGCTCCGCCGGTTTTCCGGGTTTTACCGGCCGAAAATCGCTTTCTGAAAAACAAAAACGCCCTTTTATTGCCGAACGAATAAAAAAAGCTTGTCTGTTGATCAACTGTTTATTATAATAAAGAAGATTATCGACACAGAAGACATGCAGAACAGGATCGGGAGCAACTGGCAGGGAGGCGGACAAGGATGCCTGAAATGATCAACGAACTGACCCTGGAAGCCAAGGTGGAAAACCTGAATCAGGCTCTCGCGTTTATTGACGATCAGCTGGACGCGGTCGACTGCCCCATGAAAAAAAGATTCCAGATCGACGTGGCCGTGGAAGAACTGTTTGTCAACGTCGCCCATTACGCCTACACCCCGAACACCGGCAATGTCACCCTGCGTGTGGAATCGGCACAGAATCCTCCGGCCGTCGTCATCACCTTCATCGACCGCGGCATTCCCTACGATCCGCTGGCCAAGCCGGATCCGGACGTAAGTCTTTCCGCAGAACAGCGTGAAATCGGCGGGCTTGGCATTTTTATGGTCAAGAAAAGTATGGATTCCATGGAATATGAGTATACGGACGGGCAGAATATTCTCCGGATCAGGAAGAACTTTTGATATCCTTATGAAGAATATCACCGGTCCGGATTCAGCAGCCAGTCAACCAGTTCCCGGGGCGCACCTGATTTTTCCGCTATCAGCTGTGAAATTTCATCGGTCATTCCTTCCCGGATCTTTTTTTTCTCCTCTTCCGCTTCCGGATTCTCTCCGTTCCTGTTTTCCAGGAACAGCAGAAGTACCTTGTTTACAGCCCGGTCTACGCTGTCTGCCGCGGGCTCCCAAAGAAGCTTCCCGTGCAGGCAGTTTGCCAGGGCATGAAGCCATTCTTCCGTGACAGCTTCCTCTTTTTGCCCGGTTTCCTTCGCGAAATGGAGCCTGTCCTCCGCCGTAATCACACAAAGCCGCGGATACACAGCGGAAAAAATGTGTCCTATGAGTGCGTCAGACAAGTCCGGATTGTCAAAAGATCCCTCTGTGCACATTCGAAGCAGGCGGCATTCCATCCGCCCCTCCGGACAGTCCGAAGCCTCCTCCGCATCGATTTCCCACAATCCGGTTCCTAGGCAGCATACAGCAGTGAAACAAAGCAATATCCGAAACAATTCCCGCCGGATTCTCCCTTTTTTTTCTCTCATTTTGTTTTTCTCTCCTCCGTCGGAAAGTGCAGGATGATCCTGGTTCCCGTTCCCGCGTCGCTTTCCGCGTGAATCGTCCCGTCCAGGCGCTTCATAAGCGCCTGGACAATGGAGAGACCCAGACCGGTTCCCTCCGGCGCCGCGTCCCGTGTATCATCCACCCGGTAGAACGGTTCAAATATATGCGGCAGATGGTCCGGAGCAATACCGATACCATTGTCCCGAACTTCAATTACTCCCTTCTCCATGCGTACCCGTACCTCGCCTCCGGTTTTTCCGTAGCGGATTGCATTATCCAGCAGATTGTACAGGATTTCCCATAAATCCTTTTCTTCCGCTTTCACCGGGGTATCGCCTTCCAGAATCAGGGCGATATCCTTCTTTTCGGCCTGGGGACGAAGCGCGCGGCATACTTCTTCCGCCGTCTGCCGGGCGCTTTGCTCCTTCGCGGGTTTCTTCCCGGCGTTTTCCGCTCGTCCCAAACGCAGAATATCCTCAATCACCGCCAGCATCCGGTCACATTCTCCGATGATCGTGGACAGGCAGGTTTCCCGTTCCTCGTCGTTATCCGCCATTCCTTCCTTCAGGATTTCCGCGTAGCCGCGGACAGAAGTCAGCGGACTGCGCAATTCATGGCTGGCATTGGCAACGAAATCCGCACGCAAATTCAGCGTACGCAGTACTTCCCGGTGGTCTTCCTTCAGACGCCGTACCCGATAGGAAATCGCGTCCAGGGAAGGCTGGAACTCCGGAAACACCGCCTGCACGCGGTCAGTTTCCCCGTCCATCAGAAGACGGATATCATCAAACTGGCGGCTCTGATCAGCGGCCAAACGGGCAATTCCCCTTCGCTGCACCAGATACAGGGTCAGAAACAGGAGAAGCAGCGCCGTTCCGTATACCATCAGTACCCGTGCTGTTTCAATCACAGGAATACTAAGCCGCAAAATAAGCTGCGGAGAAACCCGTCCTGCCAGATACAACGTAAGAGATGCGTCTTCCGCGGACATTCTCAGCTGTTTGCCGATCTCTCCCCGTCGTACCGCCGCGATTTCGGCATCTTCCAGCGGATCTCCCGGCAGCTCTTCCTTCTGTTCGCTGTCCGCCAGAATGAGTCCTGAATCCAGCAGATACGTCACCCGCAGACCGGGAGATATGCCGGCAATCGTATCTGACAGAGACTGCAGGTCATCCCCCGAATCACGGGTCCACTTGAGGGCAGCATCCAGCATGGCGTCCAGATGTGCCCGTGTATCATCGATTTTCAGCCACGCCGCCATACCGATCGCTGCCATCGCCATCACCAGGGTAATCAGAATCCCGCGCCAGTAAATCCGCTGCAGTCTCCTCTTCATGTCTGTTCTCCAGCCGTCAGTCTGTAGCCCGCTCCCCGCACCGTCATAATCATTCGGGATTCTTCTTCCGTGTCCCCCAGTTTGACGCGCAGCGTCCTGATATGGGAATCCACCGTTCGGGAAGGATCGTCCGCCGTTGCATATCCCCACACCTCCCGCAGCAGCGTTCCCCGCGATACAGTCTCCTCCGCATGCCGCGCCAGGTACAGGAGCAGCTCAAACTCGCGGCGCGTCAGCTCTACGCGCCTGCCCAGATATTGGGTTTCATGGGTTTCCGGATTCAGGATCAGCCCGCCTACGCACAACCGCTCCCTGGCTGCGGGAAGCCTTCGCAGCGCAGCCCGCACCCGTGCCTGCAGTTCTCTGACACCAAAAGGCTTTGTGATATAATCTTCTGCTCCCAGTTCCAGCCCCCGAACCTTGTCCTGCTCAGCGCCCCGGGCGGAAATAATGATCACCGGTACATTTTTTCTCTCCCGGTCCTGTTTCCACTCCCGCAAAATCTGATATCCGTTTTTTGCCCGAAGCATCAGATCCAGCAGCAGCAGGTCGGGTAGTTTTTTCCCGTTCCTCACCGCGCGTTCCAGTTCCGCGTCCTCCAAAACGCGCAGCGTTTCGTGGCCATCCTTTTGCATGGCCATTTCAATGAGTTTCCCAATCGGAGGATCATCTTCCACGATCCAGATCTGCGCCATTGTCCTCCTCCTTCACAGGTTCTCCCATTTCCCGCATTTCATCAATCCATCTGTCCATCGCCCGCAGATTTTCACGCAGGAAATACTCAATATCGCGGATATTGGCGGCGTTTCCTTCACCCATACCGCTCTCAGGCCACTTTTCGTGATCCCGCAGGATAGCCGGGTACAGCTTCTGAAACTGCAAATTTGCCTTTTCCAGCAGATCTTCCTCCTGAATCGGACCGGCCCGCAATTCTGTCCACCGATTTACCAACGCCTGTATGAAAGCGGAATCTCCCCCACCCAGCAGCACGACTCCAGCATCATCCACAGCCGGAAACGCCAGGCTGTAAGCCATGTAGTTTTCTTTTTCCGCACTTCCACTCCAGTAATCTCCGAATGTATGATTTACATCCCATGGAATCCGGTACATCACATATTCTTCTTTTTCCCATACACAATGGAGAAATTGATTTTTATAGTGGCAGTCTCTGGCCTGGGTCAGCACAGCCCACAATGTAAACTCCACGGCATTTTGAAGGGAAAGACGGGCTGTGCACGGTCCTTCTGCGCCTTCCAGCAGGGCAATATAGTCGGCGGCGGGAAGCCAGGGCTCGTCTACCTCGCTGCCCGAAAAAACCAGCTCCATTCCCGCACAGGTTTCCTCTTTTCCGTTTACCAGAAGTTTCTCCTGTTCGGGCCGGACATTGGTATCTACCTTATACAGAATTCCCGTCCCTTTGTCTGCCTGCACCTGCTTTCGGTCCATTCTTTCCTGAAGAGCATATAAACCTGCATACTCCCCGTTCAGGATCACCTCACAGAAAGCCATCCCGCTGCATCGGGCTGCATCCCCACAGGAGTTCATGGTTTCCCACAGTGAATACGCCAGTGCTTCCCGTATTTTGGACGCGTCTGTATACATGGGATTCAGAATCCAGTCATCATCCCGGCGCAGACCAGCTATTGAAATCTTATTTTTTTCCCCGGCTTCGTTCAGAATACTGATCCGAAAACTTTTCTTCGGATAGCGGCGGCTGGTATTGCCCCTCAGCCGGATCGACAGCGGAACGGACAGCTGTTCCAGCTGCCCGTTTTCCCCCGCTTCAAACAGATGCATTATTCCGGCTTTATCGTCATCATCCGGCATGGTTCCGTCCGCCGTACAGATATCCAGCACCGGCAGTCCGGTCACTACCAGCGAACCCTCATCTGTTGGCTCTTCCGGAATGGCTGGAAGGTAAACCATTCCGGTAATCCGATCCACAGGATAGGACCTGTTTTCTGCCGGGGCCGCGATGCATCGGCTCGCGATGCATAGCAGAATCCACACAATATAAACTGTTTTCAGCCGCTTCATCTGATCTTTCCTTCTTCCCAGCCGGCGCGGAGGGATGCTCCCTCTGCGCCGGTTTGTGATTCATATTATGCTTTCGTACCCTCGGGGGTATCCGGACCGTCCGGCGTATCCGGGCTGTCCGGCGTATCCGGTTTTTCAGTCGGATCCGGGCTG
>CAMKJS010000070.1 GCA_946413245.1 uncultured Clostridia bacterium
CTCTACAACTCGGGCATATCATTTTTCATGTCCGCCCGCCCCGTGAACAGTAACGGGCAAACCCCGCTTTTTTATTTTTCCTGTTTCGGATTTTGAAAAAACATGGTATGATAAAATACAGGGATATAGGGCAGGCGGCTGCCGCTACTCCCGCGCGAAACAAACGGAACGCGGAGGCACTATGAACTTTTTCGATATCCTGTCGCTTCTCGGCGGTCTGGCCATGTTCCTGTACGGTATGCGTCTGATGGGAGATTCCCTGAAGGAAAACTCCTCCGGTGCCCTGAAAAAAGTCATGGAAAAGGTGACGGACAACCCGATCAAGGCCTTTGGCCTTGGCATCGCGGTGACCGCGCTGATCCAGTCGTCAACGGCAACCATCGTGATCACTTCCGGCCTTGTCGGGGCGGGCATCATCACGCTGCACCAGTCTCTCGGAATCATTATCGGCGCGAATGTCGGAACGACGGTGACCGGCCAGATTATCCGGCTGCTGGACCTGAACACATCCGGCGAAACGTCGCTGCTTCGCTTTTTCCAGCCTTCGACGCTGGCGCCGATCGCCCTGATTCTCGGCATCATCCTGATTATGACGGGCATTTTCCGGAATTCCAGATCCATCGGCAATATCGCTGTCGGATTCGGGATTCTTTTTTCAGGTCTGCTGAATATGACGAGCGCGGTGAACGCGCTGCAGAAGTCCGGCATGGTGGAACAGCTGTTTTCCGGGCTCGGCAGCAATCCCTTCCTGGGCTATCTCACCGGCGCGGGCGTGGCTTTCATGCTGCAGAGCTCATCGGCGACAATCGGTATTCTGCAGGCGTTTTCCGCAAGCGGACTTTTGACCTTCAAATCCATCTATTCGGTGATTGTCGGCATCTATCTGGGGGACTGCGTGACGACGGCCATTGTCTGCTCCATCGGCGCGAACCGGGACGCCAGACGGGTCGGAATCGTGAATATCCTGTTCAACCTGAGCGAAACGGTGCTGGTGCTTGCGGTGATTACGATCATTCATAACCTGGGACTCCTGAACGGACTGTGGGACGCGACGGTGAATTCCGGGATGATCGCCAACACAAATACGATCTTTAATCTGGCGTGTGCGATCTGCCTCTTTCCGATGCTGGGCACCTATGAAAAACTGAGCGACAGAATCGTCCGGAAAGAGAAGAAGGAAGAGAGCGGCGAATATGACGAGCTGATCGAAGGCCTGAATCCGGTGTTCTTTACCACACCGGCACTCGCTCTCCGGAGCTGCTACGACACGCTGATCACAATGCTGCACATTGCCCGGGCCAACCTGGGGAAAGCGCAGGAACAGATTGAGGATTACTCAAAAGCGCGGGAAGAGGAGATCAACGCGGAGGAAATGCAGCTCGACAGGCTTACCGACCACCTGAGCCGCTATCTGGTGGAACTGCTCCCGCATCTTCAAAATGAGCAATTTGTGGCGATTCTGAATCAGTACTACAAGGTTTCCACGGAGTTTGAACGGCTGGGAGACCAGGCGGTGAAAATCGCCGATCTTTCCTCGAAGCTTTCGGAAAACAATACCAGTTTCTCGGATACGTGCAAAGGAGAACTGAAGGTTCTTCAGGAATTGATACAGGATATTCTGGAGGATGTGGAGGACGCGTTTACGGAACGAAGCGAAACCGCCGCTTCCGTAATCGAGCCCAAGGTGCACGTGGTAACGGATCTCATCAACGAGATGACCCAGAACCATTTCAACCGGATGAGCGCCGGGGAATGCTCGCTTCTGGCGGACGCGGCTTTTTCCAACCTGATGGCGGAATATAAACGGGTTGCCGGCATCTGCTCCAATGCCGGCATGGCTACGCTGATCCGGATTCATCCGGAACTGGCGTCCAGGGAGCATCTCTTCCTGGAAACGCTGGACAAGAACGGAGACGCCGCGTACCGAACCGTGCTGGCGCAGACGCATAAAAAGTATTTTGACCGGCTGCAGACGGAAGAAGCCGCGCAGCGGCTCGGATGAGTACAGGACACATATGACGAAAAAAAGGAGGAAACCGGCATGCTGATCAGACAGAACGCTTTTGAACGGGAAGGGACGTTTCTGAAAGGTGGTATGCACTGCCATACCACCCGGTCGGACGGAAAGGGAGACCCGGGAGACGTTATCCGTATGCATTACGAGCACGGATATCATTTTCTGGCGCTGACAGACCATAACATTTTCAACCGCAGGAATTACGCGGACGTGCCCATGACTATGCTCTCCGGCATCGAACGGAATCTGGAACTGCCGGGGTGGAAGAAGGACCGGCCCCACTGTATCCATATCGTCGGAGTCGGCGATCCGGCCGCGCAGGAAGGGCCGGCGCAGGACGAAATCATTCCCCGGTACGGCAGATATGAGGATTCTTCCGCCGCGCAGGGCATGATCGACGAGATGCACCGCTGGGGGCTGAAAACCTTTTACTGCCATCCGGAATGGTCCGGAACGGCGTATGCCGATTTCCGCACGCTGCAGGGCAATTTCGGCATGGAACTGTGGAACTCCGGCTGTGCCATCGAAAACGACGTGGATACTGACAACGGGCATTACTGGGATGAGGCGCTGGATGAGAACAGACGGCTCTGGGGTGTCGCGGTGGACGACGGACACAGCATGGAGCATCACTGCAAGGGCTGGGTAACGGTGAAGGCGGAAAACAGCGCGCCGGCTATCCTGCAGGCGCTGGAGGACGGGGCCTTCTATGCCTCCTGCGGTCCTGAAATTCATGATTTTTATGTGGAAGACGGGCGGGCTTATCTGGACTGCAGCGACGCGGTGTGCGTCAGCTTCCGTACGCTGCGCAACCCGCTGACCAAAACGGCGGGCGAGCATGTTACGCACGCGGAGAGCGGACTCCATGAGGGCACGCATTACGTCCGGGCGGTCGTGACGGACGCGTACGGACGGAAAGCCTGGACAAATCCCATTTTTCTGCGATAACCGGAACCGCTCCGTCGGAAGGCCGGCACCCGAAAACCATGGAGGCAAGTGCGCAGAGCGCCTGCAGCGCCTCTGGCTGCAGCATGTTCCCGCACTGTACAGCGCGGAAGGGAATCTGACCTGAAGAATACAGCAGTGTTTTTTTCGCGGAGTACAGCCGGGAAAAGGCAGGAGATATATGGATACGATTGCGGGAGAATGGATCATGAAGGGTTGCCGGCGTTCGGACAGGGAGTGTCTGCACTCTCCGGAGGACTTGCTGGCGCTGATTCGGGAAGTGGGCTTCCTTCCGCTGTTTTCAAACGCGATTCCCGGCTTTTCGGTGGAAGAGCATACTCCCGCGGAGGACTGGTGGATCGACGATCCCGCGAGGGATCCGTGGGCCTGGCGGCAGGTGCTGGCCCCGAACGAATTCGTGGCATACGGGAAGTTCTTCGATAAAAAAGCCGGGTTCGTTTCGAAAGAATGGTTTCCCGCTTTCGCGAACTACCGCCGTGACGGCTATGACCATGAGGGGCTGTATGAAGACGGAAAGATGACGGCCCGCTGCAAGCGGATCCTGGACGTGCTGGAGCTGAACGGGGACGCGGAAGGCCTCGGACTGCTTTCCTGCGACATCCGGAGGCGCGCCGCGCTGGATAAGGGCTTTGAAGGCGCGTTGACGGATCTCCAGATGAAAACCTTCCTGATTATGAGCGATTTCCGGCAGAAACGGAATAAGCAGGGGATAGAATATGGCTGGCATGTGGCGGAGCTGATGACGCCGGAGACGAAATGGGGATACGGCGCTGTCAACAGCTGCGGCGAAAGGCCGGAGACGTCCTGGGACAGAATCCGGCAGCAGATCCGGCAGCATTTTCCGAAAGCTACGGACGGAGATATCCGTAAAGCTGTCGGCATCCGGAAATAAGCGGATTCAGGCCGGCGATCCCGCTGCCCGCGCGGAGAAATTTTTTTACAAAGCACTGCCGTCCGCTGAACTGCTTCCGTATCAATTAATGTCAGGCGGAAAAAAACTGACAGGAAAGAAAAAAGCTTCCGCAAAAGCGGATAAGAAGCGTAAAAAGAAAGAGAGGAAACGGAAATGAAAAAATTACTGGCGGCTCTGATGGCTCTGATGATGGTTTTTGCGGTTGCGGCGACTGCGTTCGCTGAGGAGGAAAACGGTTTCACCTTCCGCAACGGCGTGCGGTTCCAGATGAACATGGACCAGGTGATGGCGGCCGAAACGGGCAGGTATGAAATCGAGGAGGAGCATGACCTCGGCGGCATCGGCTTCTGGGAGCTGGAATATGAGGATACCACCGAGAATGATGTCCGGGCAGATCTGAAGTATCTCTTCGTCGGAAACGAGCTGGTGGCGATCCGCGTGAACTACGAAACCCGCGATATCAGCTATGAGCAGTTGAAAGCGGACCTGACCGCGAAGTTCGGCGAGGCAGCTGCGGTGGATACGGCGCTGCTGGGCAATGGCATCTTCGCGGTGGATGACGACGGCCGTCTCGAGAAGAAAGCGGAAGCGATCGTGAACGGAAGCCTGATGATTGTGATCGAGCTGGACGGGGACGATATCGATGTGACCTTCGTGGACCTGAACGCCGCATATGTAACCGCTGACTGAGCAGCTATGGAAAAGCAGCACCGGCCTCATCCCGGAAAGGGATGAGGCCGGCGCTGTTTTGGCAAATCAAATTGTCAGCTGCATATCAGAAGGAAAGGTCGGACGCATCAAATTCAACGTCTTTGAGCTCTTCGCCGAGAAGATCAAGAGCGATGTCTTCCAGTTCCTCCGCCGTCCGGAGTTCTCCCTGGAATTCGGCTTTCTCGTACTCGGGATGATTTCTGAGGAAATCAGCCAGTGCAAAGGCTTCAGACGAATCTTTCCGCCCCAGGTTGATCGTGACTGTATCAAGCTCGGCTCCGTACTTCTCGGCCATGGCTTCAATACTCGCGACGTAATCTTCACCCTCTCCGGCCTGAGTCGCTTCGGTCACTTCATAGATCCCTTCTTCATTTTTGGTCAGAACCAGCAGCTCCACATTGCTGGCATAATTCTTAAACATCAGGTTGGTTCCGTCGACCGTGAAGTTTGTCAGGCTGAAAAGCCTCAGATATTTAAAGCCTCCGTCTTCCGTCGGATCGTCAATTCCCGCGCGGAAGCAGACGAGCTGAACGTCGCCCGCTTCCAGCGTGTCCGCGTATTCGCCCAGAACATAGGATTCGATCGTGGCGTTTCTCGCCAGTTCGTCCAGATACTCGGGGCTGTTATGATATTCTTCGATCATCTGCGCCCATTCCTCGTCCGACATTTCTTCGGAAGAATCGCCGCCCAGGAGACCGCCCAGGAGGCCGCCCAGCAGATCGGCCACATCGAAGCCTTCAGACTCTTCCGTGGATCTGGTGCCGGAGAATTTGTTCAGTAACCCGCCCAGCAGATCTGAAATGCTGAATTTGCCGTTCAGGCTGCCGAGATGGCTCTTCAGAACATCCTTCACGGCGCCCAGCAGCCCGGACAGCTTGCCGGAGGCCCCGCCCAGCTGGCTCATCAGACCGTCCAGCAGGCCGGACAGCCCGGAACCGCCTTCGCCGGAACCGCCCAGCAGACCGCCAAGCAGGCCGGACAGCCCGGAACCGTCTTCGCCGTCGCCCAGCAGACCGCCAAGCAGGCCGGACAGCCCGGAGCCGTCTTCGCCGTCGGAGGAATCGCCCAGCAGACCGCCGAGCAGATCGGTCAGTTCGCCTTCTTCTTCGTCAGCCGGGAGATCGGCAGTCTCGGCAAAAGCCGGAACGATGGTCAGGAACATGGTAACAGCCAGAATCAGTGAAAGCAGTTTCTTCATGGTCTTTTCTCCTCTTTCTTTGCAGTTTCTTCGTCGGCGGCGTTCTTTTCGCCGCCTGCTGTTTCCGGTATTATAACAGAATCGGCGCAGAAAGGCAACGGTTCCGCGGGATTCGGACATGGCGGGCTGACTCCCGTTTTTTTAACTTTTGGGATTTCGCGGTCTGTGGTATGATACGTGGCAGGACACAAGGGAATGGCAGCGGGGATGATCTCCGCTGCCGGAGGGCCGGCTGAAGGGGGAACGGGATTGATCATTTATTTTGCGCCGATGGAAGGCATAACGGACGGAATCCTGCGGCAGACCCACAACAGGCTTTTCGGCGGCGTCGACGTTTACTGTCTGCCGTTTCACAGGCTGACGCAGTCCCTGTCCCTGCTGACCCGTGAGGAAAGGGACATCTCTCCGGATGAAAATGAAGGACTGAATGTATTGCCCCAGGCGATTACCCGGGATCCTGAACAACTCTCCGCCTGGCTGTACTACGTGAGCGAATGCGGTTATTCCTGCGCGGATCTGAATCTCGGCTGTCCGTCGCCGACCGTGACAAAGAGGGGACGGGGCAGCGGTATGCTTCGTGACCCTGATTATCTGCGGTCTTTTCTGGACCGGCTGTTTTCAAATACGCTCCCCGTATCGCTGTCGGTCAAGACCCGTATCGGATATGAAAGCGCGGAGGAGTGGTCGGGACTGGCGGGCTTGTTCGCTGATTATCCCTTCGCCCATGTGACCATCCATGTAAGAACGATGAAGGAGCAATATACCGGGGCGGTTCATCCGGAAGCTTTTGAAATCGGTCTGCAAAAGGGTATTCCGCATCCGGTTTACAACGGGGATCTGCGGACGGCGGAAGATGTTCAGGCGCTTCTGACGCGGTGTCCGGCAGCCGAGGCTGTCATGATCGGGCGCGGCCTTCTGGCGGATCCGGCTCTTGCGCGCCGGATCCGGGGAGGAAAAGAAGCAGGCAGGGACGAACTGAGAATATGGTACACAACGCTTTATGAAAGCTGGAAGGACAGGTTTCATGAAACGATTGCCCTTGGAAGAATCAAGAAACTGATGGAATGGCCCAGTGAAGGCGATATCAGGCGGAAAAGACTGCTGCGAAGGGCTAACGATATCGAAAGCTGTATCAGCGCTGTCATCGGAGAGTAAGCCGGCGCCGATTCAAAAGAGGAGCCGGAAGAACACAATACCCGTATAAGGCATAGCGCACCTGATAATGGGAGGGAATGTCCATGATCATCAGAAGATTGAGAGAACAGGATGCTCAGGCGGTTTCCGAATTGATTATCACGACGATCCGGATCTCGAACGTCGGTGATTATCCGGCTGAACTCATGGAAGAGCTTGTGAAAACGCAGACGCCCGACCATGTGCTGCAGAGAGCTTCCTGGACGCATTTCTATGTTGCCGAAGAAGCAGGCTCCATCATCGGCTGCGGAGCGATCGGCCCTTACTGGGGCAAAGAAGATGAAAGCAGTCTGTTCAGCATCTTCGTTCATCCGGATCATCAGGGGAAAGGCATCGGCCGGGCCATCATGGAAACACTGGAACAGGACGAGTTTGCCCTGCGGGCAAAACGGATCGAGATCCCTGCTTCTGTCACCGGCCTTCCGTTTTATCAGAAGATGGGTTATTCTTTTAAAAACGGCATCAGTGAGATCGATGACGAGAAACTGTACAGACTGGAAAAATTCAGGTCATGATGACACCGGGGCGGAAATCCCGGAAAAACACGGAATATCAGAAATAAGGAAGGAGTCTTGACATGGAAGCGTTGGAAGCGATTCTCACCAGAAGAAGCACGCGGAATTACAGGCCTGATCCGGTAGAACAGGAAAAACTGGACAGAATTCTGGAGGCAGGCAGACAAGCTCCCAGCGGAGGGAATAATCAGACAAGCCATTTCTTTGTCATCCGGAACCGGGATGTGCTGGACAAGCTGATAGCGATGACAGAAAAAGCCTTTGCCGATATGGAGGTTACGGAAAACACATATGCCAGCATGAGACACTCAATCACAGCCTCCAGGAAAGGCGGATATGTGTTCTGCTATAACGCACCGGTTCTGATTGTCGCTGCCAACCGAAAGGATTACGGCAACAATATCGCAGACTGCGCCTGCGCTCTTGAAAACATGATGGTTGCCGCCAACGCCCTGGATCTTGGCACCTGCTGGATCAACCAGCTGAAGTGGCTGAACGAGGAACCGGAGATCGTGGAATACCTGCGCGGTTTTGGCCTGAAGGAAGAAGAGCGGGTCTATGGCGCCGTGGCTGTCGGATATCCGGCGACGGATACCGGCCTGCCGAACCGGAACCTGATGATCCTCAAGGGCAATGAAGTGACATGGATTGACTGATTATTCAGAAGAATGAATCTGTTGAGCAGCGACATAACAGGAATCATTTCAGGGAGGAACCATGATTTATTACAGGGACGACGTGCTGCTGATCCGCGATATGGAAGACACAGACGCCCGGATCTTTACGGACGAAGAGATTGCGCAGGGCTGGCACGCGGATATTTCGAAATACCTGACGAGACTCAGAGATCAGGCTGAAGGGAAATGTGTTTCACTGACTGCTGTATATCAAGGCCATCCGGCAGGATATGTGAACGTTTATCTTACAGGGCTGGGCGGTTCGTTCGGTGGAAAAGGACTGCCTGAGATTGTAGATTTCGGCGTGCTGGAAAAATACCGGAGGAAAGGAATCGGCAGCAGGCTGATGGACGCGGCCGAACAGATTGCCGGACAATATGCCGATACGGTATGGCTTGGGGTAGGCCTTCACAACGGTTACGGCAGCGCCCAACGGATGTATATCAAGCGGGGATATATCCCGGATGGAACCGGTGTATGGTATCGGGGCAAACCTTGTGAGCAGTATGAAACAGAGATAGCAAATGACGACGATCTTGTACTTTACCTTTCCAAAAGACTGAACAGGTAATTTTACATTTTCTTTCCCGGCGCGCCCGCGGCTGCCCGGAAGGTTAAGCCTTTCCGGAGCACAGCCGCTTTTTTCGCTTCGGGGAGAAATACAATGCCGTAATTCTCACTTCTGATCCTTTTTTTCCGCCTGCCCTTCGGCTATCATGTAACCACGGTCAGGGAATGACCGGAATGCTTGAAGGAGGTACGGAACGATGTATATGAATGGACGCGGCCCGATGATGGGCGGACACAGAGGCCCGATGATGGGTGCTCCGATGCATCCTCATCGTCGTATGGGCGGTCCCGGAATGGGATTTGGCCCCGGCTTCCGTCCTGTGTATCGTCCGATGCGGATGGTTCATCGTCCGATGGGATTCTTCCCGCAGGGCGGCCTGTTTATCCTGCCTGCGCTGGCGTTTGGCGGCTGGATTGCGATCGCTGTGCTGGGCGGAATTCTGGAACTGCTCGGAAGCGTGATCGGCGGTGTGTTTGAAGGACTGTCTTCCCTGACATCCGGAGCATTTTCCGGCAGCGGACTCGTAATTGGGATCCTGATCGGCCTTGTTCTTTTCTTCCGGCTGAAAAAGAGAAACGCCGAGGCAAAGGAAGAGAACACCGGCACTGTGGACGGTGAAACAGTCGCGACGGAGATTACCGAGCCCCGGTATCATCAGATGAACTGCTGAGGGAACAAGCGCGGCTGCGCTGGCGGAAGAGAAAGAAACCAACTGAAACAAAAGGAGGAAGCAAGATGGAAAACAAGAATATTTTTCAGGAATTGACCCGGTATCGTGTGAAGATTGAACGGGACGGCAAGGCTGTTGCGGATGTTCCCGGCATTCTCTGCCTTCCGGGACTGCTCGCCGCACCGCGCCTGAGCATCGCGGGAATGATTGCCGCACCGCTCCTGGGATACAGCGTGCGTCTGGAAAATGAAAACGGTAAGGCTGTGGATGTCGAGAACGCAATACGGAAAACAGCGGAAACGGTCATGGAGACTGCCGCCGACACAGCCAGGACCATCCAGGAAGAAATCGATAAAGCCTGGCAGGCAGTATCCGCTGACGATCCGGAATCTGATGAAAGCAAAGAGAACGCTGATTCGGAAGACACCTCAGTACAGGATGACGGTGAATCCAATGAGGATATTGTCGAGGATCTGAAAAAGCATGAAACAGACGATATCCCAACGATTCAGGTGAATCGCGACGATTCCGCTCAGGAGTAAGCTCCCGGTCACATGGTAACGGGAGTCTGAGCAAAATCCCTGCAGCATTTACGAAGCGCTGCAGGGATTTTTTCATTTTGGAAACCTGCGGCCTGTGGTATGATAAAAATTGATTGATCTTTCTGTGGAGGCTGCCCAAATATACCCGGTGCGCTATATTACAGAAATGACAGGAAGGAAATGGTTTGGGTGAAATATCTTCAGAAACTGGGGAAGGCTTTGATGCTGCCGGTATCCTGTATGCCGATCTGTGCCTTGCTGATGGGCCTGGGATATTGTCTGTGCCCGGCTGCCATGCAGGGCGGGGATATTTCCGGCGCCGCGGCGGGCATCGGTTTTTTTCTGATCAAGGCCGGCGGCGCCCTGATTGACAATATTGCCTGGCTTTTTGCGATCGGAGTCGGTATCGGCATGTCGGAAGGAAATGACGGAACCGGCGCGCTGGCAGCCCTGGTTTCCTGGCTGATGATCATCACGCTGCTGAATGTGGACACGGTCAAAACCCTGTTTCCCTCGGAAGCAGAAAACAGCAGCCGCATCTTAGCCTTTTCCAAAATCGGCAACCCGTTTATCGGTATTGTCGCGGGCATTATCGGTTCGGTTTGCTACAACCGGTTTCACAAGACAAAGCTGCCGGACTGGCTGTCCTTTTTCAGCGGAAAGCGAGCCGTGGCTATTATTGCGGGAATGCTTTCCATCGCGGTATCCTTTGTACTCCTGTTTTTCTGGCCGCTGATCTTCTCCGGCCTGACCGCCCTGGGACACGGGATTGAAAAACTCGGCCCGGCCGGCGCCGGTCTCTATGCTTTCCTGAACCGACTGCTGATCCCTTTCGGATTACATCATGCGCTCAATAATGTTTTCTGGTTTGACACCATCGGCCTGGGAGACCTGACCCATTTCTGGGCAGGGCAGACCAGTGCGGATGTGATCTGGTCTCTGGGTATGTACATGTCCGGATTCTTTCCCTGCATGATGTTCGGCGTTCCGGCTGCGGCATTGGCCATGATCGGGTGCGCGAAGCCCGCCGGGCGGAAAGTGGCCATGGGCATTCTGCTTTCGAGCGCGATCTGTTCGTTTGTCTGCGGGGTAACGGAGCCTTTTGAGTTCAGCTTCATGTTCCTTTGCCCGGTACTGTATGTTTTTTACGCGCTGCTGTATGGGATTGTTACCTTTGTGACGGTAATATCCGGTTTCCGGGCAGGGTTCTGCTTCTCGGGAGGCGTGACGGATCTGATCTTCTCTGCCTCGCTGCCGGCGGCGGAGAAGACCTGGCTGATTCTTCCGCTGGGGGTTATGGCTTTTGTGCTGTTCTATGCTGTGTTCCGGTTTATGGTTCCCAAATGGAACCTGAAGACCCCGGGACGGGAGGATGAGGAATACGAACTGCCGGCAGAAATCCCGGAAACCGCCGGAAGCAGCGGCGGAAAGTATGCCGTTATGGCCGGGACAATCCTGCAGGGGCTGGGCGGAGCGGAGAACGTTCTTTCTGTCGACAACTGCATTACGCGCCTGCGGTTGGAAGTGAAGGACATGAGCAAAGTGAACGACAGGATCATCCGTTCCTCCGGCGCGGCAGGAGTGATCCGTCCGGGAAAGAATGCCCTGCAGGTCGTGATCGGCACCACGGTGCAGTTTGTCGCGGATGAGCTGAAACAACTGTGCAATGCTCCGGCACCAGCCGGGGGGACAGCGGAAGAAAGCACAGGAGATTCCGGATCCGCGGATCACACGGAAGCGATTCCGGAGAAGCCCCGGACACCGCACCGGCGGGTTGCCCGGGAGGACATGCAGCCAATCATGGATAACATTTATTCACCTGCTGACGGGGAACTTATACCCATGGAAGAGATACCGGATCCCGTGTTTTCGGCCGGGGTCATGGGTGAATGTGTCGGGATTATGCCGGAGAATGATGTAATATGCGCTCCGATCAGCGGAACGGTGAGCATGGTGGCGGTGACAAAGCATGCCCTTTCCCTGCGAGGGGAAGACGGGAAGGAAATCCTGATCCACGTCGGGCTGGACACCGTGAACCTCAACGGGGAAGGGTTCAAAGTGTTCGTACAGGAAGGGGACAAGGTGGAAAAGGGACAGCAGATCATGAAAGCGGATATCCAACGGATCCGGGAAAGGGGATTTAACCCGATGATCATTGTTGTTCAAATTGAGTCCTGAGAAAACTGATTTCCCCTGTTATCGGCTGCTCCCTGTATGACGGCCATACCATGAATCAGATTACGGACCATCAGGCACAGCAGTTGCTCGGATTACGGCAGACCATGCTGGCAGCTGAGCCGGATAACCTATATTACCGTTCCTTTGAGGGAATGATTGCCGATAAAAAATGAATATCTTGAAGGATCGTTCCCCAGGCTGGTTTACTGGGGCACTTCCGGGCAGAGGATTGCCGATCGCTGTCAGCAGGATGTTTTTGCAGCATACGAACTTGCTAAAATTGGACAGTGCGTTTATGGCAAAAATGACAGAAGCATCTTTTTACAGCCATCCGAAACAGATCTGAGAGCAGCTGTAAAACAGCATTAGGAATCCATTCGGAAATATGCAGTTCAGACGGATGAAAAACTCTATTCCTGCGGATGGCTGCTGGATATCGCCAGATGCATCTATACGCTTCGGCACAATGATGTAATCGCGAAGACACAGGCAGGGCTCTGGGCGTTGACGGAGCATGTATTTGACGATGAGCAGCCCCTGCGGAAGGCTCTTGAAATCCGTCAGAATCCTGCCGCATATAAGGATAAAGAACACGTAAAACTGTGGCTGAAAGGCCTGGGACCAGTCGTGCAGCAGTATGCGGATGTACTGCAGCGGGAAATGATGATAAGATGAACATCACCGTCAAAAAGGAGTGCATTGAGCAAAAATGGAGATAAAACAACTGAGCATCCGGGAATACCAGGGCAAAGAATACAGCACAGAGATCCATTCAGACAGATATTTGTCCATTGATCCGGGCGATGAAGGATTCATTATGAAATGGATGGATTCCGGGTCGGATCTGAAGATGTCAATTAAAGACAGCTTCTTTGAGGAATGGCTGGATAATCCGATCGCATACGGCGCTTTCGAGAACGGCAGGATGCTGGGATTTGTTGAAGGCTTCCATGAAAAATGGAATAATCGTTTCAGGATTTCCAACATCTGTATTTTTGAGGAAGCAGACCGCAGATCCGGTATCGGGACAATACTGCTGGACAGGATCATGGCAGATGCTTTGAACAGCGGTGCGAGAATGGCGGTGCTTGAAACACAGAGCTTCAACTTCAAAGCAATTTCTTTTTATCAGAAAAACGGGTTTGAGATCATCGGCTTTGACAGATACGCCTATTCAAACAAAGGCCCTGAAGAACACAATATGCGGATAGAAATGGGAAGAAAAATCAAATAATTTAACCTGATTCTGATAACAAAGCCAGCCGGTTCCGCCAACGAAGCCGCGCTGAAGAAAAACGTCGGTCCGAAAGAATTGACAATAACCGTTTTTCATAGTATATTCTTTTCAGCTTATCAGGAAAGGGGGCTCTTCGTATGTGGGCAGTGATGAATGAACGGGCTGCAGTGACCGTAAACACTGCGAATCATATCCGTACAGACTTTGTGTCCGATCATCCGAAGAGCAGACCGGAATAATCCCCGGCATATATTCGGTTGACCGGCTGCTTGTCCGTGACGGATAAGCAGTTTTTTTTGCGTACAAAAACAGGAGGAACATGATGGGTAATATCGGTTGGATCAATACGGAAGATTATTCTTTTGACTGCATGCTCCGCATGGAGCGTTTCCAGATCAGACTGATGCTGGAAAACCTGTACAATGAGACGGAAGCCGCCATGGCAGCTGCGCTGAAGGCTAACCCGAAGACGGCGTGGCTTTTCATGCACAAGTGTCCGGAGATGGCGGAGCGGGTGAAGTCATTGACCGCGCAGGCACCGGATAACCTTTCGCCGGATCAGATCCGGGCAGCTGAGATCCGGGTCATGGATGAATTCGAGGATTTTGTGATTTACACGACCCCGGAGATCATGGGCGAAAAATGCGACTTCATCTACGGCTGGAACAAAGAACGGCTGTATGAGTTGTGTGATCTGGAAGGAAAAACGGCCCTGGACGTTGGAAGCGGAACAGGAAGGCTTGCGTTTGCCGCCGCGGAGAAAGCCGCGTTTGTGGTGGCCAGCGAGCCGGTGGATTCTCTGCGGGAATTCATGCGTGACGAGATCGTAAAGAAGGGCATCGGAAATATGCGGGTGTGCGACGGACTCTGTCACTGCCTGCCTTTCCCGGATAACAGCTTTGACGTTGTGATGAGCGGGCACGTGGTCGGTGACTTTTTTCGCGAGGAAGTGGATGAGCTAACACGGGTTGCAAGGCCCGGCGGCTGGCTGCTGGATGTGCCCGGCGACCAGCACCGCGAAACCGGGAGGAATGAACAGCTGCTCGCGGACGGCTGGGTGGAACTTGCCTATACAGGATCTTTCGGTGAAACGACCTTCCGCTACCGCAAACAGGTACGGAAATGAACAGGGAGGAATCAAAGAATTGAATCATACATACCGTGTGGTGCAGGTCCAAAGGGACCGGTACCTTGCCCGGAATGAAGAAAAAGAACTGTACTGCACACTGACCGGCAGTCTGCGTTACCGGGAAGAGTTTCCGGTTGTCGGCGATGATGTGGAGATTATTGAAAATCCTTACGGCGACAGCCTGATCCGTGAAATCCGGCCACGCAGGACGATGTTCTGCCGGCCGAACCGCGGAGGTCACGCGGACGGCTTTGCCAAGACGCTGCAGGTTCAGCCGCTGATCGCCAATATCGATTATGTGTTCATTATCACATCCCTGAATCATGATTTCAGCATCAACCGGATTGCCCGCTATGCCGCCATGACGGTTTCCGGAGGCGCGATTCCCGTTGCGGTGCTGACAAAAGCAGACCTTTGTCCGAACGTGGAAGACATGGAAGCAAAAGCTGCTGCCCTGAGCAGGGACCTGCAGGTCGTATCGATCAGTTCCAGAACGGGATACGGGATGGACCGGCTGCGGTCATACTTCAGACCCGGCGTCACGATCGCGCTTCTGGGTTCTTCCGGAGCAGGAAAATCCACACTGATCAATACGCTGGCCGGGCGGGAGATCATGCAGACTGGCGGAATCCGGGAGGAAGACTCGAAGGGCAGGCATACGACCACCCACAGGGAACTGATTGAACTGGACGGCGTCAGCTTTATTGATACTCCCGGATTGCGGGAACTGGGCATGATCGACGCGGAGGAGGGGATTACCGGGACCTTTTCCGATATCGCGGAACTGATCAGCCGGTGTGCTTTTTCCGACTGCACACACCGCAGCGAACCGGGCTGCGCGGTCCGGGAAGCCCTGGAGAACGGAACGCTTTCCGCCGAAAGATGGATAACGTTCAGCCGGCTGGAGAAGGAGAACCAATGGAGCAAGGTCCGGAAGAACGAGAAAATGATGAGCATTGCCATGGAACGGCATAAAAGGAACATGGCGCTTCAGCGGCGCGGAAGGGGAACGGACAGAGAATGACGAAAAAAGCGATCGAGCTGTATGCGTTGGAGAATTTTGATCTCCGGCCGGTGCCGGGCCATGAGGGCGGGCGGAACCTGGTGTATATCTGCAGCCTGAACGGAGAGAACAGGTATGTACTCCGGCTGTCGGCGCTGGGCGACCGGAAGGAAGAGGACTATCTTGCGGAAACAGAATTTATCCGATATCTTGCCCGGAACGGCGCGCCTGTGGCGGATGTGATTCCCTCTGTCCGCGGAAAACTGGTTGAAAGTATTGAACAGAAGGGAACAACTGTCTTTATCACCCTGTTTGAGTATGCGAAGGGAATGCTTCTGAGCGATAACGGATACCGATACCGGAAAGGCGCTCCGCTGGACGAGTATTTCTACAATACCGGGAAGGCGCTGGGAGCCATTCACCGGCTGTCCAGGCAGTACAGACTGGTTCACCGCAGGGGGGCGTTTTCCGACAAATACACAGCAGAGTATATCGATTGCCTGATTTCGGATACCTATGCGGATCTGAAGCGTGCGATCTGCAGGCGGCTGGAGGAATACCGGACGCTTCCAACGGATCCGGAGAATTACGGTCTCGTCCATTTTGACTTCAGCGACGGCAATTACCACGTCGATCTGAATACAGGCGACCTCACCGTATTCGATTTTGACAACTGTATTTACTGCTGGTATATGTTTGACCTGGCTCATCTCTGGACGCACGGCGTCGGCTGGTACCGGCACGAACCGGATCCGGAGAAAAGGATGGCCTGTATGGGCCGGTATTTTGGAAAGATTCTGGAGGGTTACCGAAGCGAGACAGACGTTTCAGGAGAGATGCTTGAGAAACTGCCGCTTTTCATCGACATGACGATCATTGAGTTTGTGATCGATGAGTTTGAATGCTGCGCCAGAGAAGGCGGGGAACCGGACAAGGAAGATATCGGAAACGCTGTATACTGTCTGGTAAACGATATCCCGTACGGAGGTTTCGGTGAGAAATGGTGAAGATTGAGGGCACACTGCCGATATGATATAAAAAACACGATTCTGTCATCTGCAGATCGTGTTTACTCCGTTTCCGGTTATATTTCTTCCCGCTCTCAACCTTCCTCGTAACCGGTGAAAACGACCAGGATTGACGGTGTTGAGCGTCAAGCGCTCTGCGGGCTTTTTTCCCCAGTTTTTCCCTCGGGACAAAATGGGTCATAGGATCACTTCCTTTCTCTTTGGTCAGCTATGATCAGGCATGGATCGGTGCATAGCGATCGCTCATCAGTACTTCCAGCATATGCACCAGTGGAGTAGCGGACCGGGCGTACCGGTGCTTCATATGATGCGTGGTCCGGCCGCTGGAGAGAGCCGTCCCCGTTTCATCGGAGAGAACAGGGGTCTGCATTTGCAGGCTGTTTACATTATGGAATACCACTGTGGGCATTTCGTAACCGGCCTTTTCAAACGCATCGCGGCAGTCCTCGTACAGATTCCCGTACGGATCAGTGACGGAACGGTTGAATTCCATATCCGAGTAAATCACAACAGCGGACGGCATTACATCCTGTCCGGCACCGGTGCGGACAGCCATTCTCAGCAGCATGCTGTACACCGCTTCCAGATTGGTGGTACCGCCCCAGCTGGCATTATGGATACTGCTTAGCTTGTCCCACAGTTGATCCCCGCGGAGTTTCATCATCTTCGGCTTCTCACTGAAGGTGATGAATTTATTGCGGAACGCTCCCCTGGCGTGCTCCGCGTAAAACAGTCC
>CAMKJS010000071.1 GCA_946413245.1 uncultured Clostridia bacterium
GTCAGATCAAGGGAAAACTGAATGAGTGTTAAAAATCATAGGAAGTTAAGGTTCCTGAAGGGGTACTACGGTGAAAAAGGGATAACACGGGAAGAATACGACCTGATTTTTTACGGTGCGGAGCAGATGCATATATCGTATATGAAGAGCTATGGTCCCTATGCCGTTGAATCTTTATGGAAGATCTTGAATTATGGCATGAACCAGAAGGAAAAACTATGGAAACGACTTAGCGATATCTCCTACATTAGATAGAATAAAACTTGCCGCACCGATGCAGTTAAAACATTTGGAGGATAAGCTGTTATGAATGGATATCGTTTTTTTTGAGAAGGATTAACATCATTAATCGTAGTTTTACTGAGGTGGCACATGGACAGGGAAGCATACATTGGCTTTATAGGCCGAAACAATTCATCTTCCGTGCTGGTGAATGCATTGTCGCAGCAGAATTATCTGCTGACCAATTCTTTTGCCGGGCTGAAGAAAGATATTGATACGCTTCCGGGCGGGTATGATTCAGTATATCTCTTCGGAATGGACAAGACCCTGACTGATTCATTCCGCATAGAGCAATATGCAGACAAAGAAGGCATACTTATACCCAGCGAACTCGACCTTAAGGCTGTTTCGGAGCATTTGTCAGCAGCGGGCATAAAAAACACAATTTCGAAAAGGCCGACGTATTATCTTTGCAATGAGGCATACCGGTACTTACTTGAAAAATATCATGGAAGAGCCGTATTGATTCACATACCGGCGATAAGGAATTTTAACAGCATGTTTGAAAAAATGACATTTCCCGAACATGAATATGAGTCGGTTCAGGACTGCTTAAATAATCTGGGGTTTTGCTACACTACGAGAGTATACAAAGAAACCGGCAAATATCAGACAGGTAGACTGTATATTGCTCCGTGGGGAGATATTTTGAGAATTGACGATGTGAATATATATCAGAAAGTCTCAGACCGTCCTTTTTTTGACGAAATGAGCGACGAAGAAAAGGCAGAAATTCACAAGTATTCTGAAGACATGGGACTTCCATATGAATTTATAAAGTTTTCGAGATATGCATTAGGTGATTAATTCAGCAAATTTCAGTTGTATGGTAATGTTGGGAGGGGATCAGGTGAATTATTGCCATGAAGATTTCTGGAATGCGTTGGATGAGCTGGTAAACACTTCCGAAATCGTGATCGACAGGCCCAAAGGATCTGCTCATCCCAGATTTCCGGATTTCATATACCGGGTTGACTATGGATACCTGAAAAACACTGCCTCTATGGACGGTGCGGGAATTGATGTCTGGGTTGGAAGCGGTGATAAAAAGATTGACGCCATCATGTGCATTGTTGATCTGATGAAAAGGGATTCAGAGATTAAAATACTGATCGGATGCACGGAAAAAGAGAAAATGGAAGTGTATAAAACGCATAATGAAACGCAGTATATGAAAGGCATTTTGATTCGTCGGTAAATGAATTGCAAATTAAACGTACTCCGGCAACTAAAAATCAGCAGGAATGAGACCTGCTGAAATTGCCGGAGTACATGCAGGCTTGATGTTTAAAATCCGGGTGTTTTTCCTCAATGCTTCCGGGTGAATAGTGCTATGAAAAACTGATTGCGAAAATATCAAGGAAAGACAAGAAAACCGGTGATCCGTGACGGATTGCCGGTAAACGGTGCTTTAAACGGACCTGTCAATTTGCAGAGGCCGGAGCTATAAGGTCAGATCCTTTCTCCCAGAACAGTTCGCCGCAGTTATCGCATTTGAGCTGGAAATAAACCACTCCGTTTTCCAGCTTGCTCTCTCCGGTCAGTGATTTGTTTGTATGCCGGCAAATCCTTGGGACGATCCCGCCGGTCACCTGTTCACTTTCATTCAGACTGACTTCTTTCCTGTTCTATACCAGGTCAAAGGACCTACCTGCAAATATCAAGCACTTTTTTACATGACAGAATAATCATCCCGTTTGACAGCGGCGTAAGCAGACTTTGCGGGGATCAGCGAGGGTTTCAGGGAAACAGGATGCCGCGCATACAAAGGCGCGAGGAATCGTTTTCGTAATCCCAGCTGTGGTGGGAGTCCCCGTCGCAGAAACGCTTCGAGGGGCAGGAACGGCAGATTTCGCTGCGATCCGCCAGGGACTGGCGGAAAATGCTGAAGCGATTTTTCCATACGTCGGTGAACGAATCCCGGAAGATATTGCCCTGGATGGTTTTCGGCGTACGTTCGATATCCAGGCAAGCGCCGATATCTCCATTGGACATGACACTTGCGACGGTCCGGCCTGCGGAGCACAGGAAATACCAGTCCCGGACCTCCCGCTCAAATTCCAGACCGAGATAGTGGCAGCAGCCGTATTCCAGCGGCATGCCTTTCAGGCGTTCTTCCTTAATGAAGCTCAGCAGGCGGCGATGGTCGTCCGGAGTGAGCATCAGTTCCGGATGCTCCAGGGCCCTGCCGATGGGCTCGATCGCGGTCAGCCGCCAGGAGTCGATATCGATATTGCGGAGGATTTCGTACAGCGCTTCCAGCTCCCCGATATTGCGCCGGGACACCACAGTTGTGACCTGGACGTTGCTGAATCTGCCGCAGTCAAGAAGAGCCCGGATCCCGTGCATCGCACGCTCGTACGCACCGGGAACGCCGCGCATGGCGTCGTGCGTTCCGGGCAGACCGTCGATGCTGACGGAGACGGTTCGCATGCCCGCATCTTTCAGCTTCCGGGCGACAGCAGGATCGATCAGGGTGGCATTGGTCGTCATACCCCAGCGGTAGCCCAGATCCCGGGCATCCGACATCATGTCAAAAAAATCCTTCCGCGGGAGCGGTTCCCCGCCGGTGATACACAGCAGCAGGCACGAAAGATCAAACTGCTGCCGGACTTCTTCCAGCAGGGTGTGCACCGCCTGCGCCGGCAGGTCCGTCTGCGGAGTGTCCCCGCAGCTGGAGCCGCAGTGCTCGCAGTGCAGGTTGCACCGGGAGGTCAGCTCCAGAAAGAGATGATGAAGCCGGGGTTCCCTGAACAGGGAATCCCGGTAAGCGGCGCGGGCGTTCAGATGTTCGGTTTTCAGCTCAGAAATCTGATCCATCATTTCCTCCATGGTGGGTCAGCCCTCCGGGGCTTTCTCCATGTCCGGCGGCGGGCCGTACACCACTACGACTTCCTCCGTTGCCGGGCTCGGCGTATCCGATGGCGTGGCAGTTTCCGGGAGCTCCGTTTCGTCCGGGAGATCCGTGATTACCGGTGTTTCCGAAGCCGATGTTTCCGGAGGCGGACCGTAGACCGTGTAGGGTTTTTCCTGGCAGCCGGACAGCATGCTGAGTGAGGCAATCAGGGCGGCGCCAGCCAGTAATTTCGTCGTTTTCTTCATGGTGTGATTCCTTCGCAGACGTTTCGGTATAAGCCGCTTGATGTATTCACAATATAGGCGAAAAAGGCATAGCCGTCAATCAGTGAACCGTTTACTTTTGGGTCGGAGGTTCATTTTTTCAGGGTTCACTTCTTGATTCATCATGCTGAGTATGGTACGCTTGCATCCGAAAGCTATCCGTAAATACGATATACTTTCGAAAGGATGAAATTCATGATTGGACGAAAAAAATCCCGGGAAAGGCGCAAGGGCAATTCATCAGAGCGGCAAATGGTATACTGATGAGAACATGGACCTGCTGCTGATGGAACACCGTCCGGCAAAGAACGCAAGACGCAGCGGAAAGCATTTATCAGCCATATATTGACGGGCTGAAGGAAATCCGGAAAATCAACGCAGATTATACTGCTCCGTTTGTGAGGGGCTGAATCAACGAGGGGAAAAAGCATGAGCAGGATCAAGGATTTACAGAAACAGGTTTTCAAAGTGCTGGCGGATATTGATGAACCGATGAAAGCCATGGCCCATCTGCATGGCGTGTCCCTTGCCGCCGTGATGATCGCCAGGCAGCGCGGCCAGGATCCCGAACTGGCAGCCATGGCTGGACTTCTGCATGATTTGTGGGCATACAGGTCCGGCTCCTATGATGACCATGCCCGTCTCGGTGCGGATTATGCCAGGAAAGTATTGGGGAAAATGGAGATAACTACGGCTGATGAAACAGAAATCATCTGTGACGCCATCTGGCATCATGACGACAAAGCAAGTATTGACAGCCCGTTTGCTGAAGTACTGAAAGATGCGGATGTGATTGATCACTGTTTAACTGACCCGACTAAGGAAATCAAGGAAAAAGAACGTTCGAGATATGAGAAACTTTGCCGGGAATTTGCCCTGCAGGGATCCGGAGACAAGTATGAGGAGGAAGAAAAATGAATTTTGCAAAAGAAAATCAGGCGCTGATCTGCCGCAGACAGGGTGAAACCCTGCGGATTGAACCCTGGGGGAAAGATGCCCTGCGGGTGCGGGCGACCATGCATCCAGAGTTCACAAACCATGCCTGGGCGCTGACAGAACCATTGGAGGAGCAGAAAGCGGAGATCACCATTGGCGAAATTGCCTGTAAAACGAACGATGACAGCATCCGTATGGTTCCTGTTGCAGGCATCCGCAACGGGCGGATCAGCGCGGCGGTGAATCACGGAGGCGTCATCACCTTCTTTCGGGATGGGGTACAGATCCTGCGGGAGGATTTCCGCAACTATGACGGCTCCATCACGAGAGAAAGCCATTGCCTGAAGAGGGTAAACCGGGAATGGAAGGCGTACCCGGGCGGGGATTATCAGCTGAAGGTTCGCTTTGAGCCAAACGACGGAGAAAAGATTTTCGGTATGGGGCAGTATCAGCAACCCTACATGGACATGAAAGGATGCGTCCTGGAGCTGGCTCAGAAAAACAGCCAGACCTCCGTCCCCTTCATGGTTTCCAGCATGGGGTACGGTATGCTGTGGAACAATCCCGCCGTGGGCCGGGTGGCTTTCGGGAAGAACGGCACGGAATGGGAAGCGTCCTGCACAAAGGACATGGACTATTGGATCACGGTTTCGGATGCGCCGAAAGGTCTGCTGGAAAACTATACCGCTGTGTCCGGCCGCTGCCCCATGATGCCATCTGAGGTGATGGGCTTCTGGCAGTGCAAGCTCCGGTACAGGACGCAGGAGGAAGTGCTGAATGTTGCCCGTAAATACAGCGATCTTGGCATTCAGCTGGATGTAATCATCATCGACTTTTTCCACTGGACTGTACAGGGAGACTGGAAGTTTGATGAAAAATACTGGCCTGATCCCAAAGCCATGGTGGAGGAACTCCACAGGATGGGCATCAAGGTCATCGTCTCCGTCTGGCCCAGTGTGGACCGGCGCAGCGAAAACTTCGCCGAGATGGCTGAGCGGGGCCTGCTTATGCGCACAGAACGGGGCGCCATGCAGACCTATGATTACCAGGGGGACTGCGTCTGCATTGACCCGACGAATCCGGAGACCCGGGCCTATGTCTGGGAAAAGTGCAAGTCACACTACTATGACCTGGGTATTGACTATTTCTGGCTGGACAATTCCGAGCCGGATCTGGGCAGCTATGATTTCGACAATTATCGCTATTATCTGGGACCAGCCATGTCCTGCAGCTGCATCTATCCCCAGTATTACAGCCGCGCGTACGACGAACCCATGCGGAAGCTCGGCGCGCAGCCTGTGAATCTGCTGCGCAGCGGATGGGCCGGAAGCCAGAAGTACGGCAATGTTCTGTGGAGCGGGGATGTGCCAAGCTCCTGGGAAAGCATGCGGGACCAGATACAGGCGGGGCTGAATATCGGTCTGGCGGGCATCCCCTGGTGGAACACCGACATCGGCGGCTTTATGGAAGGAAACGTGAATGATCCGGATTTTCGGGAGCTGCTGGTCAGATGGTATGAATGGGCAGTTTTCCAGCCGGTGATGCGCCTCCATGGCGACCGGGAGCCATTTACCATTCCTCCGCTGGACACCAGAGACTGGGGCGGCGGATATTTGCACACCGGCCAGGATAACGAGATGTGGAGCTATGGGAAAGAGAACTTTGAAATTATGAAGCGGAATTATGAGCTGCGCAAATCTCTGAAGCCATATCTGGAGAAGATTTTCGCAGAGGCGCATCAAAACGGCTCCCCCCTGATGCGGACAATGTTCTATGAATTCCCTGAGGATCCTGTTTGCTGGGAGGCGACCGATCAGTATATGTTCGGTCCGGATTACCTGGTAGCGCCTGTTCTGACCTCGGGCGCGAGGAGCAGGGAAGTGTACCTGCCTGCGGGGCAGTGGAAGGATATCCGTTCCGGGGAAATCTTCCCGGGCGGACAGGCTGTGACCGCGGATGCACCGCTGGAGAGTATTCCGGTGTTCATGAAAATCGGGTGAAAATGACATATAAAGACGGATCGGAAAGGACGCGAAACAGATGAACAGAACGGGAACCCGGCGGATCGAAACCCATCGGCTGATCCTGAGGCCTTTCAGGATAGAGGACGCGGAGGATATGTACGCCAACTGGGCGTCGGATCCGGAGGTCACCCGGTTCCTGACCTGGCCGGCCCATACCAGCGTGGAGATTACCCGGACAGTGCTGAACAGCTGGATTCCCCGGTATGAGGACGGCGGCTATTTCCACTGGGCGATTGAATGGAAGGAGTCCGGCTGCGCCATCGGAAGCATTGCGGCGGTGGAACTGGATGAGAATAATGAATCCGCAGTGATCGGTTACTGCCTGAGCCGGGCTTTCTGGGGCCGGGGGATCATGCCGGAAGCGCTGCGTGCGGTAATGGATTACCTGTTTGACACGGTGGGCCTGAACCGGATTGCGTCCTACCACGACGTGAACAATCCCAAGTCCGGTCGGGTAATGGTCAAGGCCGGCATGAAGATGGAAGGGATCCTTCGGGGGGCGGGAAGGAACAATACCGGAATCTGCGACGAGGTCTGGTACGCCGAATTGCGGAAGGACCGGGAACCGAAAATGGCCCGGGAAGCGGCCCGAGTGACGGTGCGGTTTGCCCGGGAGGACGAACTGGACCGGGTGAACGAGCTGCGCAGACAGGTCAACGACCTGCACGTAGCCGGAAAGCCGGAGGTATTCAGGCCCGGCTTCTGCGACGAGCTCAGGAACTATGTCCATGCGATTTTCCGTGACCCGGAACAGAAAATTGCGGTTGCGGCGGAAAACGGGACAATCTGCGGTTTTGCGGTGCTGCATCACATTAACAAACCGGAGAATCCATTCATGTATGAACGGGATTTTCTGGATATCGACGAATTCTGCGTGGATGAGGCCCACCGCAGGCAGGGAGTCGCCTCAGCCATGATCCGCTTTATCAGGGGATTTGCCAAAGAACAGGGATATCATCGGATCGAACTGAACATGTGGGAGTTCAACCGGGACGCCCTTGCTTTCTATGAAGCGGCAGGCTTTACAACCTTTCGCAGGTATATGGAGATGATGACATGACAGCGCATACGGGAAGAATATCTCTGGCGAAAGATTAGGGGGACTTGAATGGTAATGATGAAACCGGAAGAAAACAACGGAAAGAATGCCAGGGATATACTGAAACCGCAGGATCAGAAGGATCTGCTGATCAGCCGATTCACCGATATGTCAAAGGAAATCCTGAATGACCGTCTCACGGGGATCTATCTGCATGGATCCGCGGTGATGGGATGCTATCAGCCGAAGAAAAGCGATCTCGACTTTCTGGTTGTGGTGAACACTGTGCTGCAGGATGCGGAGAAGCGCAGGTTTATGGACGGATTGCTTGAACTGGATCGTGCATGCCCGGCTAAAGGGATTGAGATGAGTATCGTCACAAAAGACGTTTGCAGCCCGTTTGTTTATCCGACGCCTTTCATCCTGCATTATTCCCGGATGCATACCGGATGGTACCGGAGAGATCCGGAGGATTATATCCGGAAAATGAACGGAACGGACAAGGATCTGGCTGCGCATTTCACGGTGATCCGGAGCAGGGGGCGCTGCCTGTACGGGCTGCCGATCCGGGAGGTGTTCGGTGAAGTTCCGGAACAGGATTATCTTGATTCCATATGGAATGACGTTTCCGGCGCGGAAGAAGAGATTACGGAAAACCCCATGTATCTGATCCTGAACCTGGCGAGAGTGCTGGCATACCTGAAGGAAAAGAAAGTCATGTCCAAAAAGGAAGGCGGAGTGTGGGGCCTGCAATTCCTGCCGAAACAGTATCATCCGCTGATCCGTTCCGCACTTCTGGAGTATGAGAACGGAGCTGATGTTCAGTATGACCGGGAACTGGCGAAGAACTATGCGGCCTGCATGCTGAAGCAGATAACGCATGAAAAAGATCAGAGGGAGATGCCCTGAACCGAATCCCCGGAAAAGTATAACGATGATACGCTGACGATTGACGACATGAGGAGCCCGAAGGCTGAGCTGAGTGTCGGCGGCCTGAAGCGTATCGGCCCGGCCGGAGGTGAACCATGATGACTTCTTTGCGGGATGATGTCCTGAAGTATATCCGCGAGACATACAAAGGCGAAATCGAGTATCCCTGGATGCGCTATCCGGATTACGGAGTAGTGCGCCACAGGGACAATCGAAAATGGTATGCGCTGTTTATGGATATTCCACGGTCAAAGCTTGGGCTTTCCGGCGATGAGATTACGGATGTCCTGAATATCAGGCTGACTGATTTTCTGACAAGGGATTTTCTGATCCGGCGTGACGGCTTTTTTCCGGGGTATCACATTGCCAGGGGAAACTGGGTTTCCGTTCTGCTGGACGGAACCGTTGATCCGGATGAGATCTGTCATTGGATTGATGTGAGCTATAAGGTCACTGCTTCCGCAAAGACAAGGAAGGCGATTCGCCCGCCCAAGGAATGGATTATTCCGTCAAACCCGAAGTATTATGACAGCGTACACGCTTTTGATGACACGGACGAAATCGACTGGAAGCAAGGCAGCGGGATCAAAACAGGCGACATCGTATTTATGTACATCGGACTGCCTGTTTCGGCGATTCTGTATAAGTGCATTGTTACGAAAACAGATATCCCATGGGAGTTCCGGACAGAAGGTCTGACAATAACCAGACTGATGCGGATTCGGCTCCTGAAGAGATATGATCCGGAGCGCTTTACCTTTGAAGTGCTGAAGAATGAATATGGAATCTTTGCGGTACGCGGCCCCAGAGGGATTCCGCAGAAACTGAGCGAGGCGCTGAAATAACATGAAAGCCGGCATTGCTTCGGACATCCATTGTAAATCGTGACGAAGTAATAAAGATATGGCGGATTATCACCATGGCCGGCTGGGAAAAGGACCGCAGAAAGGAGAAAGGACAGCTGTCATGATGATCGCGGTAATGACCTTCCGGCTGCACGCGCCGTGGGTGCACAGCCTGAAAGAAAAGAGAATGATTGTGAAGAGTCTGATATCTCAGCTGCAGAACCGGTTTCATGTTTCTGCGGCTGAGGTGGATGAACAGGATACTCACCAGATCATTGTGATCGGCGTTGCTGCCATTGCCCCGCATAACGCTGCGGCAGACAGACTGATGGAGGAAATATCCCGGTTCGTGGAAAACACGGCTGAAGCGGAAATACTGGAGGAGACACGGGAAATCAGATGACGGTTGACAGACTGTTCGCCTTTACTTTGCCCACCAGTAGCCGGGCTCCTGCTCTCCGTTCAGAATCGCCAGACAGGTGTCGGCGTCGGCCCGCTCCCAGAGCATGGTGATCCCGAACGCCTTCATGTCCGGCGCGAAGCGGGCGATCAGCTCCCTGCGTTCCTGGCTTCCCTTGGGGGTCAGGAGAATGCGCAGATAGCGCACCGCCATTTCCTGAAACCGGACGCGCCGCAGGACGGTTTCGCTGTCCGCCGCGGCTTTTGCCTGCGCGAAGAGCGCCTCACAGCGCTCCACAAGGGCCATGGTATGCCATTCCTTGTCGGGATGGTTGAAGCAGTACAGGTGGCTGCCGCATTGGTCCACAGCCTGCCATACCGTCTCCAGGTATTCATCCATATACGGCGCGGCGCTGCCGTAGACCGCCGCCAGGAATTCCGACCGGTTTTTCTGCTCGTCGCTGTCGGGATCCCACATGGCTTTCCCCAGCAGATAGGCGCGCAGGTCGTTCATCTCGCCGCCTCCCGGCGCCCCGCATCCCTGCTCAAACAGGCCCCGCACATGGTGATCGCGGAAAAAGCGGATGTTTTCCGCCATTGCGTGCCAGTTCGGATGCGGCATCCAGTAATGGGAAAAGTTGGTGACGTAATCCCAGATATACAGCCGGCTGCACTTCTCACCCCAATCGATCAGATCCTCCCGGAAGGACCGGGCATAGTCCTTCCGCGGCGCGTCCGGGTCATCCGCCGTGCATTCGGCCAGGGGATGGAGAAAGCAGCATTCGATGGTGCAGAGCCGCACGCACACGTTCCGCCTGGCGCGGGTATGCCTGGGCGGACGCCGCGTGTACTGGTAGGCCAGGGTATCGATGATCACATCCGGGAATTCCTTTTCCACTTCTTCCGCCACGGCGTTCACGAAGCGCAGGAGAGATCCCGCCTGGGAACCCTCGTATTCGTCCACGGCCCTGCACCGGGCGCAGGTGCATCCGTTGTAGTTGTCGTCCTGGGATACGGAGAAAATCCGGGCTTCCGGCTCCCGCCGGATATCCGCCAGCACCTGATCCGTTACCAGTCTCAGCACGTCCGGATTGGTCAGGCACAGCTGGGTCTTTTCCCGGATGCGTTCTCCGTTGATTTCGGAGTAGTATTCCGGGTGTTCGTCGAAATAATCCTCCGGCCGGAGCAGATGGCGGCAGAAGGTATGAACAAAATAGGATGTCCCGTAGGCCACGCGCCCGCCGGTTTTCGCGTCATCCGTACGTTCCCGGCCGTTGATCCGGCGCTTTGCACCGAACAGCGGATCCCGCAGCTGCCATACGGAAGAGGATCGGTATTCCAGCGCGGGAACCCGCCGGATCTTCATGGCCTCCACGGCCATCTCCTTCCGGAACGGTACGGTTTCCGCCTCCGGGGAGAAAAACCGGCAGCCCAGGTACTCCTCCAGGAATTCATACACGCCGTACAGCGTTCCCCGGGGGTGCGCTCCTGTGATGCAGACCCGCGGACAGCCGGAGTCCGGCTCCGGACCGGCGGTAATCAGGAAACCGTCCTCCGTGAGGTCGCTGTCCGGGATCAGACCCGCTGCGGCGCAGGCGGCCCGGCCGACGAGAACCGCGGGTTCGTCCGCCCGGGGTGCGCCGATAATTACAAAGGATCTTTCCGCCATCCGGCCCATGTAGTCCCGCAGCTCTTCCGCGGCGAAGCGTTCCGTCTCCGGCGCGTCCGCGGCCACGGCAATCCGGATTGCCCGGGTCTCGTCCCACAGGATCACCTGTTCGCCTGCTTCCGTATGCTCTTCTCTCCCGGCCATGCTGGTTGCCTCCGTTTCCGCTGTCTGGTTCAGTTCTCACTTAATGATTCTTCCCGCGCCTCGCCGATTCCTGTTTTCCGGTTTCCTCCGGGCAGGACCGGCAGGGCTTTTCATCCTGCTCCGGCGCATAGGATTTTCCGCCGGCCGTGTCGAATCATCATGCTGCAGGGCTCCTGGCAGCCCGCATAACTGTTTTTTCGGAGATGAGAACCATGGAATGGGAAGTCGGACTGATTGAGTGGATTCAGAAAACCCTGGGGGCGTTTCTGGTCCGCACAGCGCGCTACGCTGTGATTATCTTCACGATCATCGGCCTTTATCCGAAGGTTTTTCCGCTGTTTGAAAAAATCGGGAAGTAGAAAGGACCGTCCTGGTCCGGAGCCCGGCAGTACCGGTATCCCCCAAAGCATCAGCTTTTGGATTAGGATACGGATTCAGGCGCACAGGCGCATGCTATTGAAATCAATTGCATGCAATTGCATGCAGGCGCAAAGTTTACCGGCTGTATAAGCTTTCGAAATCATACGAGGGGTGAACTGCAATGGCAAAGTACGAATGGGCGGCTGAACAGGTGCCGGATGGTATGAAGATCACACAGGTGTACTGTATCATGTTCGACAGGCAGGGACGTGTGATGCTGCGTCTTGAACAGGGGCCGGACGGGAGCCGGTATTCCCTGGCCGGCGGGCGGCCGGAGCCTTTTGATGACGGAATCGAAGCAACCTGCCGGAGAGAAGTTCTGGAAGAAGTGAATACAGAGATCGAACCTCCCGTCTATATCGGATATCAGCGGGTGGATGAAGAAAACGGAACACCCGCATATGCCCAGGTACGGATGGCGGCCATGATCCGTACCATCAGGGAAAAACGTCCGGATCCGGACAACGGAGAAACCTACGACCGCTGTATGGCAGTACCTGAAAAAGCAGCAGAATTCCTGAACTGGGGCGATGTGGGATACGAGCAGGTGATGGCGGCAAAGGACGTTGTGTACCGCCTGTATGGTATTACTGCCGCGGCTGAAGCTGAGGAGTGGGTCTGAGCAGCTGCTTGAGTTTCTTTATTTCTTTGATTTGGAATATGGTCATAAGGGAGATGTGTCAGAGAATGAGAGATCTGTATATCCGCCGGATGTCTTTGCCGGAACCACTGCCGAAGGAAAGCTATCTGAACAGACTGCCGGTCGTGAAGCATCTTTCCGAATGCGGCATTGATTTTCATAAACAGGTAACGTTCTTTGTCGGCGAGAACGGCTCCGGAAAGTCCACGCTGATTGAAGCTCTTGCCATCTCCCAGGGATTCAATCCGGAAGGCGGGACGAAGAATTTCTGCTTTTCAACGGAAGACTCCCATTCAGAACTCTGTAACTATCTCCGGGTCGCAAGGGGCATTCTGCATCCGAGAGACGGCTTTTTCCTTCGGGCGGAAAGTTTCTACAATGTCGCATCCAACATCGATCAGCTGGACAGGGAACCGGGACCGGGTGGTTATATCATTGAGAATTACGGAGGGGTATCGCTTCACAGACAGTCCCATGGAGAAAGCTTCCTTGCACTGGTGGAGAAGCGGTTCGGCGGACACGGCCTGTATATCCTGGACGAGCCGGAAGCCGCTCTGTCGCCCCGGGGAATCATTCGCCTGATGCAGAATATGGATGAACTCGTCAGGAAGGATTCGCAGTTTATAATATCGACGCATTCCCCGATGCTGCTGACTTTCCCTGATGCGGAAATCTACCAGATTCAGGAAGACGGGATCGTCAGCCTGCCCTTCAGGGAGACGAACCATTACCGGACGACAGTCCGGTTCCTGCAGAATCCGGAAAGCGCGATCGAAGACATACTGGGAAGAACAGAAGAATGATGACGGATGCGCATTTCAACCTCAGGTTGATTTTTCCTGCCTGAATATCAACCTGAGCATGCTGGTATGATTTCACATTATCTGGTACGATAATCCTGCGCGGGAGAGGCGCCGGAAGGAGGATCTGAGATGAGTATCGGAGAGAAGATTGCTGCTGCACGGAAGGTGAAAGGCTGGTCTCAGGAGGTTCTGGGAGAGAAGATCGGTGTGTCGCCGCAGGCTGTCAGCAAATGGGAGAGCGGAAAAGGGGAGCCGGACAAGAACCATCTGATCAAGCTGTCCTATCTGCTGGATGTGTCCCTGGATGAGCTGATGCTGATATCGAATATGCCTGTGCCTGAATGGACGCTGGGGAGCCCGTACTTTGATCCGGACCGTATGTACACCTTTGTGAAAGCCAAGGCCCAGGCCGCGGGACTGACGCAGACGCTGGCGGCGCTGCCGCTGATGCGGGAGAAGCACCGGGATGTTACAAGGGACGGATCGGAGGTGCCGTATGCCGTTCATCCGCTGACGATGGCTTGCCACGCCCTTGCGATGGGTCTTATGGACGACAACGTGCTGGCAGCTTTGCTGCTTCATGATGTAGTGGAGGACGATACATCCGGGGAGGATCCGGAAGTTCTGTTCAGCGCTCTGCCGGTCAATGATACGGTGCGGGATGCGGTGCGCCTGGTTTCCTACAACAGCTACCTGAAAAGGGGAGAGGACAAGAACCCGGGCAGGAAGGACGAGATCAAGCCGCTGTATTACAGCAGAATCGCAGAGAATCCGCTGGCAGCCCTGGTCAAGTGCATGGACCGGTGCAACAATCTCTCTTCGATGGCGGACGGGTTTTCGAAAGACAAGATCGTGCGCTATGTGAAGCAGACGGAGAAATATGTGCTGCCGCTGCTGGAGGTGGTGAAAGCGGTCCCGGAATGGAACAATGCTGCCTGGCTGCTGAAATACCAGATGGTGACGATGCTGGAGGCGTTCAAGCGGCTGCTGTGAAAGCGGCGATATGAAAACCCGATCACTCAGCAAAGAAACCTCCGCTGTTCTGCGGAGGCTTTCTGTTGAGTGATATTGAATCCGAATTACAGACTCTCCTCGTTCAGCTGAATGCACGGCTTTCACACGGCAAACCGGAATCCGGCGTAAACGCGGACACAAATAATCTGATCGTCTGACGGCTGAACCATACAGTCCTCCATTTCCGAATCCGGTATATACGCCGCCGTCGGCTGTTACGGAGCGGCTTTATACTCTTTTTCCGAACTGGATGTTTCCTTATGGGTGGCTCTGTCCAGCTTCGTATATTTCTTCTTGCTGCAATGCTTGCATTTGTACATATTGTACTGCATCGTGTTCGTGGTGTTGACCTTGATTCCGATGGGGCTGGACTGCCATTCATGCTTCCCGAATAAACAGTACGCGTCGTCGATGATGTTTCCGCCGGAGACCTCTTTCAGCTCTTCCGGTTTCATTTCCCGGTTTTTTTCATTCTCTTCCATTTTGGTTTCTTTCCGCTGCGCTGCGGCGCAGCTGCGTCATTCTGTTTTCTGCTCGCAGATTCTTACTGTAAATCATACAGGTAAGATATCATTTCGTATTCTTTGCCTCCCCAGTTATGAGTACCGGTCCGGTACTCTTTGCCGCCCATTTTTACATAGAATTTTCTGGACTCGTAATTCTCTTTCAGGCACCAGACAATCATTCTTTTCCTGCCGGTTTCCCTGAAATGGCTGAAAGCATACTGCATCAGGAGTTTCCCGATTCCGTTATTTCTCTTTGAATATCTGACATACAGGGCAATCACTTCGCAGTCCGCATCCCCGTCTTCCGCCGCCTGCAGCCACGCATATCCCAGAATCTCATTGCCGTCGGCCGCAACCATATAATGCTGATATCTCCTGATTTCGATTTCATACCGATTGTCCACGCTCATGGAATCCAGGAAATCACTGTCCATGATTCCGCGATATGCTTTTTGCCAGTCTTCAACGAGGATTTCCGCTATCTGCCTGACATCTTCTTTTTCCGCGTTTCTTACAACGATCTTGTTTTCCATCTTCACAGGGATCCTTTCCGCAGAATATTACTGGCGCAGCATATCCATAGCTTCTTCGAATGTCACCGCGTCAACGAGCTCTTCCCAGACATCTTCATTGTAATACCTGACGGCGGTTTCACCGGTCATGTAGTCATTGTCGAAGGTGGAGTTGGTTCCCTCGGGAATGATGACCTCGAAGCCTCTTTCAAAAGCGGACTTAACGGTGCAGTCGATACAGTAATTCGTCTGCAGGCCGATTATCATCAGGCGCCTGTCTTCCTGCTTCTCCATATACTCCCTGAAGTCTTTGCTGCCAAAACAACTGTTGATGGTTTTGACGAACACTTTTTCTTCCGGCAGGGGACGTACCTGACCGGCAATCTCAAATGCGCTGTCTCCGGCAGTAAGACCGCTGCCGGGGCCTGCGTCATGCTGGACGAAAACAACCTCGACATGGTTTTTCCTGGCTGCTTCAATCAGCCGGACTGTTCTGTCCATGAATGTATCGAAGGCGTACAGTTCTTCATCAACGAGACCATCCTGCATATCAACGACCAACAGAATCATGTGATATCCCTCCCCGTGCCTTTCATTCAGTCTACCCGCAGATCATACCATATTCTGAAAAACAAAAAAAGTCCCGTCACTGAAGGCAACAAAAATCGAAGCCTTTTTTCAGGATGTATCCGGTGTGAATGCCCTTTTCTTTCGGCGCGCAGTATGGTACAATTCAGGCGGGTCAGAACATGTCAGTTTGAAGTGAATCGGCTGCCGTAACCGGATACGGTTCTGATACGGCCGCCTTCCGGAAAAAAGAACAAGGAGGCTCGGGTGTATGTGGTACAATCCGCCGGACGGTCAGCGACGGGAAAGCTTTCATATGGGGAACTGCGCGGACGCGTATAACTTTTTAGGCGCGCATCCCGCTGAAGAAGGCGGGGAACTGAAATGGCATTTCTCCGTCTGGGCGCCCAACGCCCAGCGCGTTTCCCTGGTGGGCGAATTCTGCGGCTGGGACAGGGAAGCTTATCCCATGGCCAAGCAGTATGACGGCATCTGGGAGCTGCGGCTGCCGGACGCCTTATTCCGGCCCGAACGGGATCCGGAGAAGTTCAGCTATCCCGATGCCGCGGAGCTGCTCCGCACCTATAAATACGCGGTTCTCTGCGCCAACGGGGAATGGCATATGCGGGCGGATCCCTACGGCTTTGAGATGGAACTGCGGCCCAGCAACGGCAGCAAGCTGCGGAACCTGTCGGAGTATCAGTGGAACGACAGCG
>CAMKJS010000072.1 GCA_946413245.1 uncultured Clostridia bacterium
CACGCCTACGCCGACGCCGACGCCTACACCGACGCCGACACCCACGCCGACGCCGACACCCACGCCGACGCCGACGCCGACACCCACACCGACGCCGACACCTACTCCCACGCCAACCCCGACGCCGGATCCGGAAACGGTCTTCACCTCCGCGGACGGCTGGACGCCTGAATGGTTCCAGGGCACGGAAGAAACCGGCGCGAACAATCCCTATGTGGACATCCGGGTGGACTATGAAATCATTGAGGACGAAGAGGGCAACGAAATCGGCTGGACGGTTTACCCGACCTTTACCGAGAAGCACGGTCAGGATTTCCAGATATATAAACTGGTGGTTCGCTGGTTCTACAACGGCCGGGGCAACGTGGCGATCGGCGATATGATCTTCGCGACGAAGAACGAAATTCGCAGCGCGCTGCGAATCAGTACGCTCAGCGGCTATGAGCAGACCGGTATGGGAGCCTCCATCAAACTGGATGTGACCAATTCCGCCCGGCAGAATACCGACGGAATCGGCGTGGCGCTGTTCGGCATGGACAGTGACGGAAATCTGTATGAATTCAGGGGATATCGGGAGCTGCCGGTGCTGAGAGACGCGCCGACCCCGTCGCCGACGCCTGTACCCACACCGACCCCGGAACCCACGCCGGAACCGACGACAGTCGTTATCGAGCTGGAGACTTCCGAACCGACGGACCGTCAGACGGCGGAGCCCACGCCTGAACCGACGGCGGAACCCACACCGGAACCGACTCCCGAACCGACGCCGGAACCGGTGATCCTGAACCAGGGCGAATACGTTACCTTCGGCCGGTACTACCAGGAGGATAAGAACGAGACTGAGCCCATCGAATGGCTGGTGATGGACCAGGAAGGTGAATACGCGTTCCTGGTCAGCCGGTACGCGCTGGATGTAAAGGCGTTCCATTCCAAGAATGACGGATCAACCTGGAAAGACAGCGATCTGCGTGAATGGCTGAACGAAACGTTCCTGCATACCGCGTTCAGGTCGGATGAGCAGGAAGCCATTCAGATGACCGAGGTGGACCTGAGCGAGTCGCAGGGTCTCAAGGACTGGAACAGCGCCGGCCGTGCCGGCGGAAGCACCCAGGACAAGGTCTTCCTGCTGAGCAGCGCGGAAGTGGAGAAATATCTGCTGCCGTACAATTGGCATCTGTGCCCGGTGACCGAGTATTCGTCCGGAGCGTACAAGGAGAATCCCAAAACCGTGGACGGACGGAAGACCTGTGACTACTGGCTGCGGAACGCGGCATACAAAAACAATGCCGGCTGCGTGGAAGCCAACGGGAAAATCAATACTGGCAGAATAAACTTCGCGCAGGGCGGTGTCAGGCCCGCGATCTGGGTCCATGTTTCCGCGGTAGAACGGAAGTGAACGATGAACCCCCCCGGGAAAGCCCGGGGGGTTCTTTCAGAAGGACGGAAAGGGAAGGCAAGCGGAATGACGCGGATCGTTGTGGCCGGAGACGGCAGCGGAGAGTACACCGGACTGCAGGCGGCGGTGGACGCGGTTCCCGGGGATGGCCGGGGGACGGCGGAGATTCTGATTCGCCCGGGTATCTACCGGGAGAAGGTGGTCGTGCACCGGAACCGGATCCGGATCGTCGCGGAGGACGGGGCGGTGCTGGTCTGGAACGGCTGCGCGAAGGACCTGGGTCCCGACGGGCAGGAGAAAGGTACTTTTCTCTCTTCCACGCTGATGGTTACCGGCCATGACGTGGAGGTGGACAACCTCACGATCCGCAACGACGCCGGGGACGGCCGGCTCGTGGGTCAGGCCGTGGCGGTCTACGCGGCAGGGGACCGGGGAATCTGGCGGAACTGCCGGATGATTGCCCATCAGGATACGCTGTTCTGCGGTCCGTTGCGAATCCCGAACGGGACAGAGGACGTCGGCAGCCGATGCGGAGAGGCGGAGGCCGTTCCCCGGGTGGAGGACGGACATCTGACCCGGAGCCGGCAATATTTCGAAAACTGCTATATCGAAGGGGATGTGGATTTCATCTTCGGCTGTTATCGGTGCTGGTTTGAAAACTGCGAGCTGTTCATGGGCAGTCGGGGCGGCTGGTATACCGCCGCCAACACGAACCCGGAGCAGCCCTATGGAATGGTGTTTCACCGCTGCCGGCTGACAGGAGCCTGCGGGGAAGGGGAGGCGTATCTCGGCCGGCCCTGGCGGAGCGGCGCCCGGACGGTGTTTCTGGAATGCGGGATGGACGCGCATGTGGCGCCGGAAGGGTTTGCGGACTGGGACGGGATCCGGGTGGTGACGGACCGGTGCGGTGAATGGAGGACCACGGGCGTCCGCACGGATCAGCGTACCCGGCATCCCGCGCAGAAGCGGCTGACGGATGGGGAGGCGGCGGAATATACCGTGGCGGCGGTGCTGGAAGGCTGGCACCCGAATGAATAATATCCCGGAACAGAATAAAACCCGGAGGAGACGCGGTTCTCTTCCGGGCTTTTTACGTTCCGGCGGGAAAAATCCTGTAAATGACGGAGCTACGGGGAAAGCCGTTCCAGGAAGGAAAGCATGACGAAGCCTTCGACGGTATCGGTTTTTACCCGGGCCCAGCCGGGCACCTGGTCGTCCTCCAGCACGATGAGCCGCTGATGCTTGTACAGCCGCATCAGGATTTCCGAGGCGGCGGAAGGCTGTGCCCGCAGGTTCAGGCTGCTGTCGTCGTCGATTTTCTCCACGGAAGCCAGCCAGGCTCCTTCCGGCAGATCCTTTTCTGATACCGGCATCAGGGTCGGCCGGGGCGTAGGCGTGGCGGCGGGGCCGGGTGTCGCGGCCAGAACGGGATCCGGGGTGGGCAGGACAGGCGCGCCGTAGGTAACGCGCTTCAGCTGCATTCCGGGGAAATAGAAAGCGATGATTTCCTCGAAGTTTTTGCCGTACTCGGCGGCCATCCATTGGGCGCCCCGCTGGCTCAGGCCTACGCCGTGGCCGAAACGGCGGGCCTCCAGGATGAAGCCGCTGTCCGTTTCCTGTACGGTGACAATTTCGTTATTGGCGCCGGAAACACTGATGCCCAGTGCGTACAGCACGTCCGGGAACAGGGAAAGCTCTACGGTATACGTTCCCGCGGGTTCGAAACCGCCCAGTTCCGGCGTTGGGGCGGGAGGTGGCTCTGATGTGGGAGATAAAACTTCAGAATCTGGCAAATCATCAGCAGAAGTGGTGGAATGAGCATCAAAACAAGAAGAAGATTCCGGTTTAGTGGAAGAAGCCTGCCCGCCGGTTTCCGCCGGAGTCGGGGAAGGCAGAATTTTCCGGCCGGAGACGGACAGGGTTACCCGCAGCCTGGTCATCAGGCGGCAGGGGGGATCGTAGCGCGGCGCGGTCACTTCCATCGCCTGCAGGGCGTCCACGCGGAATGCTGCTTCGCTGTCCGCGTACCCTTTCATTTCCGGCTGCGCCATGACGGCGTTCCGCAGCAGGGTCAGAAAGGCCTTATAGAGATTGGAGGCGTCCTTGCGGAGCGTGGCCGAGCGCACCATGCTGTCGGGATTCTCCAGGTCGTAGGGGTCGTCCGTCACCGCGTAGCACCCGGCGGCGGAACTGTTCCATACCCGGGAGGGAAGCTCGGTCTGCCCGCCGTTGCTGGCGCTGTAGTAGCCTTCGGCCAGTTTGCCGTTGTATGTGATGACCAGGCCGGCGGTTTCCGCCACGGCCCGGGCCGCGTTGGCGTTCGTTTCGTCCACGCCGCGGAACACCTGGTCGTCCGTGGTGTCCACCACGTCGTAGCTCTTTTTCGCGTTGCTGCGGGAGAGAGCATAGGTTCGGGCGCACACGGCCTGGGCTTTCAGCGCCTCCAGGGGGAAGTGTTCGTTCATCTCGTAAGGCAGCACGCCCAGCAGATAATCCTCCAGGGAGAGCGTCAGGATGGAATTCAGCTGCCCGTCGGCGGCGGTCAGCGTCAGATCTCCGGGGTAGACGCCGTTCTGCCCCACAATGGTAAGAGCCGGCGCAGAGAGGGTGCTGCCGGTATCCTGCCGAAGGAAGGAAACGGAAGTTCCCAGGGAAACGGAGAGTTCTCCGTTATACAGAACCAGCCGGTTTTCACGCAGCTGCAGGGTCACCGGCATGTTTTCCGGAAGCAGGATTTCACAGCCTTGCCCCCGTACCAGATACCGTCCCCGGGGAATCAGATCGATCCGGTCCGTCAGCCCCAGGCGGCGCAGGCGTACCCGGATATTGGGCGCCGGAGAGGGAGCTGCAGCTTCCTGCAGGGCCGGCAGCGGCAGCAGAACCAGGCAGCAAAAAAGGCACAGAAGACGCAGGATCCGTTTCACGATTTCTTCTCCTTTTCACGCTGTTCTTTTTTCCAGGCGGAAATCTGCTCCAGCCGTTCCTTGTACCGCGCTTCCTGCCCCTGAACCGTGGGGCGGTAAAAGCGGCGGTCCTTCAGGGAGTCCGGCAGGCATTGCATGGCGGTGATCTTTTCCGCGTAGTCGTGAGCGTACTGATAGCCTTTTCCATAGGAAAGATTTTGCATCAGGCTGGTCGGCGCGTTGCGGATCACCAGGGGAACCGGCGCGTCCGGCTCCTTCTCGATGGCTTCCCGGGCTTCGTTGACCGCCATGTAGACCGCGTTGGATTTGGAGGCCAGGGACATATAGACGACGGCTTCCGCCAGGTGTACGTTGCATTCCGGTACGCCGATAAAATGGCAGGCCTGGTAGGCGGCGACCCCGACCTCCATGGCCCGGGGATCCGCCAGCCCCACGTCCTCGGCGGCAAAGCGCAGAACGCGGCGGGCGATATACAGGGGATCCTCGCCGCCCTCCAGCATGCGCATGAGCCAGTAGACCGCGGCGTCGGGATCCGAGTTTCGCATGGATTTGTGCAGGGCGGAGATCAGGTTGTAGTGTTCCTCGCCGTCCTTGTCGTACAGGAGACTCTTGCGGGAGAGACACTGGGCCAGGGTTTCGTCCGTCACGTGAATGCCGTCCTCGCTCACGTCTCCGTTGAGCACCACCATCTCCAGGGTGCTCAGCGCGCTGCGGGCGTCCCCGTTGCAGAATACGGCGATGGCGTCCAGCCCTTTATCGCTGATGGTCACCTTCTCCCGGCCGAAGCCCCGGGGATCGGTCAGGGCCCGGCGAAGGAGCTGCAGAATGTCTTCCCGGCTCAGGGCCTGCAGCACGAACACCTTGCAGCGGGACAGAAGCGCGCTGTTCACCTCGAAGGAGGGGTTTTCCGTGGTGGCGCCGATCAGCACGATGCTGCCCTTTTCCACGAAAGGCAGAAAGGCGTCCTGCTGCGCCTTGTTGAAGCGGTGGATTTCGTCCACGAACACGACGGTGCGGGTGCCGTAAAGCCGGTTCTCTTCGGCTTTCATCATCACCTGACGGATTTCCTTGATGCCGCTGGTGACGGCGGAAAAATCGATAAAGGCGGCCCGGGTCTTCTGGGCGATGATGCGGGCCAGGGTGGTTTTGCCCACGCCGGGGGGCCCCCAGAAGATCATGGAGGAAAGGGTGTCTGATTCGATCAGCCGGCGCAGAACCTTGCCGGGGCCCAGCAGGTGCTGCTGGCCGGCGAACTCCTCCAGCGTCGCGGGGCGCATCCGGGCAGCCAGGGGCTGGCTTGACAGGGCCGGCTCCTCCGGAGGCAGGAAGGTGTTTTCTTCATCCATACGGGGACTCCTTTGATATCCGTTAAAACGAATCTGCAACTATATAACGGATCCGGGTTCCAAATTCGTTCCGCGGGCGTGGTTTCTTCAGGCCGGGGCGGCGTCCGTGCCGGCTTTCAGCTCCCGCAGCATGCGCAGCGCCAGGGGCACCGCCAGGCAGAAGGCGAACAGATCCGCTACCGGCTGCGCCAGATAAACGCCCTGCAGCGGGTCGGCGAACAGACGGGGCAGGATCAGTACCACGGGAATGAACATCAGCCCCTGGCGGGCGACAGCCAGCAGGGTGGCGCCGAAGACCCGGCCAATGTTCTGATACAGCATGTTGGTCAGGGTCACCACCGCCATCAGGGGAAAGGTGACGCACTGCATCCGCATGGCGATCCGTCCTGCGGCGATGACGTCCGGGTCGTCCCGGAACAGGGCGATCAGCCGGTCCGAGAAGATAAAGCCCAGGGCGGAAGCGCCCAGCAGAAACAGGAATCCGACGCGTATGCAGAACAGGTATGCCTCCCGGACGCGGCCGTATTTTTTCGCGCCGTAGTTGAAGCCGCACACGGGCTGGAAACCCTGCCCGAAGCCCAGCACCGCGCTGAAGCCGAACATCATGATCTTTCCCACCACGGAGAAGGCGGCGATGGCCGCGTCAGGCGCGGCGGAGGCGGAAGCGCCGGCGGCAGCGTTCAGGCACAGGGTCGCCACGCTGGCCAGCCCCTGTCTGGACAGGGAGGGAAAGCCGCCGATGCAGATCCACTTCAGATAGTACGGGGTAGGCCGGAAGTTGCGCAGATGAAGCTTCAGGCTGTCGCTGCGCAGCGTGCCGACGAAGAGGATGGCGCAGCTGAGCATCTGGCTGAGGATGGTGGCCAGGGCGGCGCCCCGCACCTCCATGCGGAACACGAAGATGAGCAGTGGGTCCAGCGCGCAGTTGACCACCGCGCCGGAAACCAGGCCGATCATGGAGAAGAAGGCGTTCCCCTGGAAGCGAAGCTGGTTGTTCAGCACGCAGGACATGCATAGAAACGGAGCGCCCAGCAGAATGATGATCATGTAATCCCGGGCGAAAGCCAGGGTTCTGGGCTGCAGAACGGCTTCGTTGGAGCCGGCCAGCAGGGAAAGAATCTGCGGGGCGAAGGCGATGCCGGCGGCCGCGAACACGGCGCCGAACAGCAGGGCGCACAGGTTTCCGGTGGTGGCCATGATATTGGCTTCTTCCAGCTTCCGGGCTCCCAGCTGCCTGGAGATGAAATTGCCGCTGCCCTGGCCGAAGAAGAAGCCAAAAGCCTGCAGGATCGTCATAATGGGAAAAACCAGCCCGACGCCGGCGGTGGCTTCCGTGCCGATACGGCCGACGAAGAAGGTGTCGGCGATATTGTACAGCGCGGTGACCAGCATGCTGATCATCGTGGGCACGGCCAGCCGCACGACCAGTTTCCGGACCGGTTCGGTCGTCATGCGGGTATATTTACTCTTCAGGGTTTGTTCCATCTGTATTCTCTCCGGCGTCTGTGTTTTCTCCGGCGGCGAACGCTTCTTCCATACGGAGCTGCTCCAGCGCTTCCTCCACCTCCGGCGCGGGCCGGGCCGCCGGTTTGGCCCGGCTGCGGGACGGAGGCGGAGGCGCCGTCAGGAAATCGGGAAGCAGAACTTTTTTCTTCCGTCCCAGCTTCTCCCGGATAAAGTTCAGGGTATCCTCCCAGGTGAAGGGGGTGCACATGACCGGAATCCGGAGCCACCACCCGGGGGCATAGAACAGCACGGCGCATTTTTCCGGCCAGAGCTGCACCCGCGCGACCTCCCGCCAGGACAGGTGCCGCTCGCTGAGCCGGAGCACGGCTGTACCGCCCCCTTCCGCCGCGTCATGCAGGAGGGTGGGGGACTTCAGCCGAAGCAGCAGCTTCAGCGCCGTGGGATTAGCCAGGTAGCGGGTTTCGTGTACGCCCCGGGAGTCCACCACGAAATCCGCCAGTTCCGGCCCCTGCAGCAGCAGGGCCAGGAATACCAGCGCCAGTACGGCGGCCAGCAGCAGGGCCAGGGTGGAAAGAAAACCGGAGCGAAGCAGCTGCTCCACCGCCGCCGTCCCTCCGGAGAGACCTTCCGCGGTCAGCGTCAGCAGCAGCACCGCCAGGCCGGCGGGCAGCAGCACGCGCATGACGGCGTTCCAGCTCATCCAGTCCTTCACCGGCGTCCGCTCCTGGCACCAGGCCGCGTGGGCGGCGGTTTTGCCGAGCTTCGTGCCGCAGTAGGGGCAGACGGCGCCCGGTTCCACCTCGCGCGCGCATTTTTTGCAGTAGGCCGTCAGTGCCATGTTTCCTCCCTCTGCTGATTGGCCTTTCGGCAGATCAGACAGAATCCGAAAAGATCTTAATTGCCCAGATAGGCTTTCTGAACCGCGTCGTTGTGCAGCAGCTCGGAGGCGTTTCCGGACATGGAGATGGATCCTGTTTCCAGCACGTAGGCCCGGTTCGCCACGGAAAGGGCCATCTGCGCATTCTGCTCCACCAGCAGAATGGTGGCGCCGGATTCGTGCAGCTCCCGGATGATATCGAAGATCTGATCCACCAGGATCGGCGCCAGGCCCATGGAGGGCTCGTCCAGCATCAGCAGCTTGGGCTTGCTCATCAGCGCCCGGGCCATAGCCAGCATCTGCTGCTCCCCGCCGGAGAGGGTGCCGGCGATCTGCTTTTCCCGTTCCTTCAGGCGGGGGAAGCGGCTGAACACGTCCTCGAGGGAATCGGGGATCTCGGAAGCGGGCCGGCTGAAGGCGCCCATTTCCAGGTTTTCCCGCACCGTCATCTGCTGGAAAACACGCCGGCCTTCCGGGCAGAGGCTCAGCCCCTTGTAAACCATTTTCGAGGCGCCGGTGCCGCCGACGGGCATGCCGTCCAGCGCGATGGTACCCTGCCGCGGCTTCAGCAGCCCGGCGATCGTGTTCAGGGTGGTGGATTTGCCGGCGCCGTTGGCGCCGATCAGGGTTACGATTTCGCCCTTCCGGACCTCCAGGGTAATCCCCTTGATGGCGTGGATGGCGCCGTAATACACGTGCAGGTTGGAAACCTTCAGCAGCGGGAGCTCAGCATTCAGTTCACTCATGCTTTTTCCTCCTCCCGCCCGTTCTGTTCGGTTCTCTTTTTGCCCAGGTAGGCCTCGATGACGTCCGGGTTTGCCTGGATTTCGTCCGCGGTTCCCTTGGCGATCACGCGGCCGAAGTTCAGCACGCAGATACCTTCGCACACGCCCATGACCAGGCTCATGTCGTGCTCGATCAGGAGAATGGCGATCTGAAACCGGTCCCGGATGCCGGCGATGTTTTCCATCAGCTCCTCGGTTTCCCGGGGATTCATGCCCGCGGCGGGCTCGTCCAGCAGCAGCAGCTTCGGATCGGTAGCCAGGGCGCGCACGATTTCCAGCCGGCGCTGTACGCCGTAGGGCAGGCTTCCGGCGGTTTCGTCCGCCAGGTCCTGCATGCCGAAAATGGACAGCAGCTCCATGGCCTTTTCGTGCTGCTTCTTTTCCTGCCCCCAGTACCGGGGCAGCCGCAGAATGCCGCTGAACATATCGTATCGGATCTGGTTATGCAGGCCGATGCGCACGTTTTCCTCCACGGTCATCCGGTCAAACAGCCGGATGTTCTGGAAGGTGCGGGCGATGCCAAGCCTGGACGCCTGCACGATGCTCATGCCGTGCAGATCCTTTCCGCGGAACAGCACCGCGCCGGAGGTGGGTTCGTACACCTTGGTCAGCAGATTGAACACCGTGGTCTTTCCGGCGCCGTTGGGGCCGATCAGACCGGCGATTTCCGTGGGTCCGATGGTCAGGTTGAAATCGTCCACGGCCTTCAGGCCGCCGAATTCGATGCCCAGGTGCCGGGTTTCCAGCACGGGGATGGCGTTCACGTCCCGCTCGGGAACGATGGAATAGGAGGGCACCGGCACCATGCGGGTGTCGGAGCGGTGGCGTCTGACTTCACTCATGCCTTGTCACCTCCCTGCAGGGCGGAGGGCTGCCGGCCGCGCAGCAGCGCTTTGACGGGGCTGATCAGCCGGTTGACCAGGGAGCGGATCGCGGGGTTGTTGGTAAAGATCATGACCAGGATCAGCACGATGGCGTACACCAGCATCCGGTAATCCGCGAACTCCCGCAGCACCTCCGGCAGCACGGTCAGGAACGCGGCGGAAATCACGGATCCCAGCACGTTGCCCAGGCCGCCCAGCACCACGAAGACCAGCACGTTGATGGACTGGTTGAAGGTGAACTGGGTGGGCACCACCGTGGAGGAGTTGAGGCCGTACAGGGCGCCGGCCATGCCGGCCAGCACCGCCGCGGTCACAAAGGCCATCATCTTGTATTTGGTCACCGAAACGCCCATGGATTCCGCGGCGATCCGGTTGTCCCGGGTGGCCTGGATCGCGCGGCCGGCCCGGGAATTGACCAGGTTCAGCACGATGATCAGCGTAATCAGAATCAGCACGAAGCCCACCGTGAAGGTGGAGATCGGTTTGATCTTGACCGCGCCTTTCGCGCCGTCCACCAGAATCACGGCGCTTTCCGGAAGGTTTTTATGCAGGAAGGAGAAATTCAGGTGGCCTTCCGAGGTTCCGATGTACAGTACGTTCACCAGATTCCGGATGATCTCGCCGAAGGCCAGCGTCACGATGGCCAGATAGTCGCCCCGCAGCCGGAGCACGGGGATTCCGATGACGACCCCGGCGATCCCGGCCAGAATGCCGCCGGCAACGATAGCCAGCACCAGGCGCAGGACGGTGTTTTCCATCTGGAAGGCGTTCAGCAGCCAGCCGCTGACCACTGCGCCGGTGTAGGCGCCCACGCTCATGAATCCGGCGTGGCCCAGGCTCAGTTCCCCGGAAAACCCGATTACCAGGTTCAGGGAAACGGCCATCACGATCCAGGCGCAGATGGGCACCAGCTGCCCCTTCAGGGAGCGGGTAATGGTTTTCGCGTCGATCATGTGCTGCAGGATCAGGTAGGCGGCAATGACGACGGAGAAGGTGATCAGGTTGTAAATCAGGCGTTTCCGTTTCGTTTTCGTCATGCTCCTCACCTCACACTTTCTCCCGGATGGGCCGGCCCAGCAGGCCGGTGGGCTTCACCAGCAGCACCACGATCAGCACGGCGAAAACGATGGCGTCTCCCAGCTCCGTGGAGATGTACGCCTTGCCGAAGATCTCGATGACCCCCAGCAGCACGCCGCCCAGCATGGCGCCGGGGATGGAGCCGATCCCTCCGAACACTGCTGCCGTGAAGGCCTTGATGCCCGGCATGGAGCCGGTGGTGGGCTGCAGAATCGGGTAGGAGGAGCACAGCAGCACGCCGGCGATGGCCGCCAGGGCGCTGCCGATGGCGAAGGTGACGGAGATCGTGCGGTTCACGTTGATCCCCATCAGCTCCGCGGCGCCCCGGTCTTCGGATACGCACCGCATGGCCTTGCCCATCTTGGTTTTGGCGGTGAACAGCGTCAGGGACACCATAATCACGATATTCGCGAAAATCGTAATCAGGGTGGCGATGGAAATATTCAGCCGCCCGAGGCGGATGCTGACGCTGTTGATAAAGGTGGTGGGGAAGGACTTCGGGTTTGCGCCCCAGATCATCAGCGCGGTGTTCTGCAGCAGGTAGCTCATGCCGATGGCGGTAATCAGCACCGCCAGGCTGGCGGCCTGGCGCAGGGGGCGGTAGGCGAGGCCTTCGATGGTGACGCCCAGCACCGTGCAGGCGATCATGGACACAGCGATGGCCAGCACCGGGGGAAGCCCCCAGTACTGCAGGCCGCAGAACGCCACATAGGCACCGATCATAATCACGTCGCCGTGGGCGAAGTTCAGCATCTTGGCGATGCCGTACACCATGGTGTAGCCCAGGGCGATGATGGCGTAGATGCTGCCCAGGCTCAGGCCGTTAATCAGGTTGTCAAGAAAAATCATGACGCGGAAACTCCTTCACAGGACGTACACCCCATTCCGGCGCCGCCTTTGCGGACGGAGACGAGTACGTCCGGAAAATTAAGACGGGACTGGCTCCCCATCGGAAACCAGCCCGCGTTATACCCGGAATACAGGGATTAATCCTCGAACACGTATTCGCCGTTGACGATGGTGGCGGCCAGAGGCGTCTTGGTGACGGCGCCGCTTTCGTCCCAGGTCATGGATCCGGTAATGCCGTCCACGGTGATCTCCTGGATCGCGGCGATCAGCAGATCGCAGGCTTCTTCAGGGCTCATGTCGGAGGTGATGCCGGCTTTCTCAGCGGCCTGCACCAGGATGTAGATGCCGTCGTAGGCGTCCGCCGCGAACTGAATCGGGATCTCGTTGTAGGCGGCCTGGTACTTGTTCACGAAGCTGACGACCTTCTCGTCCTTGGAGGTGGCGACGAAGGGGGTCAGCAGCATGACGCCTTCAGCCAGGGAGGTGTCGAAACCTTCCACGCTCAGAATGCCGTCCATGCCGTCCACGCCGAAGAAGATCGGAGCGTAGGCCTTGTCGGCGGCGGTCTTCAGGATCATGGAAGCGGGGGTGTAGTACATGGGCAGGAACACGATTTCGGCGCCGGCGTTCTGGGCGTCAGCCACCTGCACGGTGAAGTCGGTGGTTTCGTCGGTGAAGGTGCTCTCGCTGACGATCTCCAGGTTCTTCGCGGCGGCTTCTTCCACGAAGGTATCCCGGATGCCGGTGGAGTACACGTCCGCGTTGTTATAGATCACGGCGATCTTGGTGCCCAGCTGATGGTCCGCGATGTACTGGGCGGAAGCGCGGCCCTGGTTCGGGTCCGTGAAGCAGATCTGGAAGACGTTGTCCTTGTCTTCGATGACGGCGGTGGAGGAGGCGGAGGGGGTCAGGAAGAAGACCCGGTCCGTATATCCCAGAGCGCCGGCTGCTTCGCAGGGCTTGGAGGTGGTGGTGCCCAGGATCATCTGCGCGCCGGCGTCCAGCGCGGCGTTGTAGGCGTTGATGACCTTTTCCACGTTGTGCTCGTCATCTTCGTTGATCAGTTCGATGCGGTATTTCCCGCCGGCTTCGTTGATTTCCTGAACGGCGATCTCCGCGCCGTGCAGCGTCGCCAGGCCGTACAGGGCGGCAGCGCCGGTGGTGGGGCCGATATGCGCGATCTTCAGGGTGATCACGTCTTCCGCAACGGCGGTGCAGACGGACCAGATCATCATGAAGGCCAGGGCCAGAGCAATGATTTTCTTCATAACTGGGATTCCTCCTTGTATAATTCGTACAAAGCCTCGGGCTTTGTTTCGTTCTATTATACACCGCTTTCCCGCGGCGTAAAGGCTTTTTTCGTGTTTATTCCCTGTTTTTTCAGACGCTGCGGAGGGCCTGGTCCAGGTCGGCGATCAGATCTTCTTTGCTTTCCAGGCCGACGCTCAGGCGGACCAGATCCGGAGAGACGCCGGCAGCCCGCAGCTCCTCGTCGTTCATCTGCCGGTGGGTGGCGCTGGCGGGATGGAGGCAGCAGGTGCGGGCGTCCGCCACGTGGGTTTCGATGGCGGCGATCTTCAGTGCCTTCATGAAGGCTTCCGCTGCTTTGCGGCCGCCCCGGACGCCGAAGGACACCACGCCGCAGGAGCCGTTCGGCAGATACTTCCGGGCCCGCTCGTAGTATTTGTCTCCCGGCAGGCCGCAGTAGCTGATCCAGGCTACCTTTTCGTGCTTTTGCAGGAATTCGGCCACAGCCTGGGCGTTCTCGCAGTGCCGCTGCATGCGTACATGCAGGCTTTCAAGCCCCAGGTTCAGCAGGAAAGCGCTCTGGGGACTCTGGATCGAGCCGAAATCCCGCATCAGCTGGCTGGTGGCCTTGGTGATGAAGGCGCCACCCAGCCCGAACCGCTCGGTGTAAACGACTCCGTGATAGCTTTCGTCCGGTGTGGTGAGGCCGGGGAATTTGTCCGGTTCCGCGGTCCAGTCGAAGCGGCCGCTGTCCACGATGCAGCCGCCCACGGCGGAGCCGTGGCCGTCCATGTATTTCGTGGTGGAATGGGTCACGATGTCCGCGCCCCACTCGAAGGGGCGGCAGTTGACGGGGGTGGCGAAGGTATTGTCCACAATCAGCGGAACGCCGTGCCGGTGAGCCGCTTCGGCAAACATTTCGATATCCAGCACACAGAGGGCCGGGTTCGCGATGGTTTCGCCGAACACCGCCTTCGTGTTTGGTTGGAAGGCCGCGTCCAGCTCTTCCGCCGTGCAGTCCGGCGATACGAAGGTGAAGGAGATGCCCATTTTCTTCATCGTGACGGCGAAAAGGTTGTAGGTTCCGCCGTAAATCGCGGAGCAGGCCACCACGTGGTCCCCGGCGTTCGCGATGTTGAACACGGCGTAGAAGTTGGCGGCCTGGCCGGAGGAGGTCAGCATCGCGGCGGTGCCGCCTTCCAGGGAGCAGATTTTTGCCGCCACCAGGTCGCAGGTGGGGTTCTGCAGGCGGGAATAAAAGTAGCCGGAAGCCTCCAGGTCAAACAGCTTTCCCATGTCCTCGCTGGTGTCGTATTTGAAGGTGGTGGACTGGATAATCGGAATCTGCCTCGGTTCCCCGTTTCCCGGGGTATATCCTCCCTGAATACAGCGGGTCTCAATGCCGGTCATGGCGCTCTTCCTTTCCTGACTTTTTTGCTCCGTGTCCGCGGCAAGGCAAAGCCGCGCGGCGCTTTTTTCCATCATATCACATCTCCGGGCGGCTGTTCGCTTTTTTTCTGTCCTGAATGTTTTTTCTGCGCTGTTGCGTCAGCCGCGGATTGTGTTATACTGTGATTACAGACGACAATATCGCAAAACAAGGAGGAGACCTATGGATATCGGAAACGCGCGCTGGATCACGCCGGCTGCGGATTTCGGCAGCACCGCTCCCGTATTCCGCCGGACGTTTGAAGCAAAGCCGGCGGTTCGGCAGGCTGAACTGCAGATCACTTCTCTGGGAGTCTATGAAGCGGAACTGAACGGAAAACGGGTGGGCGATTTCGTGCTGGCGCCCGGGTGGACCAGCTACGACCACCGTCTGCAGGTCCAGACCTACGACGTAACGGATCTGCTGCGGGAGAGCAACGATCTGCGGGTGACCGTGGGCCGTGGCTGGTTCCGTTCGCCCATGCCCGGCTGGATGGACAGCGAGGACAAACGGCGGCGGTACGCACAGCCCTGCGGCCTGATCGCCCTGCTGACCGTCCGGTACGAAGACGGCGGTGAAGAGACGGTTGCCACGGACGAAGCGTGGACCTGCGGCGAAAGCCCTGTACGCTTCAGTGAAATCTACGACGGTGAAACCTATGACGCCCGGTTTGTAACGCCGGAATGGCGGAATGCGAAACCTCTGGACTGGAGCAGGGAGATCCTGATCCCCCAGGAGGGAGAGATCATCCGGGAAACGGAGCGGGTGGCAGCCCGGAAGGTTTTCCGCACACCGGGCGGGGATCTGATGGTGGACTTCGGCCAGGAGGTTACCGGCTATGTGGAATTCACTGTCGACGCGAAGGCGGGGGACGAAGTATGGTTCAACCACGCCGAAGTGATGGACCGGGACGGCAATTTCTACAACGAAAATTACCGCAGCGCCAAAGCGGAGGTCCGCTATACCTGCAGGAACGGAAAGCAGACCTGGCATCCCCGGCTGACCTTCTTCGGATTCCGGTATATTCATCTGATGAGCTGGCCGGGAGAGGCCGGACCGGAAAACTTTACGGCTGTCGCGGTACACTCGGATATGAAACGCACCGGCTGGCTGGAGTCCGGAGACCCGGTGCTGAACCGGCTCTTCTCGAATATCGTGTGGGGCCAGCGGGGTAATTTCCTGGACGTGCCCACCGACTGTCCCCAGCGGGACGAGCGCCTGGGCTGGACAGGCGACGCGCAGGTGTTCTGCAGGACGGCCGGTTATCTGTTCGACACGGAGCGCTTTTTCCGGAAATGGCTTCATGATATGGCGGCGGATCAGTACGAAAGCGGCGGGATCGGGCAGGTCATTCCCGACGTCATGCCCAGCGGCTTCTGCAGCGCCGCGTGGGGAGACTCCGCGACCATCGTTCCCTGGCAGGTGTACCAGACTTATGGGAACCGTCAGGTACTGGAAGATCAGTTCGGCTGTATGAAGAAGTGGGTGGACTATATCACCGGTCTGACGAAGACCGAAAACCTGTGGACGGGCAGCGATCACTTTGCCGACTGGCTGGGCCTGGACGCTCCCGCCGGCAGCTACAAAGGCTCCACCCGGGAGGATTTCATCGCCTCCGCGTTTTACGCCCGTTCCGCGGAGCTGGTTGTCAGGGCGGGAAAGGTGCTCGGCAAAGACGTGGCGGAATACGAAGCGCTGCACGGGCGGATCGTCAGCGCCTTCCGCAAGGCTTTCCCGGAATACAAAACCCAGACGGAGCATGTTCTGGCGGTGCATTTCGGCCTGGCGGAAAATCCACAGAAAACGGCGGACGATCTGGCCGCGATGGTTCGCGCCGACGGCACGCAGCTGCGCACCGGCTTCGTTGGCACCCCCTATATCCTCCATGTGCTGAGCAATTACGGCCACGCTGACGTGGCCTGGGATCTGCTGCTGCGGCGGGAATATCCGGGCTGGCTGTATCCGGTTTCCAAAGGTGCCACCACGATCTGGGAGCACTGGGACGGCATCCGGGAGGACGGTTCCTTCTGGTCCGCCGATATGAACTCGTTCAACCACTATGCCTACGGCGCAGTGGCGGACTGGGTGTTTGAGCAGGCGGCAGGCATCTGCCACGATGAAGAACATCCGGGCTTCTCGGAGCTCATCTGGCAGCCGCTTCCGGACAAACGGATCGGCTGGCTCACCGCTTCCCTGCATACCCGCAGCGGCCTGATCCGGGCCTCCTGGCGCT